>CANCKM010000004.1 GCA_947378555.1 Microbacteriaceae bacterium
ATGTCCTCGGCGGTGTACGGAGCAAAGAGGCTTAGCGCTTTAGCTATTTCCTCAGCGCCTTCGCGCACAGCCGGATCGGCGGAACCGACCCCGGAGTCGATTGCCTTGCGAAGCACATTGACGAGTTCCATTACCTTGGCAACCGCAACGTTGAACTTGAAGCCTTCAATCTGCGCACTGAAATCGCGAAGGAAAACGTGAGTTGCTTTGCGAGTTGCCGCGTCGCCAGTCTTGAAGTCGGCACCAGGTTGCGATGAAACATCATTTGCGATTCGCCAAGCGCGGGCCAAGAACTTAGCCGCTCCACTAGGTGAAACGTCGGCCCAGTCAATGTCGTCCTCCGGAGGCCCGGCAAAGGCCATGGTCAGGCGAATGGCATCGACTCCGTGCTCGTCCAGCTGGTCACTCAGGCGCACCAGGTTGCCGCGCGACTTGCTCATCGCCGAGCCACCCATCAAAACCATTCCCTGATTCAGCAGGCGTGTGAACGGTTCGTCAAACTCAATGTGGCCCAAATCGTGTAGCACCTTGGTGAAGAATCTGGCATAGAGCAGGTGCAAGATCGCGTGGGTTACTCCCCCGACATACTGGTCAACCGGTGCCCAATCCTTGGCAGCCTGCTTCGAAAAAGCCTCGGTGGTTGACTTTGGTGAGAGGAACCTGAGGAAATACCAAGACGAGTCCACGAAGGTATCCATCGTGTCAGTATCTCGTTTTGCCGGTTCACCACAGTTTGGGCAAGACACATTCACCCAGTCGGTGGCCCCACCAAGCGGTGAGGTTCCCTTTGGTGAGAGGTCAAGACCCTCGGTGGAAGGCAGCTCAATAGGCAACTGATCGGCTGGAACAGGCACCTCGCCACAGGTTTCGCAGTGGATGATCGGAATCGGGGTGCCCCAGTAGCGCTGGCGACTGATCAACCAGTCACGCAAGCGGTAATTCTTCGATTGTTTGGCAAGGCCTTCTTCGGCAAGAATCCCAACGATTTTCTCGATTGCAGATTTTTTATCGAGGCCATTTAGCACTCCGGAATTGACCAAAACGCCGTCACCGGTGGTTGGCGTGCCAGTCTCGATCGGGTCACCCTCACCGGTGTCAACCACCGTGATGATTGGCAGACCAAAGGTTTTGGCAAAATCAAAGTCGCGTTGGTCATGAGCCGGAACCGCCATGATTGCCCCGTGGCCATAATCGGCGAGGACGTAATCGGCGACCCAAATGGGCAGACGCTCACCGTTGACCGGGTTGACTGCGAAACGATCGAGGAAGACACCGGTCTTTTCACGCTCTGTGCTGAGACGCTCGATGTCATTGGATTTCTTGACTGTCTCAAGGTAATCCTGAAACTTCATTCGCACTTCGGCAGATGACCCGCTGGCCAACTCGGCGGCCAAATCAGAATCCGGAGCGACCACCATGAAGGTTGCCCCAAATAGGGTGTCTGGTCGAGTGGTGTAAACGGTGACCGGCTGTTCGCGACCCTCGATTACGAAGTCAACGTCTGCGCCGTGTGAACGACCAATCCAGTTGCGTTGCATGCTCAGCACCTTGGAAGGCCAGTTGCCCTCGAGAGTGTCTAGGTCGTCAAGCAGACGATCAGCGTAATCGGTTACCTTGAAGAACCACTGCGTAAGGGCCTTCTTGGTGACCACACTGTCGCAACGCTCGCAAAGGCCCTGAACTACCTGTTCGTTTGCCAAAACCGTTTGGCAGCTAGGGCACCAGTTGACGAGCGAGTTTTTGCGGTAAGCCAATCCCTTTTTGTAGAACTCAAGAAAGAGCCACTGGTTCCAGCGGTAGTAAATCGGGTCGCTCGTGACAAGCACGCGATCCCAGTCAAATGAACACGCGTATCGACGCATCGAGGCACGCTGCTGGGCAATGTTGTCGTAGGTCCAACCTCTCGGGTCAAGACCTCGCTTGATGGCGGCGTTCTCGGCTGGAAGGCCGAAGGAATCCCAGCCAATCGGGTGCATGACGTTGAAGCCACGCTGAGCCCAGTAACGAGCAATCACGTCGCCAAGCGCGTAGGCCTCGGCGTGGCCCATGTGCAAATCCCCCGATGGATAAGGGAACATGTCGAGCACGTACTTCTTTGGCCGTTCGTCATCCGGTCTGCCGGAATCGAAGGGGCGAAGGTCATCCCAAACAGGTAGCCACTTGTCTTGAATCGCGAAAACATCGTATTCGGATGCGATTTCGGTCGAGTCTGAATCGCGCGGCGCTGCTTCGGTCATTTGCTCACTTTTCGGTAAAAACTAGAGGATGGCTCTGGCTTCATTGTTTGTGGTTCAAGGTTACCAACTATGCCCAGGGGTCTTGGGCGCCAAGCACTGTCAGCAGTGCCTTTGCTTTTAGTTTGGTTTCTGCTAACTCGGCCAGCGGATCGGAATCGGAGGTAATTCCCCCGCCGATTCCAATCGTCAGCTTGTCAGCCTCGAAAATCAAACTCCTAATAATCATTCCGAATTCGGCTGCACCGTCGAAACCGATGAATCCCGCGATACCCGAGTAGATCCCCCTTGGCGCACCCTCGTATTCCTGAATGATCTCTTGCGCCTTTTGCTTTGGAGCGCCGGTCATTGACCCACCCGGGAAAGCGGACTTCAAGAGGGAAACCACGTTTTCACCGGCGGCCAGTTGTGCGCTAACCGTGCTCACCAATTGGTGCACGGTTGCATAACTTTCAATCGCAAAGAGGTTTTTCACCTGAATGGAATCCGGGAGGCTGACTCGACCAATGTCGTTTCTCATCAGATCAACAATCATTAGGTTCTCGGCGCGCTCCTTGGGGTCATTCTTGAGCTCTGCTGCCAAAGCGGCATCCTCGGCTTGGTTATCACTCCGTCGCCGCGTTCCCTTGATTGGTTTTGTGGAAACCTCCCCGGACCGATTCAAAGCAAGAAATTGTTCGGGCGAAGAGCTCACCAGGGTTTGATTACCGTAGCGAATGAAACAGGCGTAAGGTGCCGGGTTGCTGATGCGCAACTTCATGAAGACCAACAACTCATCAAGGTCGTGATTCATCGAAATGCTATTCGTGAGGCAAATCTGATAAACGTCGCCGAGTGCGATTCGAGCCTGAGAGTCCTCAATCATTTGCAAATATCGATTTGCGGAATGCCTGAGTTGCGGTTTCGAAACAATGCCGGTTTTAGCACTGCGATGACGGTAGGCCGCCTGTTGACCGCCTGCTAGAGACAGCCTCAGAAATGCCGCGTGCACCCAAACCACGAAATCCGACTTGGCCTCAAACATGCCGAGGAAATACATCCTGCGCTTGGCGTGGTCAAAGACCACCGCGTGCTTGACATTGAGGAAGGCGAACTGAGATGCCTCGTAGTTGATAAAACCAACCAACCCCGGCCTGAAGTCAAAGGGAAGGTCGATCGAACCGAACTCGGAATGCCCCGCCTCGAGAAGTGCGTCAAGCGCATCCCAGTTGGAAATCTCGGTTGGTTCACCGGTTCCAATAACCGAGTATTTGGCCGAGGAGTGATGTTCACGATCGAGCCAAAAGTTATTTTCGGCAGCTGCATAGAGCATGACGAAAACATCGGCCGGATTACACCAGCCATCCAAGCGTTGCGAATAAAATTGCAAACTCGGCTTCCTTAAAACTCGGTTTCCAGCACGGTTTTTAACCGGTGGTCAAATGTCGTAATCTTAAGCCTAGACGAGTAGCCGAGGGGATGGGTGTTTGGAGGACTACGGGCAATTCTTTCAGTATCGCGA
Organism: Microbacteriaceae bacterium; assembly: GCA_947378555.1. Lineage (GTDB taxonomy): Bacteria > Actinomycetota > Actinomycetes > Actinomycetales > Microbacteriaceae > Rhodoluna. Next base: position 3,736 of record CANCKM010000004.1, read on the forward strand.
TGGTCAATTGCACCCAATAACCGAGCATTCACAGCAGGTGAGACTTGCGGTTGCCGACTCATTCTTGATTGAAAACGGAATGGTGCGTGGCCTAGAAGCCCACTTCAATCGCTTCGCCGAATGGGTTCGCGAGGTGGACGGTGGAGCAAATAAACAGCTGGATGGTTTCTTTGCCGAGATTAAGACATTGCTTCCGCTAACGGGACGCTGGTTTCCTAGACTTGAATACCACGGCGAGGCGGCAGAGGGAAAACACCTTTACCTGAGACTGCGCGAGGCACCGAAACAGCTGGCAGAGATGTCGCTCTGGACCTACCCCAAAACTGACCCGCGCACACACCCATCCATCAAGGGACCCGAGCTGAGTCTCATGATGCAACTGCGTCGGCATGCGATGTTTCGCGGTGCTGATGAGGCGGTGCTGCTAAACCAATCCGGTCACGTGCTCGAGGGTGCGCTCTGCGGTCTGGTTTGGTGGCGTGGCGATGTGCTCTGTGCCCCGATGCCTTCCAAGAAACGCCTGGACAGCATCACAAGCCGCGAGGTTCTAACCATCGCCGAGCAAATGAATTTTGAAACCGGCTTTGAAGCGGCCACGCCAGCGAGCCTAGCGGGTTGCGAAATTTGGGGGCTAAGCTCACTTCACGGAATACGCCCCGTGACCAACTGGGTAGATCTTGACGCCAATGTTGGCGGAGTTTTTCATGCCGAGAATTTTCAGAAACGGCTGCGGTTATTTGCGCAGAGCATCGACTGATGTCTCGGATTCCAAACTAAGACGGCAGCTGGATTTGGCGCTGAGCCAGTGCAGCCGACTCAGAATCGTGGGTCACCAAAATAACTGTCTTGCCCGATTCAACCGAGGCAATCTTGAGTAAATCTTGAACCAGCTCAAGACCCAAGTCAACGCTCACGTTTGTGGTTGGTTCATCAAAAAGGATTAGGTCAAAGTCGGCAATCAAGGCTCGCGCAAGCGCCAGTCGCTGTGCCTCACCCCCGGAGATCAGCACACCGCTGTCACCCAACTTGGTTTCTAAACCCTCACGCGCCTCGAACATTGCCAGCAGACCAACCTTGCCGAGCGCGGTTCTAAGTTCATAATCGGTAACCCCTGGTTTTGCAAAGGCAAGATTTGCACGCACCGAACCGTTGAAAATCGTCGGGTTTTGTTCGAGGTAACCAAAGCGTCTTCGAATCGAATCGGAGTTGTATGAGTCAACGGTTTTCCCGTTAATCAGGTACCCGCCGGCGGCCGGTGCCAGAAAACCAACCAGGAGGTTGATCAGCGTGCTTTTTCCAGACCCACTAACTCCCATAACGGCAAGCGTCTCACCGGCGTTTATCGTTAGATCAAGATTCTGCAACGCAAACTTTTTGTTGCCCGGGTAGTTTGCGCTCACTGCCCGAAGTTCGAGAGTTTCAAAAGTTGGCAAATCGGTGCCACCGGCAGCGGCAGGAATTTCCTTCGGCAACTCTCGATCAAGCAGGGCACTCACCCGCAAGGCAGACGCCCGATAGCGCTGCCAAGAGACCGATACCGATTGCAGGCCCACCAGAACATCGAAGAGCGCGATTGGCAACAAAACGAACACCGCCAACATGACCCCCGGTTGTCTGCCCTCAATAACCGAGAGCGCCCCAAACCAACCGCAGCCCAAAACCGAGACGATGGATAGCAGGAACATCGACCCGGAACCCACACCAAAAGAAAGTGCAGTGCGATAACTTGCCGAGCGCAAACTTCCATCACGCTTGGCGATTTCCTGCAGCTGTTCATCCTGCCAACCGTATGCGGTTAGCAGTTCCAGGTTTTCAATAAAGTCACCGGTGGTCATTGCTAGCGCCGAGCGTTGACTCACCAAGGCCCGGTCAGTATTTCTAGAAAGCAGGCCGGCCAGTGGCAGAGCGACCACGAATGAGACCAAGGCAGCAAGCAGCAAGACAGCGGCAACGTTTGGTTCAAAGAACAACATCGCAATGGTGACGCTGGCAACCGCAACTGCCGACTGCGTTACCGGAGGAATTATGCGAAGCGAAAGGTTTTGCAGTTCGTCAACGTCAGACACCAATCGGTTCATCGAATCGATTCGGTTGTTTTGAACCAACCCGGTTGGAGCGAACGGAATCAACTTTGCAAAAATTTTTGGTCGAAGAGCGGTCAGTTGGCGAAATACCGAGTCGTGCAATAAGACTCTTTCGGAATATCGAAAGGCCGCACGGCCCATAGCAAAGGCGCGAACCCCGACAACGGCGATGCTGAGATACATGACGGGCGGTTGCTCGGCGGCTCTGGAAATAAGCCAACCCGAACAAGCCATGAGTGCGACCACCGAAAAAGCTTGGAGCCCAGAAACCAGAAGCCCGATGTAAAACTGCTTATTTCTAGGCAGCCCCAAACTGAGGATTTTGAATCGACTAAACAAACTGTTTCACCTCAATCACCCGATCGGCGATAGTGAGCAACTGACGTTGATGACTCACCGCAATAACCGTTACACCGCGAAGATTGATTTCTTGGATACCCTGCATGACCCTCGAGGCGGTTTGCGAATCGAGTGCCGATATCGGCTCATCAAGTAGCAGAAAAGTGCACCCTTGAGTGAGCAATCGGTAGTAAGAGCGCGCCAACGAAACGCGCTGCCTTTGGCCGCCAGACAACATCGCACCGTTTGCGCCAAGGTCGTAATCAACTGGAACATCCTCGATTGCTGCCAGGCGCAGGCTCTCAGTCAACATCTCGCGGTCGACGGTTCGGTTTGGCCCGACCACGTTTGCCGCGAGCGACCCGTTGAAGCAATCGGCTCGTTGCGGTGCCCAGGCAGAGATGGCCCTTCTATCCCCCGCCTCTGGCGAAACCCAGTCCCAGTCAAACCTGGTCTGCTCGACAAACCCTAGGAAGCTTCGAAGCAAAGTGGTTTTTCCTGAACCCGAAGGCCCGTCAATCACAGTGATCTTGCCCAGTTCAAAGTTGGCCGATATTCGATTCTCAGTGGCCAAGGTAGCTTGGGCTTCACCGACCTTCGCCGAGTCGATTAGGTCTAGAACCTTGGTCGATGCAGTAACACCCTCATTGGCTGCATGGAAATTTGCACCGACCATTCTGAGCGGCAAATACGCCTCTGGCGCAAGCAACAAAACAAACAGCCCAAGTGAAAGAGTGAGATCGCCATTAACTAGGCGCAGACCAATTGAAACTGCGATCAGCGCAACCGAAAGGCTGGCCAGCAATTCGAGTGCGAACCCTGAAAGAAACGAGATCCTGAGCACCTTCATGGTTTTAACTCGTTGCCGTTCGCTCACCTTCGCAATCGTTTCAATCTGTGGGTTGGCGCGTGAAAATATGCGCAGCGTGGTCAAACCTCGCAAGAGTTCGTTGAAGTGATTCGCCATTTGCAGTTGGCCGAGCAGCTGCTCCTCTTGAACTTTCTTGGTTGCCATGCCAATCAAAATCATGAACAGCGGAATCAGTGGAATGGTGAAAAGAACGATCAGACCGCTAATCGGATCTAAGAGGAAGATAACTAGCGCAAGCGTTGGTGTGGCCAGAACGGTAAAGACCAATTGTGGAAGATATTTGGCGAAGTAAGGATCTAGCGCGTCTAGCCCACCATTGGCGAGCAGGTTTAATTCGGCCGCCGAATTTTTGGAGAGCCAAGCTGGCCCGAGCTTGCCGATGGATACTAAAAACTTTTCGCGCAACTGACTCTTCACGGTCGCGCTCGCACGAACCGCCAGCGCCTCCTGCGCCCAAATCAATAGAGCCTTTCCCAGCCCCACTGCTAAAACAATCTGTAGTTGGGGTAGGGCCAGCGCAAGCGATTTGCCACCCATGAAGATGTCGGCAATGAAACTCGAAAGCTTCCAAGCAATAACTATTGTGGCGAGGGTGCCGAGGGAGGCGAGCCCAACCACGCCGACTATAAATCGACGGGCCGCACTCGCCTCCTTCAGTAGCCTCGGATCGAGGGGTTTAATTCGTTATCCGCTTTCGTTCTGGTTAGTGCGAACCGACCGGGATCGACTTGCGACTTATGCGCTTGCGGAACACCCAGTAGGTCCAGGTTTGGTAGGCAAGAACGAATGGAATCATGATTCCCGCAACCCAGGTCATTACCGTGAGAGTGTATTGACTTGATGAAGCATTCTCAACCGTTAGCGAGAAAGCTGGATCGATTGTCGATGGCAACACGTTTGGATAAAGTGCTGCGAATAGACTGCCGACGGCCGTGATGATAGTTAGGACCATGAGGCTGAAAGATATTCCCTCTTTTGCCACGTAGTTAGCAATCATCGCCGAAATCAAGCTCAGGGCAGCCACTGCCGAAAGGATGAATCCAAGCACGCTGAAGTGTGCAACGAGAGTCCAAACCAGAAAACTTGCTGCTAATACCGTTGCAACAACTCCAACCTTGATGGCAAGTTGACGAGCACGCTCCTTCATCTCGCCATCGGTTTTGAGGCTAATGAAAACTAAGCCGTGCGTCCAGAACAGTGTCAGGGTGACAAGACCACCGAGCAAACCGTATGGATTTAGCAGCGTCAACAAAGTACCCGTGTAAACGTGAGCTTCATTTAGCGGCACCCCTTGAACGATGTTGGCGAACGCCACACCCCAAAGCAGGGCCGGAAGCGCCGAGCCGATAACGATCATCCAGTCGAACGACTTACGCCACTTCGGGTTATCTGATTTGCCACGATATTCAAACGCGACACCTCTAACGATGAGGGCAACCAGAATAACCAGAAGCGCTAAATAGAATCCACTGAACAGAGACGCGTACCATTCTGGGAACGAGGCAAAGAGGCTTGCGCCCGCCACGATAACCCAGGTTTCGTTTAGATCCCAAACCGGACCAATCGTGTTGATGAGCACTCTTCGGTCGATGTCGTCCTTACCTAAAAACGGTAAAGACATTCCTACTCCGAAATCGAAACCATCGAGCACAAAGTATCCGATAAACAAAAATCCGACTATTAGAAACCAAATGTCATGAAGTTGCATTTTTCTCCCTTTCTTCCTTGGCTTCTTAGTAAGCGACTTCGAACTGGTCTTCGTGCGTTTTTACCGGCGCATCCTCAGTACCAGTTTTCACAGCCTTGAGCAATAGCCTGAACTCAATCACTGCCAAAACTCCGTAGAGCAAGGTGAAGACAATCAGTGAAATGAGGACATCCAAGCCGGTTATGCCAGGCGAAACACCGTCTGCCGTTTTCATCAGTTTGAACACCAGCCAGGGTTGACGACCCATTTCGGTAAAGGTCCAACCAACCGCGATGGCAAGCAAGGGGGCGGGCACGGCCCAAATGGCAGCGTTCCAGGTCCACTTAGGAAGGGTGATTCTTCCGTTGCGGCTCAGCCAAAGACCAACCACTGCAACCAAACCAGCTATGACGCCGAGGCCAATCATCCATCGGAATGCCCAGTAGGTAAGCCAGATAGTTGGCATGTAATCGCCGGGACCGTAGAGCGCAACGTATTGGGCTTGCAGGTCATTTAGTCCCTCAACTTTGCCATCAAGCGTGTGCGTTGAAAGCAACGAAAGCAGATTAGGGATACGGATCGAGAATAGGTCGGTCTTTCCATCTGGAGTGCCCCAGGTGAAGATCGAGAAGCTAGCCGGTGCGGCCGAGTTGTAAAGAGCCTCGGCGGCGGCCATCTTCATTGGCTGAGTCTTAACCATTGCCAAACCAAGACCATCACCGGTCAGGGCAGTTCCGATGCCACCAAATAGCACGGTCCAGAGTCCAAGCCGCAGCGACGAATACATGCTGTCGACGAACTGGCTTCGCTTTAGGTGATACGCCGATACGGCAACCATGACAGCGCCGGCAAACATGAACGAAGCGGTGATGGTGTGTGGAAACTGATTTATTGCCACAATGTTGGTCAACACGGCACCAATATCGGTTAACTCGGCGCGGTTCTTCAGGGTGTTGATTTCAAAACCAACCGGGTTTTGCATAAAAGAGTTTGCGGCCAAGATGAAGTAGGCCGACAAAACTATTCCGAGGGCCGACAACCAAATGGTCGCTAGGTGAACTCGCTTTGAGAGTTTGTCCCAACCGAAAATCCAGAGCCCGATAAAGGTCGCCTCGATGAAGAAAGCGAGCAACCCTTCCATTGCCAACGGAGCGCCAAACACGTCACCAACGAATCGGGAGTAGTCAGACCAGTTCATGCCGAATTGAAATTCCTGAACAATTCCGGTCACCAGACCCATTGCGAAGTTTATGAGAAATATTTTTCCGAAGAACTTGGTGAGTTTGAGGAATTTCTCGTTTCCGGTGCGCACCCAGGCGGTTTGCATGATGGCGACCAGGAAGACCATTCCAATGGTCAATGGCACGAATAAGAAGTGATAAATCGTTGTCAAACCAAACTGCCAACGCGACAGCAATAAAGGGTCTAGGTCGGATAATACGTGAGACACGAGGTGCATCTTTTTCCCCACTTTCTGAAAGCTCCGTGCTTTCACCCTTATTCTGTTCGCTTCCGAACGATTTATCAACAAAGGATAGGCAACCCTTACTAGGTCGGCAATCATGCGAAGATTAGTTTCATGAACTGGGTGCTTGAGTGGTTGATTAGTAGCGTGCAATCCGTTGACGGATTAATGCGCGACGTCTTTGCAGGGCTTGCGATATTGTTGGAAACCTCACTCTTCGTCGGGCTGATAGTTCCGGGCGATACCGTTGTCTTGGTGGCAGCCACCGGGGTCACTGATTTTGCAGATGCACTTGGCCTAATCGGCTTTGTTTTACTTGGATCACTTATTGGTGAGTCGACCGGCTTCTGGGTTGGTCGGTTCTTCGGGGAACGCATTCGAGCTAGCAAACTAGGCCAAAAGCTTGGCGCTGGAGTTTGGAGCATGGCGGATAGTTTTGTTGAAACCAGAGGTGGCCCCGCGGTTGCCATCTCACGCTTTCTGCCGTTTTTGCATTCTGTGGTGCCGGTTACAGCCGGCATGGCCAAGATGCGCTATCGAACCTTCATTAGTTGGACCACATTGGCCTGCGCAGTTTGGGCGAGCATTTACGTGGCTCTTGGTTTTTTTGCGCGATCCAGCTACGAGGAGTTTGCCAGCAAGTTCAAATTCGGTGGCTACATCTTTATGGCGGTTGCCCTGATTTTTATTCTCGCTTTTTACTTTGGCAAAAAGGCACTTGAACGCAAGGCAGAATCCATGATTAGCGAGGGCGAGGCTGCCAGAGCCGCAATCGCCGGTGGTGAACTGGTCGTTGAACCGGCTGCCGAGAGTGACATCTAATGTGCGGTCGTTTTGTGGTTGCCAGATCGCTAGGTGAGCTCGTCACGATTTTTGAGGTCGACGAGGTTATCGATCAGGTGACCGTGCCAAATTTCAACATTGCCCCGACCACCAGTATCGCGATGATTGTCGACCGTTCCTTCGAGAAGGATGACTCTGGCGCACCAATTGGTGAACTGAGTCGCGAGATTCATGCCGCGCGCTGGGGGCTGGTGCCACGATGGAGCAAGGGACCAAACGACGGGCCTCCCCTGTTCAATGCTCGAATCGAAACCATTGCCGAAAAACCATCCTTCAAGGACGCCGTCATCAGAAGGCGCTGCGTCATTCCAGCTTCTGGCTATTACGAATGGCAAGTCGCCCCGGATGGCACCAAACACCCCATCTACATAAATGCCGGTCCGGATGGGCTCTTCGCTTTTGCAGGCATCTATGAGTGGTGGGCCGACCCGAGCAAATCGGCAAATGACCCTAAACGCTGGCTTTTATCCACCACCGTCGTCACCAAAGATGCCGCTAAGGAAATCAGCCACATCCACGATCGCAATCCGGTGCTACTTAGCCCTGACACCATCGAAGAGTGGCTCGACCCAAACGTTGAGGCTTCAGAGGATCTGTTGCGTGCGGTTGCCAGCGATTCTGACCGAGTAGCTGCCGAGGCAGAGTTCTTCGAGGTGTCCCCCGAAGTCGGAAAAGTCTCAAGCAATGGTGCAGGGTTGATCGTACCCGCATAGGGTTCACAGCACCGTCTCTTAAAGTAAAACGCCCGACACGCCGTCTAAAAAGGGCAATTACAGAAATCAATTTGCTTTGTCGGTGCCCCCTCATACACTCTAGTTATTCGAACATTTGTTCGAATAACTTTGGTAGTAAGCCTCGTTGAAACGAGGTCGAGGAGGGTTCAAAATGACGAGGGTGGACGAAAAAATTGCCGTATCTGTTAATCAGGGCGGCGAGCCAATCGGGTTTCGGTGGCGCAATCAGAGCTATTTGGTGAACGCCAAGCCGGTGCGCTGGTTTGCCAGACGCGAGTGGTGGGTTGAGGCAGCCAGGGCGCAACGAGGCATCGGTGCCGGAGTGCTCGAGCTGGAGATGTGGCGGCTGCAAGCCAGTTGCGTCGAAAGACAAAAACCATTGGCTCAGTACGAGTTGATACACAGTTTCGATCTCAGCGATAAACCAGTAAGTGCCAGCCCCGAGGTTTCCGAGGGTTGGCGACTGGTGCGCGTTTACGAATAACAAGCGAAAAGTTGAAAGACTTCACACACCTGCATGTGGCCTCGGCTTATTCGGGTCACTACGGTGTCACCAGACCCGAATTACTCGCCGAGGCAGCCGCAGCCAATGGGTCAAGCGCTCACGCGATAACCGACCGCAACGGTCTCTACGGGGCGGTGAAACACATTGGGGCTTGTCTCAAGCTGGGCATCGACCCGATAGTTGGCGTTGACCTGCCCGTTCTGGACGAAGAATCGAACGTCATAGCCAGATGCGTCATTTTGGCTCACGGCAACGATGGCGGTGCCGGCTGGCGGGCGCTTTGCAAGGTGGTTTCGCTCGCACATCGGCACGGCAAGCGCATTCAAGCTGTCGGAATTAAACGTTCCGAACTTGCCAAGGCTATTCAGTCGGAGGAGCACCAAAAGGCGTTTTGCACCGTACTGTTAGGGCCAGATAGCGACCTGGGTCGCTTGGTGCTCACCGGTCGGCGCGCTGCCGCCGAAGCCAACCTAGCCGAGTGGGTGAACTGCCTGCCGCAAAAGGGTGCTCTGGCGATAGAGATTGTGAGCCACCTGACCGAACCAAACTCTGAATGGTCGGTATCGCAGGCCTCCAGAATGCTGCAGCTGGCCGATGCCAATAAGGTTCCAACGGTTCTCAGTAATGCCGTTCGATATTTATCGCCCGACGATGCACTCACCGCCGATGTTCTTGACGCAGCCCGCAATCTCGAACCACTTGGCTACTTTCAGCCTCAACCGAATGCTCAGGCCTGGTTGAAGCCAACTCGCCTCATGGAATCGGTGGCGCTCGAGATTACCCAAAATTATCAAAGGTCACTCGAGCTACTAAAGACCACCGAGGCACTTGCTAATCGCTGCCGATTGGATCCACCAAATGACTGCGGCTGGGGGCGACCAAAAACTCCCGAGAAAAGCGCTTTGGGAATCGACGGAAACCCCTTTGAGGTGCTTTGGCAACGAGCCCACGATGCCATCGATTGGCGCTATCCAAATGCCAAACCAAAACGCCTGTTAGAGGTCAGGCATCGACTCTCTCAAGAACTCATAACCATTAGCAAGCTTGGCTTCGCCACCTACTTCTTGACGGTGGCCGATGTTGCCCAAATGATTCGGGACATGAAAATTCGCACCGCCGCTAGGGGTTCGGGCGCCGGATCACTGGTGAACTATCTGCTTGGCATCAGCGGAGTTGACCCCGTTGAACACGAGTTGCTATTTGAACGCTTCCTGAGCACCGAGCGGTCAACCCTGCCGGACATAGACATCGATGTCGAATCGGCGAGAAGACACGACATCTACCGTTCAATTTTTCGCCGATACGGAAGCGATCGGGTCACCCTGCTTTCGATGCAGTCAACCTACCGCGGCCGTGGTGCGGTGCGAGATTCTGGGTTGGCACTTGGGCTCAACGATGAAGAGATCGATGAGATTGCCAAGAACGTATGGCGTTTTAGCGCCGGCAGCTTTAGAAATGCCTTGGCGGTGAAACCCGAACTCGCCAAAATGGCCGAGGCAATCGAAACCGATCGAAAAATGAATCTTTTGGTTGATATAACCGAACGGCTTGATCGTTTGCCAAGACATATTTCTATGCATCCCTGCGGTGTAATTCTTGGCGATACCAGCTTGCTTGGGCTAACCCCCGTTGAACCGAGCGGGCTTGGCTTGCCAATGAGCCAGTTCGACAAAGACGATATGGACCCGATGGGAATGTTGAAGCTCGATGTGCTCGGGGTGCGCATGCAAAGCACAATGGCCTACGCGGTTCAAGAAATATCTAGAGTCTCGGGTAAGCAACTCGAGCTAGATTCGATACCGCTCGACGATCCGGCCACATATCAACAAATTTGTACGACTAACACGCTCGGGATTTTCCAGATTGAAAGCCCAGGCCAGCGTGAACTAACCGGCAAACATCAGCCAACCGAGTTTAACGACCTAACCATTCAAATATCACTATTCCGCCCGGGCCCGATGAAGGGCAACATGATTGCCCCTTACCTAGATGGTCGTCACGGGTTCGCAAAGCCAGACCTAATTCACAAAGACCTGGAGCCGATTCTGCGCGAAACCTTCGGTGTCGTGATTTTTCACGAACAGGTGCTTCGCATACTCAACGTCATGACCGGCTGCTCGCTGGCCAAGGCAGATGAAATGCGCAGGCAACTCGAAAACCCGAAATCCAAACCCAAAATCGAACTTTTCTTTCGCGAAGCTACAAAAGCCAAAGGCTACCCCCAAGAAATCATTAATCGGGTCTGGGGCATTTTGGAAGGCTTCGGCAGCTTCGGATTCTGCAAGGCTCACGGCGCGGCATTCGCAATGCCGACCTACCAGAGCGCCTGGCTAAAGACCCACTACCCCACCGAGTTTCTGGCCGGAATACTCACCCACGACCCGGGCATGTACCCTAGGCGTCTATTGATGGCCGAGGCTCGAAGGCTCGGTGTGATTGTGTTGCCGCTAGATGTAAACCAATCAACCGCCGAATACCGGGTTGAGCCAATCGACCAGATAAACACCGAGTCAGCAAAAATCGGCATTCGCATGTCGCTCGCCGAGGTTCAAGGCATGAGCGAGGTCGAGGTTCAACGCATAATCGCCGAGCAACCCTTTGACAGCCTGGTCGACTTCTATCGACGTTCGAAACCCAGCCGCCGAACCCTTGAACGCCTCGCCCTAGTTGGCGCACTGGATTCACTTACCGGTGGAGCGAACACTAGAGGCGATGTGGTTGCCAGGGTTCGGCAACTCAACTCGCTAAAAAACCGACCGGCCCACGACCCAAATCAGCCGATGCTAGATTTCGAGTTTCTCGAAACCCTGCCGAGTGGCAATCCAGAAATGTCTGCCGAAGACCGGGTTGCCGCCGAGATGAAAATTTTGCAGATGGATGTGACCGAGCACCTGCTCGAGAAATTCAGGCCGATGCTCGATGACATGGGCGTGGTCTGCGCCTCGGAGCTTGCCGGCTTGCGCAGTAAAACCGAGGTTTTGGTGGCGGGGGTTCGGATTGCAACCCAAACCCCGCCGATGAAATCGGGCAAACGCGTGGTCTTTGTCAGTTTGGATGACGGAACCGGATGTAGTGACAGTACGTTTTTTGATGAGGCTCAGAAGCGTTGCAGTCACATTTTGTTTAACACGAGGCTCTTGATAATCGCCGGCAAGACCAGAAGAACCGGAGTCAACGGGGTCTCGCTAATGGCCGAGAACGCCTGGGATCTGCAGGAACTCTGGCAGCAGTGGCTTAAAGCGAATCGGGGTGCCAGCCAAATGGCCAACACCCCGATTGCAATCGAAGCCTAGTCGCGATTGAAAATCGACAGCAGACGCAGGATTTCGATGTAAAGCCAAACCAGAGTGGTAGTCAAACCGAAGGCGGCGCGCCATTCGTTTTCACGAGGCAGACGATCCCTGGCACCCGAGGCAATCGCCTCAAAGTCAAGGTTCAAGCTGAAGGCGGCAAGGCCGGCGCCAACCAATCCGGCGAGCCAAGCCATCGGGGTGGAATAGATTCCGGCGCTGCCGGTGAAGAAACCAATCAACAGGTTGATGACTGCAAAGCCCATATAGCCGAGCAACGCAAAGGTCATCACGCGTGTGAATCGAGCGTTCACCTTGATGAACCCGAAACGGTAAGCGGCGAACATGATTCCGGCGGTAGCCAAGGTTGCCACCACCGCATTCTGGACGATTCCCGGGTACATGAGCTCGAACAAGAGCGAAACCGCCCCGATGAAAACGCCTTCGACCAGGGCGTATGCCACCATGACGCCGGGGCGAACCTTGCGCGAGAAGGTTGCCCAGAGCATTAGGACCGCACCAACTAGTGCGCTGCCCAAGACCGGCACCAAGATGGATGAACCGAACCAACCTTGAACCATGCCGTATGAGGTGACTACTGCCGAGAGAACAAGAAGTGCCAGCAGTCCAAGCACCTTGCCGGCTGCGCCCTCAACGGTCATCGGGTTGCGAGCGGTAATCGCCGCAAACTGAGCATCAACCTCGGCCTGAGCGAGGTCCTGCTTTGCAATAGCAGTGCCGGTTGACATGCTGCGGTTGAAAATGGGGTTGTGTGAAATAGCCAATTTGCCTCCAATAAGAAACTTTGAATCGAATTCTAGCCGAGAGTCTCGCCAATTTTACGCACGTGTTCCAGCGCAATCGTGTGCCCTCCAGGGTGCATCAACAGTTGCACGCTGGCACCCCAACCGCGAAACTCCTTGACCATCTTGGCGGTGGCATCGTGGGGCGAGTATCCATCGATCTCACCATTCGCAATGAACACGCGTTTGCCTCGAAGATCGGGCACCTTGGCAACCTTTTGAAAGGAACGAGTGGTGCCAAAAGCGATGATTCCGGCTAAAGATTCGGGATGCAAAATCAAAAGTGACCCAGCTGCGTTCGCCCCATTGGAAAAACCAACCGCCCAAACCGTGGAGGCATCGAACCCGTAGGTCTCGGCGGCATCTGCCAAAAAGTTGGCCAGTTCATGGGCATTCTTGATGATTCCAGCTTCATCGAAGCTTCCGTCGTCATGGCGCAAAAAGAACCGACTCATGCCCTGATGCATGACCAAACCGCGCGGTGAGAGCAAGTTGGCATCGCGGTCGAGGGAACGCCCAAGACCGATAAGGTCGTTTTCGTCTGCTCCGGTGCCATGCAACAGCAGCAGGGTTCTCGAGTTGGCTACGTCCTTCGCCGGGCGCCAAACGTGCCGGCGACTTACATCGTTTGGGTTCATGGGGTTTCGAAGGATCGTTTTGCGAGACCCATGAAGAAACCATCGATTTTCGTCTGAACCGGGGTCTCTGGGTTATCGGATGCGCCCAAGGTGACAAATAATGGCGTGAAGTGCTCAACGGTCGGATGCGCATATGGCATTCCGGGTGCGAGTTCCTTGTACTTGATGAGGCTTTCCACGTCACCCTTAGCCAAGGCTTCGGCTGCCCAGAGATCAAACTCACTCGACCAACCCGGTGCCTGAGCATCGGATCGATAATCCCTCAGGTATCTCAAACCATGCGTCATAAATCCTGAGCCAATCACTAAAACGCCCTCGGCACGCAACTCCTTTAGGCGTTGCCCAATCTCCATCAATCTGACTGGGTCATGGGTTGGCATTGAGAGTTGAAGCACCGGAATGTCGGCGTCCGGGTACATAACCCTTAGCGGAACCCAAGCCCCATGATCAAGACCGCGACTCGGATGCTCGTGAAGCGGCTCATTGTCTGGCAATACCTTGGCGACTAAATCGCCCAGCCAACTGGCGTCCGGAGTTTCATACTTCATGTCGTAAAACTTTGGCGCGAAGCCACTGAAGTCGTAAACCAGCGGGGTGTGGGCCGCCGTCGAACTAATCGAGATTGGAGCAGCCTCCCAGTGAGCAGAGACAATCAACACGGCTTTAGGTTTCGGCATGGACTTGGCCCAATCAGCCAACTGAGACATCCACAGGTCGTCTTCTAAAAGCATGGGCGCGCCATGAGAAAGATAAAGTGCGGGAAGAATGAGATCACTCATTGACTAGCCAGATTCCTAACTAGCCTTAGCCAGAAACTCCTCAAGCACCTGCTCGGTTGCCGAGCAACCCGACCGGGTGACTCCCGCGTCCATGAAATCCAAAAGTTGATCGAGCGTTCTGACTCCGCCAGATGACTTCACCTTGAGCCGGTTGCCAACGGTTGCCTTCATGAGCCGCACGTCTTCGAGGGTGGCACCCGAACTGGCAAAACCGGTTGAAGTCTTGACGTAGTCGGCACCGGCAGCCTCAATGAGCTGGCAGGCCTTCACGATTTGGTCGTCGTTCAGGTAAGCGGTCTCTAGGATCACCTTGATTGAAACAGACGGAAGTTCTTGATGGGCGGCCAGAACCACGGCTCTAATGTCATCCTCGACCAACTGATAGTGCCCAGAAACCATCCAAGAGATGTTCAGCACCATGTCCAGTTCGACGGCGCCGTTCTTAATTGCATCGACCGATTCAAAAACCTTGGTAGCAGTGGTCGTGGTGCCGTGCGGAAACCCGATCACGGTGGCGACCAAGACATCGCTGCCTGCCAATAGTTTGGCGGTCTGAACCACATCCATCGGCCTAATGCAAACTGTGGCAACATCGTACTTGAGCGCCAGCGCGCAACCCTCGGCTATGTCCAGCGGTGTGAAGTCAGGCTTCAAGATCGAGTGGTCAATGGTTTTGGCTACCTGTTCGAAGGTGTATCCGCGATAAGTCTTCTTCATGTTTTAAGTCTAGGTTTGTTTCAGGAAGGTGGCATCATTTGCGAGTAATCGTTCAGGTTAAGCCTGGTTCTAAAAAGGGGCCTTTGATAGTGACCAACCCAGACGGTTCACTGACCGTATTTCTTTTGCAGCGAGCGGTCGACGGGGCTGCAAACGATGGATTGGTTGAGCTGCTCGCCAAACACTATGGAGTGTCGAAGTCTCGAATTGAGATTGAGGCGGGCTTTGCCTCGCGGATAAAACGCGTGTCGGTGGATCTCTAAAGCGTTTTAGCGACGCTGTTCAGACCCGGCGAGCCGCTGGGCAAAATAAATCGGAATCACCGACACGACGACCAAAACCACCGCGACAACATTGACCACGGGCGCTTGATTTGGTCTAAACATGTTCTCAAGAATCCAAATCGGAAGCGTCTGAACCCCAGATCCTGCGGTAAATGTTGTCACCACAATTTCATCGAAGCTAAGAGCAAAGGCTAACAATCCACCCGCAAAGAGCGCCGAACCAAGCTGCGGGAAGGTCACCAGGCGAAAAGTTGTCCAGAGGCCAG
This sequence comes from Microbacteriaceae bacterium, assembly GCA_947378555.1. GTDB lineage: Bacteria > Actinomycetota > Actinomycetes > Actinomycetales > Microbacteriaceae > Rhodoluna. The sequence goes on from CANCKM010000004.1 coordinate 19,041, forward strand.
CGCCCAGATCGGCCGATGCTTCCTCGAGGTTTGGGTGCATGCGGGTCAGGCGCGCCATCACGTTGTTGTAGACGGTCACGATGCAAAAAGTGGCATGCGCAACCATGATGGTCACAATCGAAAGATTCCAACCGAGCACCGTACGAAAAGCGTTGTTTAGGGCGATACCGGTCACAATTCCGGGTAGTGCAATCGGTAAAACCACCAATAGGCTCACCGCTTGTTTGCCAAAGAATTTATATCGAGCCAAGGCCATGGACAGCAGGGTTCCCAGAACCAGTGCGATTGCGGTGGCCCCAAGAGCGACCATTACGCTCGTTGACAGCGCGGCCATCAAACCCGAACTATTCGAGGCCTTTTGCCACCAATCCAATGTCAAGCCAGGTGGCGGCCAAGCCATATTCTTGCTCGTGTTGAAAGAGTTCACCAGCACAACCGACAGTGGCAAGTAGATAATTGCCAGGGTCACGATGGTGACCACTCCTAAAATCCATTTGGACGTTCTGCTAAGCCTCATGGTTACAGATTCTCCAGTGCGCCAGTTTTGCGAACCGCGGTCAGATAGCCAAACATGATTAGCACCGGAATCAACGCGATGGCAGCCGCAAGAGGCAAGTTGTTACCAACGTTTGTGGCGACCAAGTTTCCGAGCATTTGGTTTGCACCACCGACAATGTTGACCGTGATGTAGTCCCCCATTGTGAGCGAGAAACTAAAAATGGAGCCGGCGATTATTGCCGGTACCAGCATCGGGAGCATTACTAGTCGAAGCGTCGTCGACGTCTTCGCGCCTAAGTCTCCGGACGCTTCAAGAAGTGAGTTGGGCACGCGCTCGAGGCCGGCGTAGATTGGCAGGATTACGTAGGGCAGCCACAGGTATCCAAGAGTGATTATCGTTGCGGTTATTCCGTAACCCGGGGTATCTAGCCCCAGTGGCCTCAGCAACCACTGCATGATTCCCTCATTGCTAAGCACCGAGCGCCAAGCATAAGCCTTGACCAGGTAGCTGGCCCAGAGCGGCATCAATACTGCGATTACCAGTAGACGCTGCAGACGCGGTGATGCAATCTTGGCCATGTAGAAGGCAATTGGTAATGCAATCAGGGTGTCAACGATCGTGACCAAGAGCGCAATTCCCAAGGTACGCAGAGCGACGGTTTGGTACACCTGCCCGGTAAGGACTTTGAGTACGTTCTTGAACGTGAGTTGAGTTTGAATCTGACTCGTATAGGAGTCGACGGAGTAGAGAGCGGTGACCAGCAGAGCCAGCAGTGCGGCAATGTAAACCAGCACCAACCAGGTCAGTGGCGCAGCTAGCAACAGCGTCAATCGAAGTTTTACTTTTGAGTAAAGCAGGGTTGAAATTCGACGCGCCAAAGCAGGGGTTTCTACACCCTGCTTTGGCAACGCCGAATACTTATCCATCGTTATTGATTAGCCCTTGATCTCTTGCCAGGCTTCGGTCCAACGAGCGTAGTCGGTGCACTCAACATCGGTGCGGCCGTCTAGACAGTTGGCAATCGGGGTGGTCCAGTAGTAAATCTTGGCGGCGTATGCTTCGTCACCGGCGTGGTAGCTGTCGCAGACATCTTGACCCATGAACTCACAGGCGGCTGCGGTTGCTGGAGCCTCACCGAAGTATCCGGTGGCAGCGGCGTTTGCCTCTGGGCTGTCAATGTAGTCGAGCCACTTATAGGCACAGTTCGGGCTCTTGGCCTTCGAGGAGATCATCCAGGAGTCAGACCAACCAGTTGCACCTTCGGTAGGAAGAATCGCACCAACCTTTGCCTTGGCCGACATCGAGTTCACGATAACCTGCCAGGTGGTTCCAACAACAGAGTCACCGGTCTCGAATGCCTGAATTTCCTTCAGGTAGTCGCTCCAGTACTCACCAACGTTTACACGCTGTGCCTTGAGCAGGTCGATAGCTGCCTGCAGTTGAGTCTCATCCAAGGCGTATGGGTCGGTGATGTTCAACTCCGGGTTGTGAGCCATCAGGTAAACAGCTGCATCGGCGATGTAAATCGGCGAATCGTAGGCGGTTACCTTGCCCTTATAGGCAGAGGACTTGTCGAAGACTACGTCCCATGAGGTTGGGGCTGGCTTCACGACGTCCTTCTTGTACATCAAAAGGTTTGCACCGTAGCCATGAGGCACACCGTAAACCTTGCCATCGACGCTGTTCCAAGGCTTTGCCTTCAAGAAGTCATAAACTCCGGCGTAGCTTGGGATCAGATCGGTGTTCAACTCGGCTACGTCACCCGATGCGATTAGACGCAGGGTGGCGTCTCCAGAGGCCGCAACGACATCGTAGTCACCGGTTTTGAAGAGGCTGGTTGCCTCGTCTGAGGTTCCGTAACTCTTCGAGGTGACCATGCAACCGGTTTGGTCTTCGAACTTGCTTACCCAGTCATAGGCTGGGTCGTTAGAGCCATCCTCGACGTAGCCAGGCCAAGCCAAGAGCGAGACAGTTCCCTCGGTCTTGCCAAGTGCCGTTGGCACGGTGGAGGTGGGGCTAGGTGTTGCCGATGCACAACCGGTCAGCGCCAAAGCGGCAGCTGCGGTTAGGGCAGACAACTTCATTGCTGTCTTGCTTATCATTTCATTCTCCTATTTCTTTATTGGAACGAGATCGGCGTTGCGAATCTCGATGAAAACCTGTTGCCCGCGATCAAAGTTTGTTTCACTGCCGGCGCTAGCTTGACGCAACACCGAAATCTTTTTTCCGCCATCGATTTCTATAATCAGGCGAGTGGCTGAGCCAATGTAGATGCTCTCGATAATCTTTCCCGGCAGGACCGATGCATCTTTTTGGCTCTGGGAACTCGGTCGCATTTCAATTTTTTCGGGGCGCACCGAGCACGCTTCCGGCTGAGCCAGCAGGCTGGCTGCTTCGGACTCGCTGAAAATGTTTGAGGTTCCAACAAAACGAGCAACAAACTCGGACTCGGGGCGTTCATAGAGTTGCCTCGGTGTACCGATTTGCTCGATTCGGCCCTGATTGAAAACTGCCACCCGATCACTCAGCGTTAAAGCCTCTTCTTGATCGTGGGTGACAAAGATAAAGGTGATTCCGAGTTTGCGCTGCAACTCTTTGAGTTCAATCTGCATTTGCTCGCGCAACTTCAAGTCCAATGCACCGAGCGGCTCGTCTAAAAGAAGAACCTTGGGCTTGACCACCACGGCCCTGGCAAGTGCCACACGCTGGCGCTGCCCACCCGATAGCTCGCTCGGCTTGCGATCTTCAAAGCCTTCGAGCCGCACCATGCGGAGGGCCTCTAAGGCCTGCAGGTTGCGCTCCGACTTACCGATGCCGCGAACTCTCAACCCGTAGGCCACGTTTTCCAGAACGGTCATGTGCGGGAACAGGGCGTAATCCTGAAAAACAGTGTTGACGTCTCGATCGAATGGGGCCTTTGAGGTGACATCTTGACCCGCCAGCAGAACGGTTCCGGAGGTGGCGGGCTCAAAGCCAGCGATGATCCTCAGAACCGTTGTCTTGCCAGAACCAGAAGGCCCCAACATAGAGAAAAACTCACCATCATTGATGACCAAATCTAAATTTTGAACAGCGGTGACGGCTCCAAATGACTTGGATACCCCAACCAACTCGATTGCTGCAATGGGGGCTGAATTGCCTGCCATTTTTACGACCTCACTGTCTCTTCTGAATAATCCTAGGCTTTGAACGGCCAAATGGACCCTAAGTGCAGTTTCTTAAACGAAACCGTAACACTTACTTAACCTTGGCAATCTGAACTGCCCCACATTTTGAACTTAAACAAAAAAATCCTCCCTTTCGGGAAGATTCTTTTTGTGGACCTGAGGGGATTTGAACCCCTGACCCCCTGCATGCCATGCAGGTGCGCTACCAGCTGCGCCACAGGCCCGTTCATTGCCTAAGCAACTTGAACAGTTTACACGATTTTTACTCGCTTGCTGAGACCACGTCCAGTTTGATCACTGGACAGTCCTTCCAGAGGCGTTCGATTGAGTAGAACATGCGGTCTTCCTCATGCATGATGTGGCAAATTACATCGCCAAAATCCAAAAGCACCCATCGCGCTTGGGATTTTCCCTCACGGCGCAAGGTCTTGATGCCCTCTTCAAGCATCTGAGCCTCAATTTCGTCGGCAATCGATGCAACCTGACGCTCGTTGCGGCCCGAGGCAAGCACGAATATATCGGTTAGTGGCAATGGCTCGGTAACGTCAAGCGCAATGATGTTCTCGGCAAGTTTGTCTGAAGCGGCCCGGGCTGCGATGTTCGCAGCGTGAATGGCCTTGGCTGTAGCGGTCACTGATTCCTTTAGTTGCTAGTTGAAAATGCCGAGAAGAAACGCAGCCAAGGTGAGCCCTAGCACCGTTGCCATGAGCAAGACGGTGGTCAGCACCAGATAAAGCTGGCCTTTGCCTCTTCTAAGTTTTTGTGGAAAAGCGCTCTCTTTAGAGCGACTCCTGATAACCCCTGCAGCGGCTATCGGAGGTATTCCGGCAACATAGGCACCCTTAGAGTCTAATGCCGATGCGAGGTCTGCGTCAGTGGCAGCTTTGGCGAGCGAAACCTCGGCGGTTGCCGAGCCCAACGAGGGTATGGTTATCGACCCGGTTCTGAGTCGGTCACCAGAGGTTACTATCGGGCCAGTGAAGCTCAATGGGTCGACCGGTGTTGCAATGACGATGGATGCCGTTTGTGGCGCAGCACCCGGCGTCGGCGACATTGTGAAGATTGAGCCGGTATCGGTAAGCGACCAAGGTTGTGGCGCCGGTGCCGCAACGGGAGCCAATTGCTTCGGCAGTGGTGGCAGCACCTCGGGCACCTGCGGCACTGGAGGTTCCGGCTGAGGCGGCAGCGGAATAGGCACCGGAGGCGTCGGTTGGGGTGCAACGTGAATCAGCGCCGGGGCCAAAGGCTCTTGGGCGCGTTCGAGTTCGCGTATTTGCCTGCGAGTTGGTGGTGGCTCAAGTCGCCTTGGTGCTGCTGGCGGCGCAACTTGGATTGGCTGATTCTCAATGAGCCGCTGAGCCTCACGCAGTTCACGGCGCGATGGCAGCTGTTCGCCGGTCATGCGGCACCTCGATACAACTGATGCTTGGAAATGTATTGGACCACACCGTCTGGAACCAGGTACCAAACCGGCTCGTTCAGCCGCACCCGATTGCGACAATCCGTCGAAGATATTGCCAGGGCAGGAATGCCACAGACCTCAATGGCACCCTCGGGAGCTTCGGGAAGTTGCAACTCGTGCTCTGGTCTGGTCACAGCAATGAATTTTGCCAAGCCCCAAATAATGCCGGTGTCTTTCCATGACGCTATCGAAGAAATCGCATCGGCTCCGGTGATAAAGAACAGGTCGGCGCCTGGATATTGAGCTTTCAAGTCGTTCAGGGTGTCAACGGTATAGGTAGGCCCGGCACGATCAATGTCGACCCGGCTGACCACAAAGTTTGGGTTTGAAGCCGTGGCTATGACCGCCATGAGATAGCGATGTTCGGCATCTGAAACGGTCTGCTTCTGCCAAGGTTCGCCAGTCGGCACGAAAATCACCTTATCCAAGTGATATTTGCTTAGTACCTCGCTTGCGGCAACAAGGTGACCGTTATGAATTGGGTCAAATGTGCCACCCATAACCCCAAGTCGCAGTCTGGTCATTAGAACTTGCCCTAAAGGCTATTAGTGACCCTGTGAGTTGTTTGATTTGTGGTCGTGACGGTTGGCAACGTCGCGATACGACCAGGCAACTAGGCCAAGCACAATGAAAACACCCATGGCGATTACGCCAAAATACACCGACGGGAACGGCAACTGAAGCCCAGCTTCGGCGACGAGTTTAATATTGGAAGTCATTTTTCTCCTACTTACTTAGTTCCAGATTAGCCTAGGAACGAACTTGCCCGGCACCCCGCACCAACCATTTGGTGCTGGTTAGCTCGCGAAGCCCCATTGGGCCACGGGCGTGCAGTTTTTGCGTCGAGATTCCAACCTCGGCTCCAAATCCAAACTCTCCTCCATCGGTAAACCGCGTCGAGGCGTTTACCACCACAACGGCAGAGTCAACCTCGGCCAAGAATCGCTCGGCGTTGGCTTGACTGTCAGTGACGATGGATTCGGTGTGATGGGTCGAATACTTGGCGATGTGCTCGAGAGCGTCATCGATAGAATCGACAATCTTCACGGCTAAATCAAGCGAACCGTACTCGGCATGCCAATCGTCTTCGGTTGCTTCAAGCGACTCTGGATACGCCGCCACGATGGATTCGTCACCGTGTATGGTGACCTTTTTGAGTTTTAGAGCCTGCATCACGGCTGGCAGGACTGTTTCGGCGGCGTTTTTGTGAACCAAAAGCGTTTCTAGGGTGTTGCAGACGCTAACCCGCTGGGTTTTAGAGTTGAGGACGATTTCAACCGACCAATCAACCCTCGCCGATTCATCGATGAAAACGTGTACGACGCCATCGCCGGTTTGAATCACCGGAACCTTGGATTCGGCGATAACAGCCTTAATCAGACCGGCTCCGCCTCGCGGAATCAAAACGTCGATAAGCCCAATGGCGCGCATCATTTCGTTGGCGCCTTCGCGACCGAAATCGTCAACGGTTTGAACGGCGTTTGGGTCTAGGCCGGCATTGAGCAAACCATCCTGAAGCAATTTGACGAGAACGCGGTTCGAATTCTCGGCGGCGGTGCCACCTCGTAAAACAATGGCGTTTCCGCTCTTGATAGCTAACGAGGCGATGTCGATGGTCACGTTTGGGCGGGCTTCGTAAATAGCACCGATCACACCAAACGGAACTCTAACCTCGCTGATTTTTAAGCCATTTGGCAGGGTGTCACCGCGCACGATGTCACCTATTGGGTCCTGCAGACCGACTACCTCCATGACGGCGGCAGCCAAGGCTTCGATTCTCGCCTCGGTAAGTCGCAATCGATCTTGCAAACCCTGGGATAGGCCGTCGGTTGCTCCACGTTCAACGTCAAGAGCGTTTGCCGCGATGATTTCGTCGGTTCGAGCCTTGAGCAAAAGGGAAATTTGTCGCAACGCTTCGTTCTTCTGGGTGCTGGTCGCCAGCCCAACTGCAAGCGAGGCGCCTTTTGCCAAGCGGATAAGTTCTAATGCGGTAGCCATGTATTTAGCCTAATCCTGAACAGCTTCAAACCAGGTGCCAACGTCTTCGCCAGCAAGTGCGCTCGAGACATTTGTCGTGCTGGTGAGCAATACCGGAATGCCGGCCGAGTTCGCCAACTTGGCGGCGGAAACCTTGGTGACGGCTCCCCCGGTTCCAACTCCCGTGCTGGTTCCTCCGACCTCAATCTGGCTTAGGTCGTTATCGGCTGAAACCACCGAAAGCCTTCTGGCTTCAGGGTTGGTTGGTGGCATGGTGTACAGGGCATCCACATCGCTCAACAAAATAAGAACATCGGCCGAAACCAATATGGCTACCAGTGCGGCCAGACGATCGTTATCTCCGAATCGGATTTCAGCGGTTGCCACCGTGTCGTTCTCGTTGACTATGGGTAAGACACCAAGTTCGAGCAACCGTGTCATGGCGCCCCGAGCGTTTTCGCTGGATTCCTCGGCTGCGAGGTCATCGGCGGTTAAGAGAACCTGACCGGCCAAAATACTGAATCGCTCAAGGCTCTGCTGATACCTGGCAATCAGCCGGCTCTGACCAACCGAGGCTAGGGCCTGTGAGGTCCTAAGGTCATCTGGTTTAGCAACTATTCCGAGGAGCGGCATTCCGGTGGCAATTGCGCCGGAAGAGACGAGGATAACCTGCGCCCCACGACCATGTTCCTTGGCCAAAGCCTCAACCAAATTGTTGATTAGGTTTTCATTTGAACCCGAAATTGAAGACGAACCGACTTTCACGACGATTCTTTTTGCACCGCTAATTTCGGAGCGAAACTTCAAACTCATTCCTAGGATTCCTTTTCAAAGTCCTCTGGGTTAGACCAGACTCCGGCCTCGCCCTCTTTTTGCATCTCGGCTCGGATGGCTGCCTTGCGGTCCATTCGCTCCTGATATTCCTTGCGACGGTCCACGTTGGTGCGGCGTTCCGTGTTTGCAAAGCGCGGGTCGGTGCCACGCGGGCTGACCATGAGTTCGGCTGCCGAAGCGATTGTCGGCTCCCAGTCAAAGACGATGCCGGTTCCCGGACCGATTACGACTGTCGAACCAGCTGCTGCTCCGGCCTTATAAAGCTCTGCTTCGATGCCGATTTTGGCGAGCCTGTCGGCCAAGTAGCCAACCGCCTCTTCGTTACCGAAATCGGTTTGGGCTACCCAGCGTTCTGGTTTGATGCCGAGGATCCGGAAGAATTCTTCGTCGCCACTCTTTTCCTGCACAATTCGGAAGGTGCTCTCTTCACGCTTTGCCTGCATTAGCGTGATGCGTGGGCGAGCCGGTTCGGCCGCCTTCGCAGAACGGGATTCGTTTACCAAACCGGCCAGCGCGAAGTTCAGTTCGCGAAGCCCTTCGTGGCTCACTGCGGAAATCAAGAAGACGCGATAGCCGCGCTTCTCAAGTTCCGGCTTAACAAATTCGGCAAGCTCGCGGCCATCGGGCACGTCTATCTTGTTGAGTGCCACCAACTGTGGCCTCTCGGTTAGCGGTAGTTCACCCTCGGGCACCTGATAAGCCTCGAGCTCAATCAGAATCTTGTCTAGATCGCTGATCGGGTCGCGGTTTGGTTCGAGAGTCGCGCAGTCCAAAACGTGAAGCAGAGCCGCACAGCGTTCTACGTGTCTCAGGAACTGAAGCCCTAGACCGCGGCCCTCGCTGGCACCCTCGATAAGACCGGGAACGTCGGCAATGGTGAAACGGGTATCCCCCGCCTGCACAACGCCCAGGTTCGGGTGAAGGGTGGTGAAAGGGTAGTCGGCAATCTTTGGTCTTGCAGCCGATAGAGCCGCAATCAGGCTAGATTTGCCAGCACTTGGATAACCGACAAGCGCAACGTCGGCAACCGACTTGAGCTCGAGAATGATGTCGCCACGCCAACCGGGAACTCCAAGCAGGGCAAAGCCCGGTGCCTTTCGTTTGGTGCTGGACAGAGCAGCGTTTCCGAGTCCGCCCATTCCGCCCTCGGCGACTACGAGTTCCATTCCTGGCTCTTCGAGGTCGGCAATTACCTTGCCCTTGGCGTCCTTAACAACTGTTCCAAGCGGAACTGACATTTGCAAACTTGCGCCATGTGCGCCATTTCGGAAGTCACCGGCACCATCGCCACCGTCGCCACCGGCTCGGTGTGGGTGAAAATGAAAGTCCAGCAGAGTAGTAACCGCTGGGTCGGCAATGAGGCTGATGGTTCCGCCCTTGCCGCCATCGGCGCCGTCTGGGCCAGCCATTGGCTTGAACTTTTCACGTTTGACCGAAACACAGCCGTCGCCACCGTCGCCGGCGCGCAGATGAAGGGTCACTTGATCGACGAAACTGACCATATGATCTCCTTAGTTACGCTTTGCGGGGTTGGTTGGTACTAAAACAGTAAAGGCGAGCCTTTGGGCTCGCCTCGCTGCTGAAACAAAAAAACTTTATGCGGCTTCAACCACGTTCACAACACGGCGACCAGCTTTGGTTCCGAAGTTTACGGTTCCTGCCTCAAGAGCGAACAGTGTGTCGTCCTTACCCTTGCCCACGTTTGCACCTGGGTGGAAGTGGGTGCCACGCTGACGAACGATGATCTCGCCTGCGTTTACGACCTGACCTGCATAACGCTTCACGCCTAGACGCTGAGCATTGGAGTCGCGACCGTTTCTGGTGGAGCTAACGCCTTTTTTGGATGCCATTTGGGATTAGTCCTTTACTTACTTGATCTCGGTGACCTGAACGCGGGTCAGGTCCTGACGGTGACCCTGACGCTTCTTGTACCCGGTCTTGTTCTTGTACTTCTGGATGATGATCTTTGGGCCACGGAGGTCGTTTAGAACCTCGGCGGTGACCTTGACCTTAGCTAGTGCCGCTGCATCGAAGGTGATCTTGTCACCGTCAACGAGAAGCAAAGCATGAAGTTGAATATTGCCATCAGCGTCAGCCTTGATTCGATCAAGTGTAACGATGGTGCCTACTGACACCTTTTCTTGGCGACCGCCTGCGCGGACAACTGCGTAAACCACAGATCTACCCTTTGTTCAAAAAAGAATGAATGTTGCATTGCATTATCTCAGCGGCAACAAGGGACAAGTCTACAGCCCTTATAGCTGAGGGTCAAACTCTATTGCTCGGCGTTTTGCGTTGAATTCGCCGATTCGGTCTTTTGTGCCAAACCAGCACTGCTCGCCCGGCGGGGTCTGCGTCTGCCTTGCCCGGCGGATTTTGGTTCTGGAAGAGCATCGAGCACTCCCTCAAGCATCTTTTCGGTGGAATCGGTGGAAGGCATTGAAGACTTCACCGCACCGGTCAGAACGATTGGAGAAGGTTCGCCGGCTGCCTCGTGAGCAGCCACAGTCGAGGCGGCGATTTGAGCAACCACGTTATTAATTTCAACAGCACGCTCGGGAGTGACCACCTTGGCGGTTTCAAGCTTCGGACCGCGATTGCGCTTTGAGTTCCCCTGCTGACGATTTTCGGAACCGGAGCCGCGTTCGCGAGCAGTGGTCGATGGCCCGGGTTCAGAACCAACACTCTTGCTTCTCATGATTGGCTCGTGGTGGACGATTACACCTCTCGAGGCACAGGCCTCACAAGGCTCACTGAACGCCTCAAGAAGGCCTAGGCCCAGTTTCTTGCGAGTCATCTGAACCAGTCCAAGCGAGGTGACCTCGGCCACCTGGTGCTTGGTTCTGTCTCGGCTTAGACATTCAATTAGACGTCTCAGCACAAGGTCACGGTTGGATTCAAGCACCATGTCGATAAAGTCGACCACAATGATTCCGCCAATGTCGCGCAATCTGAGCTGGCGAACAATTTCTTCAGCAGCCTCGAGGTTGTTTTTCGTGACCGTCTCTTCGAGGTTTCCGCCCGAACCGACAAACTTACCCGTGTTGACATCCACCACGGTCATAGCCTCGGTGCGATCAATTACCAGGGAACCTCCGGAAGGAAGGTACACCTTTCGATCTAGAGCCTTGGAGATTTGTTCACCAATGCGGTACTGGTCAAAGACGTCTTTGTTTCCCTCGTACTTTTCGACTCTCTCCAAAAGATCCGGGGCAACCGAGGCTAGATAAGACTCGATTGTTTCTTGGGCGTCGGGGCCGGCGATAACCATCTTCTGGAAGTCTTCGTTGAAGACGTCGCGCACAATCTTGATTAGCAGGTCGGGTTCGGAGTGCAACAGGATCGGAGCCTGCGACTTCTCAACCTTCTTGCTGATAACTTCCCATTGAGCCTGAAGGCGCTGCACATCCAAGGTCAGCTGCTCTTCGGTTGCGCCCTCTGCTGCGGTTCGCACAATCACACCGGCATCCTCGGGCAAAACCTCTTTGAGAATCTTCTTGAGTCGGGCTCGTTCGGAATCTGGAAGCTTGCGAGAGATTCCGTTCATGCTTCCGTTTGGCACATAGACGAGGTAGCGACCCGGGAGCGAAACCTGCGAGGTTAGTCGAGCGCCCTTTTGACCCACTGGGTCTTTGGTTACCTGAACCAAAACCGTGTCGCCCGATTTAAGGGCGAGTTCGATTCGACGCGGTTGGTTGCCAGTTTCGGCTAGTTCCCAATCGACTTCGCCGGAATAAAGCACGGCGTTTCGGCCACGACCAATGTCAACGAAAGCCGCTTCCATGGATGGCAGGACGTTTTGAACCTTGCCTAGGTAAACGTTTCCGATGAGGGACGCCTCTTGGGCCTTCGCAACGTAGTGCTCAACCAGAATTCCATCTTCAAGAACGCCAATTTGGATTTTGCCAGACTTCGAGCGAACCACCATGGTGCGATCGACGGCTTCGCGGCGAGCCAAGAACTCTGATTCGGTGATGACCGGTCGACGCCTTCCGGCATCGCGACCGTCACGGCGGCGCTGTTTCTTAGCCTCCAGTCGGGTCGAACCTTTTACACGAGTTGGCTCATTGCTGAGTTCCTTGGGCTCGCGTGGGGTGCGCACCTTGACCACTGCATTTGGTGGAAGTTGATCAACAGCTACGTCTTCACCGGCACGACGACGAGTGCGACGTCTTAGGTGACCGTCGTCGGTTGCATCGGTTGCCTCCGGCTGGCGATCCTGAGTTTTGCGCTCGGGCGCTTTACGTTCGGTGGTTTTTCTTTCAACTGGTCGCCCGCGCCTGGAATCAATGACCGGGGTTGGCAAATCAGGTGCTTGAAAAAGCAACGAGGTAGAAAAAATCGGAGCGGGCGGCGCAACAACGGTTTGGGGTGCCTCGCTGCTGCTTGGGCTGGCAAACTCGACAGCCTCGGTGCTCTTGGCTTTAGCCCTTGAGTTTCTGCGCGCGGGAGCCTTTGCCGCCGGTGCCGTACCCTTTTCATCGGCTACAGTTTGTGCTACCTCGGTAGCCTCAACTGAAACATCGGCAACCTTCTTAGGGCTGCGTGAACGTGGACTAGTTTCTTTATTCACCATTTCTGGCGTACTCCAAGCTGTCGTTCCCCGAGGCCACACTCACTCGGCCGAACGACTCAAATCTCATGCTATTCGCCGTTGCGAATAACCAAATCTAACTACGAGATACCTCTCACTGCTGATTTGGCAGCCCGATGGGTCTTACGCTCAAACCAAACACGGTTCTCGACAAAATCTTTTGTCGCATCGAGTGTGGATCGATAGCAACTGCTTCAAGTATGGCACTTATTCTTAAAAAAGTCTGTAGCGGCTTGTCTAACCAATCCGAGAGCCTCTCATGCGATACTCGAAACGTGAGCAAAATCGCGAATGAAGAAGACCTAGAAGTACAACCGACAAACTCTCTCGCGTGGAACATGATCATCCACGGTCTAATCGGTTGGATTGGCGCCATCGCGCTGACCCTCGAGCGCATTCACATCTGGTTGAACCCGGACGCAACCCTCAGTTGTGACCTTGCAGCATTCGTTTCTTGCAAGTCGGTGATGCTGCAGCACCAGGCGGCCGTGTTCGGCTTCCCGAACTCATTCGTCGGAGTTTTTGCATTCATGGCTCCGATAGCTCTTGGCATCGCAAGTCTCATGGGCTACCGCTACAAGCAATGGGTTTGGCGAGTATTCTTCTCTGGCATTTTCATGGGCTTCATCTTTTCACTCTGGCTCTTCAGCCAAAGTGTTTTCGTAATCGCGGTGCTTTGCCCCTACTGCATGGTGGTTTGGGCTGGCATGTTGCCGCTATTTTTCAGAGTTTATTCATTCGGAATCAGCGATGGATTTGTCGAGGCGCCAAAATGGCTCAAAGCCCGCTCCCAAGGTTTTTATGATTGGGCTTGGGTTTGGGCTTTGAGCCTTGAGGTATTTGTTTTGGTGACGATTATCGCCACCTTTTGGAGTCGTTGGCCAGGCCTTTGGATCAGCCTGACGATGTCAAACTGACCCAAGAAACCTAGAACCAGAGAGCCAACTCGCGCTCGGCTGATTCGGTTGAGTCAGAGCCGTGAACCAGATTCTGCTGCACCTTCAAACCCCAGTCGCGACCCAGGTCACCACGAATGGTTCCGGGCGCTGCAACGGTTGGGTCAGTCGCACCGGCGAGTGACCGGAAGCCCTCGATTACACGGTGCCCCGTGAGCTGAATAGCAACCACACTGCCAGATGACATGAAGTCAATCAGTGGCTGGTAAAAAGGCTTTCCCTCATGCTCGGCGTAGTGCGCGGCTAGCAGTCCCTGCGAAGGCTGAAGCAACTTTAGGTTGGTGACCTGATATCCCTTTGCCTCGCAACGCGCGATGATTTCGCCAATCAGATTGCGGGCTACGCCATCCGGCTTTACCAATACGAGAGTGTTTTGAGTTTCGGTCATTTTGGCTCCTTAGCCGATCGGTGTTGTGAAATTTTGCTTGGCCATGGCTGCTCGAGCCTTATCAATCGTTCCTCCGGCAATCATCGCCCAAGCGTAAAGGCAGATGAAAACTCCCCCGACGAACCACATGAGTGGAACCCAAATGCCAGTTAGCAGAACTGCGAGTTGCAGAAACCAGCCCCAAACATACGAGCCGCGGCGGCCAAGAACCGCGGGAGTAAGAATCAACAGGAAAGTGATGGTCAGGCCAACACCCCAAACCACAGCGGCATCGGCGACTTTCAATCCAAAGCCAACCAGGGTTGCAAAAAACACCACGAAAGACTCGAAGGCCATGAGCATCGAAGCGAGGGTGCGTTTGGTTGAACGGTTATTCATCTTCTGAAACTTCTTTCTGCTGCAGAATCAGTGCATCGCCAACCAAAGTGATTGAGCCAGACACGATGATCGCGTTATTCTTGCCACCGGCAGGCAGCATGGTTTTTGCAACACTGATGGCTGTTGCCAAATCGGGCTCAACTTCAACCCGTTCCGAACCCAAAATTTCTCGCGCTATTTCGGCAAGCACTTCGGCCTCGATGGCTCGGGGTGAACTTGACTGCGTGACAACGACCGAAACCACTGACTCATCGATTGCCATCAAGAAGCCTCGAGCGTCCTTCTCACCGAGAACCGAAATGACAGCAATCGCGAATGGATCTGAGAAGCTCTCGCTCAAAGCATTCGCAAGCGAGGCTCCGCCCGCTGGATTATGAGCAGCGTCCAGGATTACCAGCGGGTCTTTTGAAACAACTTGAAGCCGACCTGGTGAAGATGCGTCTGCCAGCGCCACGCGAAGCAGATCATCCATGATGCGTTGCGATCCACCACCCAAAAAGGCTTCAACCGCCGCTAACGCAAGGGCAGCGTTATGTGCCTGGTATTTCCCGTGGACGGGCAGAAAGAGGTCGTAATAGTTTCCCGCCAGACCCTTGAGCGAAAACTTTTGGCCGGACGCAACATTCTCTTGCTCGAAGACCGAGAAGGATTCGCCTTCAAATCGAATAGATTCCGCGATTTCTGCAGTCTTGGCTCTCAAAACGACTTCGGCATCCTCAGGCTGAGCACTAGACACAACTAGGGCACCGGCTTTAATAATTCCAGATTTGGTCTGCGCGATTTCCTGAATGTCTTTGCCAATTCGGTCGGTGTGATCCAAATCGATTGGGGTGAAGACGGCAACATCACCATCGGCAACGTTGGTGGAATCCCATTCGCCACCGATACCGACTTCGAGAACCAAAACATCAACGGGGGCGTCTGCAAAAACTGCAAAACCCAGCACCGCGATCGCCTCGAAGAAGGTGAGTCGGTCCTCGCCCTCGGCGAGCAACTCGGCGTCAACGATGTCCAGCAGCGGGGAGATTTCCTCCCACACCGAAACCAACCGTTCGTCACTTACCGGTTCGCCGTCAATCGCCATGCGTTCATTGAGCTTAATAAGGTGAGGGCTGGTAAAACGGCCGGTGCGCAGGCCGTGCTCGCGCAGGATGCGCTCGATGAACCTGGTGGTGCTGGTCTTACCGTTGGTTCCGGTCACGTGAATGACTCGATAGGCCGTTTGGGGGTCACCGAGCAACTCAACTGCGCGGCGGGTTGGTTCTAGCCTCGGGCGAATCTTGTTCTCCGGAATGCGAGTTAGTAAATAGCTTTCGACCTCTGCCGCCCGCTTGGCCCAGTAGGCCTCGGTTTCTTTATTCATACCGCTCATATTTTTGCAACCGAAATCGAGACCGATTGTCCGGATCCAACCGATACCGGCTCGGTCAATGAGTCAGAGGCCGTGAGCGAAAGCTGCAGGGTGAGAGTCTCTGACTTCACAAGCTCGGCGTGAGTTTCGATGTCATCCAAAACTGATTGTTCAGCGGCGATTTCGAGGCTAATCCGGTCGCTGACGTCAAGTCCAGCGTCCTTTCTCGCCTGCTGGATTTGACGAATCACGTCTCTTGCCAAGCCTTCGGCGGCCAGTTCGGCCGATACCCGACCGTCCAGAATCATGAATCCGCCACCAGGCAGAATGCCGATGTGGTCCTCTACCAAACCGTCCTCTGCGCCACTGGCAAAATCAGCCACGAGGTCAAGCGTGTATTCACCCTCAACGAGCGCTACCCCACCGACAACTACCGAACCATCAACCTCGGCCCAGTCGCCTGCCTTGGCTGCTTGAATAACCGACTGCACGCTCTTGCCAATGCGAGGTCCGGCGGCTCGCGAGTTGACGGTCAACCGTTTGATGACGCCGAACTCGGTGGTCGAATCGAGCGAGAGCTCAACCAGCAAAACCTGCTTCACGTTTAGCTCATCGGCGATGATGTCGGTGAACTCAGACAGCGCATTCGCGTCTGTGGTCACGATGGTCAACCTAGCCAACGGCAGCCGCACCCGAAGCGAAGCCGCTTTACGCAGGCTCAGAGCAACCGAACTTACGGTGCGCACCTGATCCATAGCCGCCACGAGCCCGGTATCCATCGGCAGGTTTTCGACTGAAGGCCAAGACTCGAGGTGAACCGAACGGCCACCGGTTAGGCCACGCCAGATTTCTTCGGTGACCAACGGAAGCAACGGGGCGGCCACACGGCAAAGCACCTCGAGCACGGTGTAAAGCGTGTTGAAGGCTTCGGCAGAACCGTCCCAGAAGCGGTCCCTCGAACGGCGCACGTACCAGTTGGTCAATACGTCGGAGAAATCCTTGAGTCTGGCGGCGGCCGAATAAGAATCGAAAGCGTTGAAGTCGGCTTCAACCTGCGAAACCAAATCACGGGCTTTGGATAACAGGTAGCGGTCGAGCACGTCGGTCGAATCGGTAGACCATTTGGCTTCGAAATCGGCGGCGTTAGCGTAGAGCGAGAAGAAGTACCAGGTGTTCCAGAGCGGAAGCAGAACCTGGCGCACGCCCTCGCGGATTCCCTGCTCGGTGACCGAAAGGTTGCCACCGCGCAGGATTGGGCTCGACATCAGGAACCAACGCATCGCATCGGCACCGTCGCGGTCGAGCACCTCGTTTACATCGGGGTAGTTGCGAAGCGACTTAGACATCTTCTGCCCGTCGTCACCGGCAACGATTCCGTGCGAAACGGCATTCTTGAAAGCTGGGCGGTCAAACAGCGCGGTCGAAAGCACGTGGAGGGTATAGAACCAGCCACGGGTTTGGCCAACGTACTCAACGATGAAGTCGCCCGGGTTGTGGGTTTCGAACCACTCGCGGTTTTCAAACGGGTAGTGCACCTGGGCAAACGGCATCGAGCCGGATTCGAACCAGCAGTCGAGCACCTCTGGCACCCGACGCATTGTCGACTTGCCGGTTGGGTCGTCTGGGTTTGGGCGAGTCAGGTTGTCGATGAATGGGCGGTGGAAGTCGGTCGGGCGAACACCAAAGTCGCGCTCGATTTCGTCTGCCGAACCGTAAACGTCGATGCGCGGATAGTTAGCGTCGTCCGACTTCCAAACCGGAATCGGTGCTCCCCAGAAACGGTTGCGGCTGATTGCCCAGTCGCGCACGTTGCCGAGCCACTTGCCGAACGAACCCTCTTTGGTGTGCTCTGGCACCCAGTTGATGTCTTGGTTCAGTTCGAGCATGCGATCGCGCAGTTTGGTGGTTTCGACGAACCAGCTGGAAACGGCCTTGTAGATCAGCGGGTTCTTGCACCGGTAGCAGTGAGGGTATGGGTGCTCGTAGCTGGCTTGGCGCAGCACGCGGCCGGCGGCCTTGAGGGCCTGCGAGATTGGCTTATTGGCTTCGAACACGTGCTGACCGGCAAAGTCAGTGATGAGCGAGTTGAACTCGGCCCGCTCGTTTACCGAAACGTAGGTTGGAATGTTCGCGGCGTTGCAAAGATTTTGGTCATCCTCACCGTAGGCCGGTGCCTGGTGCACGATTCCGGTGCCCTCGTTGTCGGCCACGTAGTCGCCGGCCAACACCTGCCAAGCGTTCGCAACGTCGAACTTGGTTTCGTCGGCGTAGTAGTCAAACAGGCGCTCGTACTTCAGGCCGGCCAAATCGGAACCCTGGTAGGTGGCCTCGATGGCCTCGATTGCCTCCTCGACGGTCTCGTAACCCAAATCCTTGGCATAGCCACCAAGCAGTGACTTGGCAAGCAAATACTTGACCTCGCCAGCGGCTCCACCATCGGCGGCCCCGTTTGGACCGGCGGTTAGAACTGCATATTCGATGGATGGACCTACGGCGAGCGCAAAGTTTGTCGGAAGAGTCCAGGGTGTCGTGGTCCAGGCCAGTAGTCGAACTCCTGCCAAGGCTTCGAAGCCGGCTTGTTCGGCGAGCGCCGGGAAGGTCACGGTGAGGGTTTGGTCTTGGCGTGGGCGATAAACCTCATCGTCCATGCGAAGTTCGTGGTTGGAAAGCGGAGTCTCACAACGCCAGCAGTAAGCCAGAACCTTGAAGCCTTCGTAGATGGGGCCCTTGTTGTGTAGCTCTTTGAAGGCCCAGAGCACGCTCTCGGTGTAATCGGCATCCAGAGTCTTGTAGTCGTTTTCGAAGTCAACCCAGCGAGCTTGACGGGTGACGTACTGTTCCCACTCCTTGGTGTACTTCAGAACCGAGCTGCGGCAGTACTCGTTGAACTTGTCTACGCCAAACTTTTCGATTTCTGGGCGACCGCTAATGCCAAGCTGTCGCTCTGCCTCAACCTCGGCCGGCAAACCGTGGGTGTCCCAACCAAAGCGGCGCTCGACGCGATAACCCTGCATCGTCTTGAAGCGGGGAATCATGTCTTTGACGTATCCGGTCAGCAGGTGACCGTAGTGTGGCAAACCATTGGCGAAGGGTGGGCCGTCATAGAAGACGAACTCTTCGGCACCCGCGCGCTGATCGATGCTGGTTTGAAAGGTGTCGTCACCCTTCCAGAAGGCCAAAATACCCTCTTCAACCGCCGGAAAACGTGGGCTCGGGTTCACACCGAGGCGTTTGGAATCTGAGCCGCCCGCATCGGAGCGCACTGATTCTGGCGAGTTGTTTTGCTTGGGATACATGAAAGGCTTTCCGGCTTGGCAGTAAAAGGATTTCCGTAGTCAATGTTAACCTTATACAAACCCTTTTATTGGAGACTTCTAGCGTGACTATTGCCCAATCTGGCTCAACGAACAACTATCTAGCCCCTGCGACCACCCCAGACAAGGTGGCGGTTGAAGGCTTGGAAGATAAATGGCAACTGCGCTGGGAGGCTGAGGGCACCTATCGCTTTCGCCGCGATGTGCCACGCGAAAAGGTTTATTCGATTGACACTCCCCCGCCAACCGTCTCTGGTTCGCTTCACGTGGGTCACGTCTTTAGCTACACCCACACCGATGTGGTTGCCCGCTTCAAGCGCATGTCTGGCTTCGAGGTCTTTTACCCAATGGGCTGGGATGACAATGGTTTGCCAACCGAGCGTCGCGTGCAGAACTACTTTGGGGTTCGTTGCGACCCTGCCCTTCCTTACATCGAGGGTTTTGTGCCACCGTTTGAGGGTGGCGATGGCAAGAGCAGCAAGGCAGCCGACCAGATTGCCATTTCACGCAAGAACTTCATCGAGCTTTGCGAGCGCCTAACCCACGAAGACGAGAAGCAGTTTGAGGCGCTTTGGCGTCAACTCGGTGCCTCGGTCGACTGGAGCCAGACCTACCAGACCATTTCGAAGACCGCTCAGGCCGTTTCGCAAAAGGCGTTCCTGAATAACCTTGCACGTGGCGAGGCCTATCAGTCGATGGCCCCTACCCTTTGGGACGTCACTTTTAGAACCGCCGTTGCGCAGGCCGAGCTAGAAGACCGCGAACAGCCGGGTGCCTACCACCGCATCGGTTTCAACGTTGATGCGAGCCTCATCGAGGGTGGCAAGCTCTTCATCGAGACCACCCGACCAGAGCTCCTGGCCGCCTGTGTTGCACTGGTTGCCCACCCAGACGACGAGCGCTACCAGCACCTGTTTGGTAAGACCGCACGCACTCCCCTCTTTGACGTTGAGGTTCCCGTGGTTGCCCACCGCCTGGCCCAGATCGACAAGGGTTCTGGCATAGCCATGATTTGTACGTTCGGTGACGTCACCGACGTTATCTGGTGGCGCGAACTCGACCTTCCAAACCGAGCAATCATGGGCTGGGATGGCCGCATCATCGCCGAGATGCCAGACGTGATCACGGCCGAAAGCGGAGTTTCCGCATTCGCCGAGATTGCCGGCAAAACGGTCTTCTCTGCCAAGCAGCGAATCGTTGAACTGCTAACCGAGTCTGGTGATTTGGTCGGCGAAATCAAGCCAATCGTGCACCCGGTCAAGTTCTTCGAAAAGGGTGACCGCCCACTCGAAATCATCTCGACTCGTCAGTGGTACATCAGAAACGGTGGCCGCGATCAGGCACTTCGCGATCGCCTCATCGAACTTGGCAAGCAACTGAACTTCCACCCCGACTTCATGCGGGTTCGCTACGAGAACTGGGTCAATGGTCTAACCGGCGACTGGCTCATATCGCGCCAGCGCTTCTTCGGTGTTCCAATCCCGCTCTGGTATGCCCTCGATGCCAATGGCGAGCCTGATTTTGATCAAGTGATTGGCCCGGCGGCCGAACTTTTGCCGGTTGACCCTTCAACCGATGTGCCTGCCGGATACACCGAAAGCCAGCGTGGCGCAGCCAACGGCTTCATCGGCGAGCTAGACATCATGGACACCTGGGCGACTTCCTCGTTGACCCCGCAACTTGCCGGTGGCTGGATTACCGACCCGGAGCTCTTCAACCTCGTGTTCCCCTACTCACTTCGCCCACAGGGCCAGGACATCATTCGCACCTGGTTGTTCTCAACCGTTTTGCGTTCACAGCAGGAGCACGGCCGCCTGCCTTGGTCTGATGCCGCACTTTCGGGTTGGATCCTCGACCCAGACCGCAAGAAGATGTCAAAGTCAAAGGGCAACGTCGTGACCCCTTCAGACCTTTTGGTTGAACACGGCTCGGACGCGGTTCGCTACTGGGCGGCTTCTGCCCGCCTCGGAACCGATGCCGCTTTCGACACCGGCCAGATGAAGGTTGGGCGACGCCTAGCAATCAAGGTGCTCAACGCCGCCAAGTTTGTGCTCTCGTTTGAGTCACCAACCGAAACCGCTGCCGTTTCCGAGCCGGTTGACCAGAGCATGCTCCTGGCTCTTGCCGACACCGTTCGTGCCGCAACCCTCGCGTTCGAAAACTACGATCACACCAAGGCGCTAGAGCTTGCAGAGAGTTTCTTCTGGACGTTCACCGATGACTACCTAGAACTCGTCAAGGAACGCGCCTACGGTCAAGGTGGCATCTCGCCCGAGCAGCAGGCTTCGGCGGTGCTGGCTCTGCGCCGCGCACTACACACAATGTTGCGACTGTTCGCCCCGTTCCTGCCGTTTGCGACCGATGAGGTTTGGAGTTGGTGGCAGACCGATGAGCAATCTATCCATCGTGCCGCTTGGCCAAACGCCGAAGAACTAATCAGCGACTTGGATGCTGGCAACCACGGGCTGCTGGAACTGGCTTCAACCGCACTGTTTGGTGTGCGCAAGGCCAAATCCGATGCCAAGGTTTCGATGAAGGCAGATGTTGAATCGGCTACCCTCGCTGCCCCGGCTGCGGTGTTGACCAGTTTGCGTTTGCTCGAAAGCGATATCAAGTCGGTTGGGCGCATCACCGATCTGGCCTATGCCGAAGCCGAAGAAATGGCAATGGTTGATATTGTTCTTGCCGAGGTGGCTGAGTAAATGATTTAGGCTCTTAGGCATGACTTTGACGCCTGAGAGCCCATTTGCTGACCGTTCATCACTCGCTTACGAACTTCCTCCGTTTGAGTTGATTCGCGACGAGCATTACCTTCCGGCTTTCTATGCGGCAACCGAACAGCATCTGCTCGAGCTGCAGCACATTCTGGGCAGTGGTGAAGCCGATTTTGAGAACACCATCGTGGCTCTCGAGAAGTCAGGGCTAATGCTCGGTCGCATGCTCATGGTGTTTTTCAATAAGTCTTCGAGCGACACTAACGAGGCACTCGATGCAATCGAAGCCGAGATCGCACCGAAGCTTTCGGCCCACCAGGATGCCATTTATCTAAACCCCGAACTGTTTGCTCGGGTTTCCGAAGTTCACGCCAGGGTTTCCGAGTTTGGGCTAGATGCCGAAGCCACCTGGTTGGTTGAACGCACCTATCGCCGTTTCGTTCTGGCCGGTGCGCAACTATCTGCCGACGACCGCACGGCTCTGATGGCCCTCAACGAGCAGCTTTCGGTGCTCGAAACCGAGTTTGGTCAGAACCTTTTGGCCGACACCAACGACCTTGGTGTTTTGGTTGACACCGTTGAAGAGCTCGCCGGGTTAGACGAAAACCAGATTGCCGCCTGTGCCGCAGCGGCGGCCGATCGCGGTCACGAGGGCAAGTACCTGATTGGCATGGTCAACTTCACGGGGAACCCAATGTTGGCGGAGCTCACCAACCGCCCACTGCGCGAGCGCATCATGAAGGCTTCAATGCTAAAGGGCGGCCGCGACAAC
Organism: Microbacteriaceae bacterium; assembly: GCA_947378555.1. GTDB lineage: Bacteria > Actinomycetota > Actinomycetes > Actinomycetales > Microbacteriaceae > Rhodoluna. The sequence continues at coordinate 41,447 of CANCKM010000004.1, forward strand.
GACCACGACAACCGCCCGGTATTGCTAAAGATTGTGAAGCTTCGGGCCCAACGAGCCAAGTTGCTTGGAGTTGCAAACCACGCCGAGCAGGTTTTGCTTGACCAAACCGCTGGTAAGCCAGAAAACGTGCACGCCATGCTCAAGCAGATTGCCCCGGCGGCCAACCGCAACGCCCGTGCCGAAGCGGCCGCTTTGCAGCAGGCCATCGTCGAAGACGGTGGCAACTTTGAGCTAGAGAGCTGGGATTGGGATTTGTATTCCGAGCGAGTTCGCTTGGCCAAGTACAACATCGACACCGCGGCTATGAAGCCTTATTTTGAGCTCGAGCGCACCTTGCAAGACGGTGTCTTCTTTGCCGCAACCAAACTTTTTGGCATCACCTTTAGCGAGCGAGCCGACCTCGTCGCCTATCACCCAGAGGCTCGCGTCTTTGAGGTGCACAACGAAGATGGCAGCGCTCTTGGCCTGTTCATTGGTGATTTCTTCACTCGCGATTCAAAGCGCGGTGGCGCTTGGATGAACAACCTGGTTGATCAGAACCACCTGCTCGGGCAGTTGCCGGTTGTTGTCAACAACTTGAACATTCCAAAGCCACCGGTTGGTGAACCGGCTCTATTGACTTTCGATGAGGTGAATACCCTCTTTCACGAGTTCGGGCACGCACTGCACGGTCTGCTTTCCAACGTCACCTACCCAACCTTCTCGGGCACCAGCGTGCACCGCGACTTCGTTGAGTTCCCATCCCAGGTGAACGAAATGTGGATTCTCTGGCCAGAAGTGCTTTCAAACTATGCCAAGCACCACGAAACCGGTGAGGCTCTGCCACAGGAGTGGGTCGACAACCTACACGCGGCGGCAACCTTCAACGAGGGTCACGCGACCTCCTCATACCTTGAGGCAGCGGTTCTTGATCTGGCTTGGCACACCCTGGGTGCCGAAGCCGAGGTCACCGACGTCGAAGGTTTCGAGGCAAAAGCAATTGCCGATTACGGGCTGGAGTTCGCACCGGTACCAACTAGGTATCGCAGCACCTACTTCTCGCACATCTTTGCGGGTGGATACGCGGCCGGCTACTACGGCTACATCTGGTCAGAGGTTCTAGACGCCGACACGGTTGACTGGTTCAAGGCCAACGGTGGGTTGACCCGAGCCAACGGCGATCACTTCAGAAACGAACTGCTATCTCGCGGTGGATCTTTGGACTCGATGCAGATGTACCGCAACTTCCGCGGTGCCGATGCTTCAATCGAACCGCTGCTAAAGCGTCGCGGCTTGAACTAAGCGCTCTTTGAGCCAACCCGAAGTCGAAGCCAGCCAAGCACCAAAAGGCCCGCCAGCAGCGCCCAGAAGGCTGCTCCGATAGAAAACAGCGCCACGCCCGAGGCGCCGACCAAGAAGGTTATGACCGCTGGCAAGCGGTGCTCTGTCGACTCTACGGTTGTGCTGAGCGCAGAAACCATGGTGGCAAAGAGCGCTACTCCGGCGGCGGCCAAAACCAACACCTTCGGTGCGTCCAATACGAAGGCAACGGTCACCCCGGCAAACAGTGCAAGCACCTGAAACCAGACACCGCCGATGGCTGCGGCCATCCATCGTTTCTTTGGATCTTTATGGGCATGCTCATTGGCGTTGATGGCAGCCGTGATAGCGGCGAGGTTTAGAGCCCAACCACCAAAGAAAGCGCCAAAAACGGTCGTGAAGCCGATTGTGCTGAGCACCGGGCGAAATGGAACCTCGTAGCCGAAGCTTTTCATGATGGCGATGCCTGGAACATTTTGGCTGGCCATGGTTACCAGATAAAGCGGGATGGCGATGCCGATAACGGCGGCCCAACTGAACTCGGGGGCAACAAACTGCAGGGTCGGCAAGAGGTGCTCTTCGGCAACATTTATCTTGGTGGTGATTGCGATAAGCGTAAACAGCAAACCAACGGCGACCGGTGAGGCCCAAAGCGGTGCGAACTTATAGAGGATCAACCACACGATGAGCACCGGGGCGATAATCAGCGGGTAATCCTTGAGCGACACGAACGGGGCCACACAAAACGGAAAGATTACGCCGGCCAACATGGCGCTTGCGATTGGCCGCGGAATCGAACCGACCAGACGCCCGAGAGCCGGCCAGAGACCGGTCAGCGCGAACAGCAAACCGGTGACGATAAAGGCTCCGGTCGCACTGGCAAAACTAAGACCTAATCCCCCGGCGGCAACCAAGAGGGCGGCTCCGGGAGTGCTCCAAACCACCGAGATTGGCATCTTGAATTTCCAGCTGAGGATGATTGAGAGCAATCCGTAGAGCGAAATCATCACCACAAAACCCGAGGTTGCCTGTTCGGTGGTGGCACGGAGCGCCTTAAAAGCGGCCAGAACAACGCTTGAGGAGGCGGCTAGACCGGTTACCGTTGCAACTGTTCCGGCCAGAGCTGGCGCCTTAAAGTCAGCGAGAGCCAATTTCTAGGCAGACTTTTCTTGACGAGCCGTTGCAAAAGGCAAAATCCTTGGCTCGGTGTGCTTCTCGACCACCGACCGGTCGATGATTACCTGGCCCTGGGTTTCACTGCCGGGAATCTCAAACATGATTGGCCCGAGGGTCTCTTCAAGAATGGCTCGAAGCCCACGGGCACCGGTTTGGCGCTCAACTGCAAGATCAGAGATGGCTTCGAGGGCATCGGGTTCGAAAACCAGTTCAAAACCGTCTAGTTCGAACATGCGCTGATACTGCTTGACCAACGCGTTTTTCGGTTCGGTCAAAATCTGCATGAGGGCGCTGCGATCAAGCGGGGTGACGGTTGCGATGACCGGCAAACGACCGATGAACTCTGGAATCAGACCAAACTTGCGCAGGTCCTCGGGTTGCACCTCGGTAAAGATGTTGATGTCATCGTTCTTGCCCTTGATTGGCGAGCCAAAGCCGATGCCCTTTTTGCCGGCGCGGGCCGAAATGATGTCTTCCAAACCGGCAAACGCGCCGGCCACGATAAAGAGTACGTTGGTGGTGTCTATCTGAATAAACTCTTGCTGCGGGTGTTTGCGACCACCCTGCGGTGGCACCGAAGCCACGGTTCCCTCAAGGATCTTGAGAAGCGCTTGCTGCACTCCCTCGCCAGACACATCCCTAGTAATCGATGGATTCTCGGCCTTGCGTGAAATCTTGTCTACCTCATCGATGTAGATGATGCCCTGCTCGGCGCGCTTGACATCAAAATCGGCGGCTTGAAGCAACTTCAGCAGAATGTTTTCGACGTCTTCACCGACGTAGCCGGCTTCGGTCAGGGCGGTGGCATCGGCAACTGCAAATGGCACGTTGAGGCGCTTTGCCAAAGTTTGAGCCAGGTAGGTCTTGCCACAACCGGTCGGCCCAATCATCAAGATGTTGGATTTGGCGATCTCGATTGAGTCGTGATCTTTGCCAGCCGCGGTTAGCGTTCCTCTAGAACGAATGCGCTTGTAGTGGTTATAAACGGCAACCGAAAGAGCCTTCTTGGCTTGGTCTTGCCCAATCACGTATTCCTCTAGGAATCCGTAAATTTCTTTTGGCTTTGGAAGGTCAAAATCTTCGACAACCTTTTCGGTGTCGCCCAGCTCTTCTTCAATAATCTCGTTGCAAAGTTCGATGCATTCGTCGCAGATGTAGACACCTGGACCAGCGATTAGTTTTCGAACCTGCTTTTGGCTCTTGCCACAAAAGGAACACTTGAGCAGGTCGCTAGATTCTCCGAGCTTTGACATGTTTCAACCCTACCGAGCGGTAACGACAAAGCGGGCGAGCAACGCCCACCCGCTTTGACTAATTATTTAGACCTGAACGTTCTTTCTTGAGGTCAGAACCTGGTCAATCAAACCGTATTCCAATGCCTCAGGAGCGGTAAGAATCTTGTCACGATCGATGTCGCTGTTTACCTCAGCCTGAGTTTTGTTGCTGTGCTTAGAAAGTGTGGTTTCTAGCCAGGTACGAAGACGCATGATCTCGTTGGCCTGAATTTCGATGTCTGAAGCCTGACCGCGGCCAGCATCACCAGAGGATGGCTGGTGAATCAAGATTCGAGCGTTAGGAAGCGCCAGGCGCTTCCCGGGCGCACCGGCTGCCAGTAGCACTGCGGCTGCCGAAGCTGCCTGGCCAAGACATACGGTTTGAATCTGCGGGCGAATGTACTGCATGGTGTCGTAGATCGCTGTCATCGCGGTGAAAGATCCACCGGGTGAGTTGATGTACATCGTGATGTCGCGGTCTGGGTCTTGGCTTTCAAGCACCAAGAGCTGAGCCATGACATCGTCTGCCGATGCGTCGTCAACCTGAACACCTAAAAAGATGATGCGGTCTTCAAAAAGCTTGTTGTAGGGGTCTTGGCGCTTGAAACCGTATGAGGTTCGTTCTTCGAAGGTTGGAAGAATGTATCTGGATTGCGGAGACTGAATGCCCGAATAGTTGTTGTTGGTCATCTCTACTCCTACTTGCTTCCGACGCCGGTTGAAACGGCGGCATACTTCTGAATTTGGTCAATGAAACCGTACTCGAGGGCTTCCTCAGCGCTGAACCAGCGGTCTCGGTCGCCATCCTTCATAATTTCTTCGACCGTCTTGCCGGTCTGCTCTGCGGTAATCGAAGCGAGTTGACGCTTCATCGAAAGAATCAGAGCGGCCTGAGTCTGAATGTCGCTTGCGGTTCCACCGAATCCACCGTGTGGCTGGTGCAACAAAACGCGCGTGTTTGGGGTTGCATAACGCTTGCCCTTGGTGCCAGAGGACAACAGGAACTGACCCATTGAGGCACACATTCCGATGCCAACGGTCACGATGTCGTTTGGAACGTACTGCATGGTGTCATAGATGGCCATACCCGCGGTGATTGATCCACCCGGTGAGTTGATGTACAAAAAGATGTCCTTGGTGGAATCCTCGGCGGCCAAAAGCAAAATCTTGGCGCAAATCTCGTTGGCGTTATCGTCACGTACCTCATCGCCCAACCAAATGATTCGGTCTTTGAGCAAGCGATCAAAGGTGCTGCTGGGCATTCCTGTGCGTTCAGCCATTATGTGAACTCCTAAATCTGTCGACGTTGCTACACAAGGTTAACGCCGGCACGACCCAAAACCCTGGCGTGTTCGCCAGTGGCAAAACCTCCGAGACCCGAGGTTAGGGCAGCTCGTGAGAGAGGATCGGGCTCACGGGTGCAAGCTGCACTTTTTTCTTCGTCTTTGCGGCTTTGGACCAGAAAAGCTTATTCAAGAAAAAGGCCGTCAAGGTCGCAAGTAGCAGCGGAATAAAAGCGATGAGCAATATAGGGTCTCTAAGACTCCCCCAGCTGGCCGTGTCGGGGTCGGCTCTCACACCCACGATAAGGCTGCCTACAACGACAGCCATGGTGCCAGAAGCGCAAGCGGTCCAAAGGATACCTCTGATTGCAACAATCCGATGGCCAGACGCAGCCAGGCCCAGAAGAACCAAGCTCACAAGGATTGGAACACCAAGCCAAGGGTCCTTCGCAACCCCAACGAAGGCCCACAGGGTTGAGATTGGGCCAACAAGGAAAATAACCAGTGGCTCGCCCAAGTTAAGCTCTGGCTTTGCAACGACTACGAACAATCCAAGCCCTGCACCAAGAATTAAGTTGGTCGCTAAAATCGCGAGAACGTATCGGCCAAAAACTCTTGCAAGTCGCCTAGAGCGTCTGGCGAGCCCCACATTGGCAGTTGTTGTTTCGATTACTGAATGCATTTGTTGTCCCCTTTATTCAACATATGAAGAGCCCACAGCGGTCAAACCGCAGTTCTTGACTTAAAGCAAAAAACCCGAGCCTCGGCTCGGGTTTTTCGTCAAAACTTCTTAGGCGTGGTCGTGACCGCTGTGGTCTTCAACACCGGCAGCTTCAGCGTCAGTCTTGCTGAACTCGCTTAGGTCAACTGCCTTGCCCTTTGAGTCAACCACTGTGGCTGCCTCAAGAACTACGGTCAGTGCCTTGCGACGAGCAACCTCTGCAACGAATGAAGGAACCTGGCCGTTTTGGTCGATCAGCTTGATGAACTCGTTTGGCTCCATCTGGTACTGCTGCGCGCTGGCAACTAGGTACTGCAAGAGTTCCTGCTCGTTGACCTGAATATTCTCGGCCTCAGCGATTGCGTCAAGCAACATTTGGGCCTGGAACGACTTTTGGCTCTGCTCGGTGACTTCGGCACGGTGTGCATCGTCGTTTTCGCGGCCTTCGCCTTCGAGGTGACGCTGAACGTCTGCCTCAACGAGTTCGTCTGAGATTGGAACCTTGACTAGGTCAAGAAGCATCTCTGAAACCTTGTCGCGAGCCTGAATTCCCTGCTCGTAGTTCTTGGCGCGAGCCAATTCCTTTTCGATTCCGGCGTTTAGCTCGGCAAGAGTGTCAAACTCAGAGGCCAACTGAGCAAAAGCGTCATCGGCTTCTGGAAGTTCGCGTTCTTTCACGGCGGTTAGGGTCACTGCGATTTCGGCTTCTTGGCCGGCACGCTCGCCACCAACCAACTTCGACTTGAAAGTGGTTGATTCGCCGGCGGTTAGGGTGTCTAGCGCCTCATCAATGCCGTCGAGCAGGTTGCCTGAGCCAATTTCATAAGAAATGTTCTCGGCGCTGTCAATGGTCTTTGAATCGATGGATGCAACCAGGTCAATCTGGGTGAAGTCACCGGTCTTGGCTGGGCGATCAACGGTCTTTAGGGTTCCAAAGCGGGCGCGAAGCTTGTCTAGCTCGGCTTCGATGTCTTTGCCGGCAACCTTGACTTCGTCAACGGTGACCTTGAGGCCCTTGTACTCGGCCAACTTGAGCTCGGGGCGAACCTCGACCTCAATCTCGACGAT
>CANCKM010000005.1 GCA_947378555.1 Microbacteriaceae bacterium
GAAGCGCTCCCTTATAGGTAACCCGAGACTTGCAGTTAGCTACAGCGTGATCAACAAACAAGCGATGTTCGAGGTGCTGCCCGGCGTCGGCAAAATAGACACCTAGCAATTCCGCATCTCCACCCGGTGCGGTGAAGCTAGCCGATGGAGTCACCCTTACGGTTTGGCCACCGAGGGTGACCGCAACGTGGCGAAGCTTTGAGTTGCGACCAAGCTTGGCTAGCTGAGCCGAAGCGTGTACCGATTTTGAGTTCCAGTCTTGAATGCTTACGACGGTGAGCTCCGCTTCATCGCCGACCAGAATCTCGATATTTTCGGACAAAATAGCGTCGCCTCGGTGGTCAAGGATTACCGTTGCCTTCGAGTGGCGGCCGGCATTCAGGATGAGGTGAAGAGCACTTGGCTCCATGCTCTCTGAATTGATCACCAGTTGAATGTCTTGATCGGCCACGTACTCCGCTGGCAGGTCGATTAGGTAAGCGGCTTGGGCAGAACCCCAGGCGGCAGCGCTTGGGCGATCTTCTGGCAGACCGGCAGCTCCGAAAAGCGCGTGGTCTGGGTTCACCCAGGAGGTTTCTAGATCGGCTGGACCCGTGAACGAGAGATCGCCTGAGTACTCCTCGAGCTGATCGGCGTCGAGACCACGAAGCTTGTCGGCCTCAAGGTAGCGCCACTGCTCTTCACGCTTGGAAATCGGAGCGAAGTCGCTGACGTCGGCCGATCTCAATCTCTCAGATCTGGTTTGAATTGGAACGCCCGCGCCATGGCTGTGCGCAGCCAGTCCGTGTTGGGCTGTCTGTGTTTGTGTTGTCACTAGCCGACAGCACCTTCCATTTGCATTTCAATGAGCTTGTTGAGTTCCAGTGCGTATTCCATTGGCAACTCTTTTGCGATTGGCTCGATGAATCCACGAACAATCATGGCCATGGCTTCGTCCTCTGCCATACCTCGAGACTGCAGGTAAAACAGTTGTTCCTCGCTAACGCGCGAGACCGTTGCCTCGTGCCCCATCGAAACATCATCTTCGCGGACATCCACCATTGGGTAGGTGTCCGAGCGAGAAATGGTGTCGACCAAAAGAGCATCGCAACGCACGGTGTTAGCCGAGTGGTGAGCACCCGGGTTGACGCGAATTTCGCCGCGGTAAGAGGTTCTGCCGCCACCGCGAGCAATCGACTTGGAAATGATTGACGAGCTGGTGTGAGGTGCCAAGTGGATCATTTTGGCTCCGGCATCTTGGTGCTGACCCTCGCCGGCAAATGCCACCGAAAGGGTTTCACCGCGGGCATATTCGCCAGCCAAGATAACCGATGGGTACTTCATGGTCACCTTGGACCCAATGTTTCCATCAATCCACTCCATGGTGGCACCCTCATGAGCGATTGCGCGCTTGGTGACCAGGTTGTAAACGTTGTTCGACCAGTTCTGAATCGTGGTGTAGCGAACCCGGGCGTTCTTTTTGACAATGATCTCGACCACGGCCGAGTGCAACGAATCCGAGTTGTAAATCGGGGCGGTGCAACCTTCAATGTAGTGAACGTAGGATCCCTCATCGGCGATGATGAGTGTTCTTTCGAACTGACCCATGTTCTCGGTGTTGATTCGGAAGTAGGCCTGAAGCGGGATTTCAACGGTTACTCCCTTTGGCACGTAAACGAAAGATCCTCCAGACCAAACGGCAGTGTTCAGCGCAGCAAACTTGTTGTCGCCGGCCGGTATGACGCTGCCGAAGTATTCCTTGAACAACTCGGGATGCTCTTTGAGCGCGGTGTCGGTGTCAAGGAAGATGACGCCCTGGCGTTCCAGCTCCTCGTTGATCTGGTGGTAAACGACTTCCGATTCATACTGCGCGGCTACACCGGCGACGAGTCTTTGACGTTCGGCCTCTGGGATTCCCAACTTCTCGTAGGTTGCCTTGATGTCGTCGGGCAGTTCTTCCCAACTTCCGGCCTGCTTCTCGGTGGACCGAACGAAGTATTTGATGTTGTCGAAGTCAATGCCTGAGAGGTCTGCTCCCCAAGATGGCATTGGCTTGCGCAGGAAGTACTCGTAGCCCTTCATCCGGTTCTGAAGCATCCATTCGGCTTCGCTCTTCTTGTCGGATATGTCCTTGACAACTGCTTCGCTGATGCCTCGTTTCGCGGTCTTACCGGCAGCGTCGGAATCCGACCAGCCGAACTCGTAAACACCAAGACTGTCTAGCTCTGGTCGCTCGATTATAATATCGGACACGCAGAACCTCCTTTAATTTTAGAAGCATTTTGGAAAGACTATGCAGTTGCGGTCATCTCATCACAGTTGTGAGAACCTGACCGGTTCAAACTTCATTCCCCGCGAAACTCGCGGATTCTTCGTGTAAGACTTGTTGAGAAGAAGATGGCCTCGTTGCCTAAATAACGCTTTGAACCTGCCTTAACTTTACTTCAGGCATTGTTCAGAACAAAGTCCCCGAACGGTCTCGAAAGGCAAATTTTTTGACTGATGCAAAAGAAAACTCAAACCGCTCCCTAATCGGCCGAGCAGCCGAGTTCCTCTTTTCAACAAGATACCTTCGTGCATTCGCTTGGGCCTCTCTCGTGAGCCAGATTCTCATAGTTGTAACCGGTGGCGTGGTGCGCCTGACCGGTTCTGGTCTCGGATGTCCGACCTGGCCCAAATGCACCGCCGAATCGTTAGTCACGGTTCCGGAGATGGGTTTGCACGGAATCATTGAGTTTGCCAATCGCATGCTCACGTTCGTGCTCGTCATCATTGCCGTTGCTACCTATGTATCGGTCAGGCGACTGGTTCGTGAAAAGCGTCGCGGTCTGCACGCACCGGCGCTCTGGTTAGGGCTCGGAATCCCGATGCAGGCGGTTCTGGGCGGCATTACTGTCCTAACCAAACTGAACCCTTGGCTGGTTGGGGCACACTTTGTGCTCAGCGCCGTAATGATCTGGCTTGCAAGCCTTCTGCTGTTCAGGGTTTACGAGGCGAAGCCCGAAGCCGACTCTCCCCTGGTCTCGCGGCTAGCAACCCCAACGTTTGTGGTCGGGCTGATTGCCGTTCTCGTCGGTGTTCTTGTGACCGGGGCTGGGCCACATTCTGGCGATGCCGACACCCCCAGAAACGGCCTTGATCTAGAGATTTGGCAGCATTTCCACAGCTATCCCGGGTACCTGATGTTTGCGCTCATCGTTGCTAGCGCATTTGTCACCTTCCGCGCCGCTAATTTGAGAAACCTCCGCTCTTGGTCGCCAGCTCGCAAAACCATCGCACTGCTTTTGCTGGTGACCGTCGGTCAAATCATCATAGGAATTAGCCAGGCTCGACTTGGCGTGCCTGCGCTTTTGGTGGGATTCCACATGCTTGGGGCTTCGATGCTGGTGTCGCTGCTTTCCCTGCACTGGCTGTTCGCAAGAGCCAAGCGTGGCTAGAGTCATCTGGTTTCGCCGAGACCTAAGGCTGCAAGATAATCCGGCTCTGAATGCGGCTCTTCGAGGGGCAGAGCAAGATGGCGATGGCTCTGTCATGGCTTTTTATGCGATGGATAACGGTTTCTTCAACAGTCTGGGTGGCGTCAGGCAGCACTCGCTGGCCGCTGGCCTGCGTGCGCTGAGCGCATCCATCGCTGACAAGTTGCAGGTGCGGCATGAGCCGGCCTCAGTTGCCGTGCTCGAGGCTGCGCGCCTGATTGCAGCCAAGGTCGTACATGCGGCCGAAGCCTTTGACCCGCAGGGAGTCGCCGAGCAAAATGCGGTTGGTGAAGCCTTGGCCGCCGAGGGTATTCGGCTCAGTCTGACGGGAAGCTACTATGCGGTGAATCCGGGTAGTGTGCGCAAGGGCGACGGCACCAACTATCGGGTTTACACACCATTCTTTAGGGCTTGGGCCGACCTCGCCCAGGAATCCCCCGTGGCGCTCTGGCAGGGAAACACGAGCTGGTACGAAAACGGCGACTTCAATCAGGGTGTTCCGGTGGCAACCAAAGAGGCCCCATTTGAAGTTGTTGCCGGCGAGGAGTACGCACTGGCCACCTGGAGGCGTTTCAAGAAACGCGCCTTGGCCGGTTATTCAGATGATCGCAACCGAGCCGATATGTCTGGAACCTCGAGGTTAAGTTCTGCCCTGGCCCACGGCGAGATTCACCCGAGGACCCTGCTCGCCGATTTGGGCGATAGCTCAGGTGAGATCGTATTTCGCAAGGAGATTGCTTGGCGCGAGTTCTATGCCGACGTCCTTTGGCACAATCCGCAATCTGAAAAAGACTATTACGAGCCTCGCTTCCGAGCTATGCGCTATGACACTGGGAAGCTGGCCGAGCAACGGCTCACCGCTTGGCAAGAGGGTAAAACGGGCTATCCAATGGTTGATGCAGGAATGCGGCAGCTGTTGACTGAAGGCTGGATGCACAATCGAGTGCGCATGATCGTGGCATCGTTTCTGATTAAGGACCTGCATCTCGAATGGCAACGGGGGGCTGCTTGGTTTGAGCAGAACCTCAGCGATTTTGACCCGGCGTCCAACTCGCACGGCTGGCAGTGGACCGCCGGTTGCGGCACCGATGCCTCGCCGTACTATCGAGTTTTTAATCCGATTCTGCAGGGTCACAAATTTGACCCCGCGGGTGATTATGTGCGCAAATACATTCCCGAGCTTCGCCACATTGCTGGCGGGGCCGTGCATGAGCCTTGGGTTCTGCTAGACGGACTGAGCCACGGCTACCCGGAGCCAATAATTGAACACTCGGCCGAACGTAATGAGGCGCTTGCTCGACTCGAAGAGCTAAAAGTGCAAGAGCGGGTCGATGGCAACCGCTAGAAACAAAACGGTTAGGTAAGTTATTGAGCCGTGGAAGAGGCGCATCGGTTTCTTCACTTCGCCCTTCATCCCCTCGCGGTATAGCGTGTAGGACTCAAATACGAACCAGAATCCCCCGATAACGGCGACCGCGGTGTAAATCAATCCCATGTGCGCCGCCGGAATCAGCATCAGTGTTGACGCGAAGAGAGCCCAAGCGTAGAGGATGATTTGAACCGCAACCACTTTGTGCCCGCGCACAACCGGCAACATGGGCACACCCGCATCGGCGTAGTCCTGTTTATATCGCATTGAAAGCGGCCAGTAGTGTGGCGGAGTCCACAAGAAGATGATCAGGAACAGAATCCAAGCCGAAACGCTAACCTGGCCAGTGACCGCAGCCCAACCAATCAGCACCGGCATTGCTCCGGCAGCCCCTCCCCAGACGATGTTCTGGGGTGTGCGGCGCTTCAAGAGCAGCGTGTAGACAAAGACATAGAAGAGGATGGCCGCCACCGAGAGAGCAGCGGCAACCCAGTTAACCAAGAAGCCAAGCCACAGCACCGAGGCGATACCGATTGCCCAAGAGAATACGTAGGCCTCGCGATTGCTGAGCTCGCCTGTAACGAGAGGGCGACCCTGGGTGCGACCCATGAGTTTGTCGATGTCGGAATCGATGTAGCAGTTGAACGCGTTGGCTGACCCGGCACTTAGGGCGCCACCCACCAGTGTCGCGAGCACCAACCACAGGTTAGGCAAGCCCTGCTGAGCCAGAATCATCGTGGGAACAGTTGTGATTAGCAGCAGTTCGATGACACGGGGTTTGGTTAGCGCCAAGTAGGCCTTGGCTTTTCCAAGGGCACCGCGGCTAGCTGGCGCGGCAAAAGTTGGGGTTTCCGATTTCATTTCCTTAAGTCTAAATCAACAACACTCCGGCTTATTCCGTGGTTTCGAAAATCCAACTGTTATAGACTTTTGAGGAACGGATTCGCCCTCTTGTGCGTTCCAAGAGTCGAGCTCTTATCCGTGTCTTTCGGGCGATGAAGCCTTACCGACAAAGAAAACACTCTTTAGCCGTAAAAAAAGAACAGGAGCTGTCTTGTCAGCATTCCAATGGACCGACATCGATTCAAAAGCCGTAAACACCGCGAGGATCTTGGCGGCCGATGCCGTTGAGAAAGTTGGTAATGGGCACCCTGGCACCGCAATCAGTTTGGCTCCGGTTGCTTACCTCTTGTTTAACAAGGTCATGCGTCATGACCCATCGGATCAGTCTTGGCTAGGTCGCGACCGTTTCATTCTCAGCGTTGGTCACAGCTCCCTGACCCTATACAACCAGTTGTACCTGCACGGCTACGGGCTAGAGCTAGACGACTTGAAGGCCTTGCGCACCTGGGGCTCGTTGACTCCTGGTCACCCAGAGTTCGGTCACACCAAGGGAGTCGAAATCACCACCGGGCCGCTCGGTCAGGGTTTGGCTTCGGCAACCGGATTTGCCTACGCAGCTCGCTACGAGCGCGGAATGTTCGACCCTGCCGCCCCGGCTGGCACCAGCCCGTTTGACCACTTCATCTATGTAATCGCCGGCGATGGCGACATGCAAGAGGGTGTGACCAGCGAAGCCGCCTCATTGGCCGGCCACCAGAAACTCGGAAACCTAGTTGTTATTTACGACTCGAACCAGATATCCATCGAGGATGACACCAACATTGCCTTCACCGAGGATCTGTCGGCTCGCTACCGTGCCTATGGATGGCACACTCAGGTCGTTGACTGGAAGAAAACCGGCAACTATGTCGAGGACATGGAAGAGCTTTACAACGCCATCCAGGAGGCGAAATCAGTCACCGATCAGCCTTCGCTGATCACCCTGCGCACCATCATCGGATGGCCTTCACCTAAAAAGCAGAACACCGGAAAAATTCACGGTTCGGCTTTGGGCGCCGAGGAACTAGCCGGCCTAAAGGTTGCAGTCGGATTCGACCCGGAGAAGTCCTTCGATGTCGCGCCAGAAGTAATCGAGCACACCCGCGGCTATCAGGCAACCGCAGACAAGAACCGCGGATCATGGCAGGCCTCCTTCGATGCTTGGGCGAGTGAGAACGCCGAGCGCAAGCACCTGCTCGACCGTGTCATCAGTGGCGCTACCCCAGACGGTCTCGCTTCCGCTTTGCCGGTCTTCGAAGGTGGAGTTGAGGTTTCAACCCGCGCCTCATCGGGCAAGGTAATCAATGCGATTGCCAAGGTCATGCCAGAACTATGGGGTGGTTCTGCCGACCTAGCGGAATCAAACAACACCACCATTGAGGGTGCCAAGTCATTCGTCCCTAGCGAATGGTCAACCCACGAGTGGACCGGTGACCAGTACGGTCGCGTGCTTCACTTCGGTATTCGCGAACATGCAATGGGTGCCATTTTGAACGGTATCGTGTTGCACGGAAACACCCGTGCCTTCGGAGGAACCTTCCTAATCTTCAGCGATTACATGAGACCGGCCGTTCGTTTGGCCGCTCTCATGCAGATTCCTTCGATCTTCGTTTGGACCCACGATTCGGTCGCTCTCGGCGAAGACGGCCCGACTCACCAGCCAATCGAGCAGATCGCTACCCTGCGTGCAATCCCTGGGCTGGACGTCGTTCGCCCCGGTGACGCCAACGAGGTTGCGTATGCCTGGAAGACGATGCTCGAGCGCCGTCAGGGCCCTGCCGGTATCGCACTCACCCGTCAGAACATCCCGGTGTTCAAGCGTGGTGAAGCCGATGCAACCGGTGCCGTTTTCGCGTCTGCCGAGAACACCGCGAAGGGTGCCTACACCCTCGTCGATGCTGCCAACGGAAAGCCAGAACTAATCCTGATTGCAACCGGATCCGAGGTCCAGCTCGCAGTTTCTGCCCGTGAAATTCTCGAGGGCGAAGGAATCAGCACCCGTGTGGTTTCGGCTCCGTGTGTTGAGTGGTTCGACGAGCAAAGCGTTGAGTACCGCGAGTCAGTTCTGCCGGCTTCGATCCGCGCGCGCGTCTCGGTTGAGGCTGGGCTCGCGCTTGGCTGGTCCAAGTACATCGGTGGTTTCGGCCAGAGCGTTTCAATCGAGCACTTCGGTGCCTCGGCCGACTACAAGACCCTATTCCGCGAGTTTGGCATCACGGTCGAAGCCGTGGTCGCCGCAGCCAAGACCAGCCTAAAAAGCCTTTAAGAATTTAGAGAGAAGAATAAAATGACCAGTCCCCTAGCTCAGTTAGCCGCAAACGGTGTCAGCATTTGGCTTGACGACCTGTCAAGAGACCGCATCACCTCTGGAAACCTGTCGGAGCTTATCTCCAGCCGATCAGTGGTTGGAGTAACCACCAACCCGACCATCTTTGCCGGTGCTCTTGCCAACGGAACAACCTATGGTGCACAGGTTGCCGAACTTGCTGCGACCGGGGTCTCACCAACCGAAGCGATTTTCGAAATCACCACCAAGGACGTGGCGGATGCCTGCGACATCTTTGCCGACGTTTATCAGGCCAGCGCCGGATTTGACGGACGCGTTTCGATTGAGGTCGAACCGGGTTTGGCAAATGACACCGAGGGCACCGTCGCACAAGCCAAAGAGCTCTTTGCGAAGGTAAACCGCGAAAACGTAATGATCAAGATTCCGGCAACCAAGCCGGGTCTGGCCGCAATCACCGCGGTCATCGGCGAGGGCATCAGCGTCAACGTCACCCTGATTTTCTCGCTCGAACGCTACCGCGAAGTTATTGAGGCTTACATCGCCGGACTTGAACTGGCGCAGAAAGCCGGTCACGACCTCTCAAAGATCCACTCGGTCGCCTCTTTCTTCGTGTCTCGTGTCGATACTGAAATTGACAAGCGCCTGGTTGCCATCGGCAGCGCTGAGGCGCTTGAGCTGAAGAGCAAGGCTGCCTTGGCAAACGCTCGTTTGGCCTACGAAGTTTACGTTCAGGAATTCGCTGGCGCTCAGTGGGATTCCCTTGTGGCCGCGGGTGCCAACCGCCAACGCCCGCTGATGGCATCAACCGGCGTCAAGGACCCCAACCTGTCTGACACCCTCTACGTCACCGAACTGGTTGCACCAGATCTCGTGAACACCATGCCTGAAAAGACAATGGAAGCCGTTTTTGACCACGGCGTTGTTCCAACCGACTCAATCACCGGCAACTACGAAGAAGCCCGCGCTGTTATGGCACAGGTCGAGGCGGCCGGAGTGTCGGTTTCCGAGGTCACCGAACTTCTTGAAACCGAGGGTGTCGACAAGTTCATCGTTTCTTGGAACGAACTGGTCGAGACAGTCGCCAACGCACTGGAGGCCGCAAAGTAAATGTCTATCAAAGTAGGAACCTCAGGTCTTAGCAAAGCTGCGGAGCAAGCATTTGTTCCGCAGTTAGTCGCCGATAAGATGGCGAGTCGTTTGGCAGCTAAGGACTTCACCCTCTGGGGTAAAGATGCCGAGGCTGAATCATCCATTCGACTCGGCTGGATAACCTCACCGACCGACTCGCAACCATTGGTTTCCCAGATTCTGCAGTTGCGCGAGGAATTCCTACAAAAAGGTGTCACTAGGTTTGTGCTTTGTGGAATGGGTGGTTCTTCACTCGCTCCAGAAGTAATCAGCGCGAATGCCGGTGTCGAGCTCGTTGTTCTCGACTCGACAGATGCCGATCAGATCGGTGCCGCACTAGCTGGCGACCTCAGCAAAACGGCAATCATCGTGTCATCCAAATCAGGGTCCACCGTCGAGACCGATTCACAGAAGCGGATTTTCGAACAAGCCTTTACCCAGGCCGGTATCGATAAAACCGATCGTGTAGTAATTGTCACAGACCCGGGTTCCGCAATGGAGGCCGCCGCTAAAGTCGAGGGCTACCGAATCTTCAACGCTGACCCAACGGTTGGCGGTCGCTACTCGGCACTGACGGCATTTGGATTGGTTCCAAGCGGTTTGGCCGGAGCCGACATTCAGTCATTGCTAAACGACGCTGCCGCAACCTTTGACGGCCTCTTCACCGATTCAACCGAAAACCCAGGCCTCATTCTCGGGGCTGTACTTGCACGCACCGCGAGTTCAACCGGCTTTCGCGACAAGGTTGGCATCATTAGCTCATCCATCGTCGGTTTTGGCGATTGGGCCGAGCAGTTAATTGCCGAATCAACCGGAAAACTGGGCAAAGGCATTTTGCCGGTGGTCCTAGAGGCCGACAGTGCAGAACTAAACGCCGACCTTGATGACTTGTTGATTGCCCGTGTGGTTGAAGACTGCACCCAGGTTAGCGGCGACGAGATTTTTGTCGAAGGTTCGCTCGGCGAGCAGTTCATGCTTTGGGAGGTTGCAACCGTGGTTGCTAGCCGCCTAATTGGCATCAACCCGTTTGACCAGCCAGACGTCGAATCTGCCAAGATTGCCGCTCGTGGAATGCTTGAACAGCGTGCGGCATTGTCTGAGGCAGCGTTCGCTGACCAGGGCATTGAAGTACGTGCGACCGCTCTTGACCTTGACGATGCAACTTCGATTTCGCAAGCCGTAGCGGCACTGCTCGAAACCCTGTCACTAAATGATGGATACCTGTCAATCCACGCCTATCTTGACCGCACCTCGGTCGTTGAGGCGCAGCAGTTGCGCGAGCTTTTCGCAGCTAAGACGGGTCGCCCGGTGACGTTCGGTTGGGCTCCGCGTTTCTTGCACTCAACCGGCCAGTACCACAAGGGTGGGCCACGCCAGGGTGTTTACCTGCAGATTGTTGCGAAGGCAAAGCAAGACATTGCGGTTCCGGGAAGGCCATTCACCTTTGGTGAGCTGATTGCTTCCCAGGCCGCCGGTGACGCCGTCGTGCTCGGGGAACTCGGCAGACCGGTGCTCACTCTTACCTTGAGCGATGCCATTGCCGGCATTGAAGTTCTCAAAAATTCAATCGGCTAAGGAGTCGAACTAAATGAGCCCAGTAAAGCTTGGCGTTGGAAACAACCCGCTTCGCGACCCTGATGATCGTCGTCTAAACAGGATTGCCGGCCCAAGCGGACTAATCATTTTTGGTGTGACCGGTGACCTGTCGCGCAAGAAGTTGATGCCAGCCGTTTACGATCTTGCCAACCGTGGTCTCTTGCCTCCCGGCTTCGCCCTCGTTGGTTTTGCTCGGCGCGAATGGGCCGATCAGGACTTCGAGAAGGTCGTTCACGATTCGGTTCGAGAATATGCCCGCACCCCATGGTCTGAGGAAGTTTGGCAGCAGCTTGCCACCGGAATCCGTTTCGTCCAAGGCGAATTCGATGACGACGCAGCTTTCGACAAACTCAAAGAGACCATTGAGCTTCTTGATAAGGAGCGTGGAACCAACGGTAATCACGCTTTTTACCTTTCGATTCCGCCAAAGGCCTTCCCCTTGGTTACCCAACAGCTTTCGCGCAGCGGGCTAGCTGACCCAAAACCGGATCAGTTCCGACGCGTGGTTATCGAAAAACCATTCGGAAGCGACTTGAAGTCCGCGAGGGCTCTGAACGACGTGGTGGAGTCGGTTTTCCCTCCAGACTCGGTTTTTAGGATTGACCACTACCTTGGTAAAGAGACGGTTCAGAACATTCTGGCGCTTCGATTTGCCAACCAACTTTACGAACCACTGTGGAACTCCAACTACATTGACCACGTTCAGATCACCATGGCCGAAGACATAGGCGTTGGTGGCCGAGCCGGTTACTACGACGGCATCGGTGCCGCCCGCGATGTTATTCAAAACCACCTGTTGCAGCTGTTGGCGCTTACCGCCATGGAGGAACCGGTTTCGTTTGATGCTTCTGACCTGCGCGCCGAAAAGGAGAAGGTTCTTTCCGCCGTTTCCTTGCCCAAGGATCTGGGAAAGCACACTGCGCGAGGGCAATACTCTGGCGGTTGGCAGGGCGGTGAAGAGGTTTTAGGTTTTCTTGAAGAAGAGGGCATGAACCCGGAATCGGTAACCGAAACCTACGCGGCGATGCGCCTTGATATCAACACTCGCCGCTGGGCGGGAGTGCCGTTTTACCTTCGGGCGGGCAAACGCCTCGGTCGCCGAGTCACAGAAATTGCCGTGGTGTTCAAACGCGCCCCGCAACAATTGTTTGCGGCCGACCAGACCAGCGCACTTGGCCAAAACGCCCTGGTTATCCGGGTTCAGCCAGACGAGGGCGTCACAATAAGATTTGGCTCGAAGGTTCCTGGTGTTGGCATGCAGGTTCGAGACGTGACGATGGACTTTGGTTATGGGCACGCATTCACCGAGGCAAGCCCCGAAGCCTATGAGCGACTCATCCTAGACGTGTTGCTTGGCGACCCGCCGTTGTTCCCGAGGCACGAAGAAGTTGAACTGTCATGGAAGATTCTTGACCCAATCGAAGAATATTGGGAAAAACACGGGCAACCAGAACAGTACCGACCTGGAACCTGGGGCCCGGAATCAGCAGACCGAATGATGGAACAAGACGGCAGAGCCTGGAGACGCCCTTGATAACTGAGCTTCCAAACACAACAATCAGCAAGGTCTCTAAGGCTCTCGTTCAGATTCGCGAACAGGGTGGCGCCGTAGCTCTGGGTCGTGTCTTGACTTTGGTTATCGAAACCGACTCGAAGGACGTAGAGGTAGCCATCGAGGCTGCCAACGAAGCCTCAAGGGAACACCCCTGCCGCATCATTGTTTTGAGCGAAAGCCCAACCCAACAGGATGATGTTGCGCGGCTGGATGCCGAGATTCGAGTCGGTGGTGACGCCGGAGCCTCGGAGGTCATCGTCTTGACCGCCTACGGTGAGGCCGCTAGCGACCCCGAGAGTCTCGTCACCGGTTTGCTACTCCCGGATGCCCCAGTGGTAGCCTGGTGGCCAAACAAGGCCCCGCTAAAGGCTTCTACGTCGGCAATCGGGCGCATCGCGACGCGTCGCATCACAGATGCCGCCAGCCAAGCCGATCCCCATGATTTCTTGAGGAAGTTGGCTTCTAGCTATGCTCCCGGCGATAGCGACTTTGCTTGGACTCGATTGACTCTGTGGCGCGCTCAACTGGCGGCCATTTTGGACCAACCCCCGTACGATTCAGTTCTGGCCGTCGACGTTACCGGAGCGGTAGATTCACCCAGCACCGACCTCTTGGCCGCCTGGTTGGAACTTAAACTTCACGTTCCAATCACCATGATTCGAACTTCTCGAGGCAAAGTCGTGCATGGAATCCGTGGAGTTAAGTTGATCCGTGAGTCTGGGGATATCGAAATAGTTCGATTGGTACCCGATGTTGCAACCTTGATTCAACCGACCCAACCCACTCGGGAAATTTCGCTTCCAAGACGAAACCTCAGGGATTGCCTAAGCGAGGACCTAAGAAGACTCGACCCTGACGATCTATTCGGCAAGGTAATTACCAAGAGTTTTGGACCAACCGGTCAACGTCCTCAGATTACCGAGCAGGCAACCCACCTGGAGTCTGCGGAGTGACCAAGTTGGTAAACGTTTGCGCTACCCCCGCAGAGGTTGCTTCGCTTGCCGCGAAGCACTTCTTGGGTCGCTTGTCGTCATTGCTAGCGCACAAGCCCGAGGCGCACGTTGCCGTTACTGGCGGGTCGCTGGGTATTGCGAGTCTGGCCGCGATTTTAGATTTGCCGGAATCAAAGGCCATCGACTTCAAACGGGTTCACTTCTGGTGGGGCGATGAACGGTTTGTTGCCTCAGACAGTGCCGATCGAAATGAAGTTCAGGCAAGGCAAGCGCTGCTGAACCATATCGAAGTCGACGAAGCAAAGGTTCATGCTTTCCCCTCTAGCGACAATGGGCTCAGCCTTGAAGCGGCAAAAGAGCTTTTCACGGCTGAGTTGAAATCGGTCTTTGGGGCCCGAGTTCCTGCTTTCGACCTGGTGTTTCTCGGAATGGGCCCTGATGGGCACATCGGTTCACTGTTTCCTGGAAAGCCTGCTCCCGCTGAGGGTGACTTTGTAGTTGCAGAGAGCGACTCCCCCAAGCCGCCGCCACTTCGGCTGAGTTTTAGCTACGAAGTGTTCAGCGCTGCTGACGAAATTATTTTTGTGATTGGCGGATCAGACAAGGCAGCTGCCGTGGCGGTCGCCTTCGGTTCAAACCCACAGGAACTGCCAGTGGGCAAGGTTAGCGCGAAAACCTCGTCTTGGTTCCTCGACGAGTCTGCAGCGATATCAATCAACGCCTAACAAAGGCTAATCAAGGCTGAAGGTTCTAAACCCTTAGGATTTAGTGCTGTCCTCTGCGGACTGGGCTAGTTTTTGCCGGCGTTCCCTGATCGAGGCCACTGCCTCTTCCAAAAGTTCGTTCGCTTCTTCTTCGGTGCGACGCTCTTTGACATAGGCCAAATGAGTTTTGTATGGCTCATGCTTTACGATAACCGGCGGATTATCTTGGTCCTGGCCCGCTGGCATGCCGCAGTTCGGGCAATCGAGTTGCTCTGGGATATCGGCTTCATCAACATGCGCAGCAAACTGCGGCGACTGAGTGTGACCGTTGCTGCAGTAGTAGTTGCGGGTTACGCGATCTGCCTTGAATCCACGATCCTGCTCACCCATCGGGCCAGCACCAATCCGTGACCCTCTGATTGCTGAACCTCCGCTACTCATGAGCTAAGCGGTTGGAACCAGATCGAAGCGAGTGAAAAGACCGAGTGCAATGATCACGGTGACCCAGACAATGCCAAGGATGATCGTGATTCTATTGAGGTTTCTCTCGGCGACGCCGGATGAACCAAGTGTTGAACTCAGCCCACCACCGAACATGTCCGAAAGGCCTCCGCCTCGCCCTTTGTGAAGCAAAATCAGAAAGGTCAGTAAAAGACTGGTAATAGCGAGAAGAACATAAAGCGCTATCTGTAGAGCTTGCATTGAGTTTCCTTTACGTGTCAGACCCTTTTGAGGTTCAACACAAATTATAAGTCGGTTTAGAGAGCTAGGTGTTTTTGAAAGCGCGCGATTCCACTAAATTCTTCGGCGTCGAGGCTTGCTCCGCCTACGAGCACGCCATCTACCTCGGGGCTGCGTAGGAATCCAGCAACGTTTACGGCTTTAACTGATCCCCCGTAGAGAATTCTGGTGGCTGCTGCCAGTTCTGATCCAAAGGCTTCAGAAATCGCGGCCCGCAACTTGCCGGCTACCGAGGCGGCTTCTTCGGCAGTTGCAACCTTCCCGGTTCCGATAGCCCAAACCGGCTCGTAGGCGATTACAAAGTCACCCAGCTTCTCGTGCCCAGCCAACGCGGCAAGGGTTTGGCGTATTGGAACGGCGCTTTGCCCCTCGTTCTCCAACTGTTCGAGGGTCTCGCCCACACAAATAATTGGTACCAGCCCGTGTCGGAATGCGGCGGCGGTTTTTGCCTGTATGACCTCGTCGGTTTCGTTGTGGTACTGACGGCGTTCACTGTGACCCACGAGCACGTACTTAACGTCAAGCTTCTTTAGAAATGCGCCAGAAATTTCACCCGTGTAGGCGCCAGAATCAAACTTAGATAGGTCCTGGGCTCCAAGACCCAGCTCCAACTTGTCGGCGTCGATTAGGGTCTGAATGCTGCGCAGATCAGTGAATGGCGGGAACACAACAACCTCGGCCGACTTATAGTCGTGGTTTGCGTCCTTCAGCGACCAAGCGAGTTTTTGAACGAGGGCAATCGCCTGCTGGTGGTCTAGGTTCATTTTCCAGTTGCCGGCAATCAGCGGAATTCTCTGGTTAGTCATTTAGGGCCTCCAGGCCTGGAAGCGACTTGCCCTCGAGGAATTCAAGGCTGGCACCGCCTCCGGTTGAGATGTGACCGAACTGGTCGTCGGCAAAGCCAAGAATTCTCACAGCAGCCGCCGAGTCTCCGCCACCAACGACAGACAGTCCGTCTACCTTAGTTAGGGCCTCGGCAACAGCCTTGGTTCCATTTGCAAATGCAGCAATTTCGAAAACGCCCATCGGACCATTCCAAAACACCGTTTTGGATTCAACAATCTCGCTTGCGAATTGCTTGGCCGAGTCCGGGCCAATGTCCAAGCCAAGACCGCTGTGGCCGAAAGGGCTGCTTTCAATCTCGTCTGAAGCTGTGACACAAGTTTCTGCATCGGCGCCGAACTTAGAAGCCACGATTATGTCGGATGGCAAAACCACCTTCACGCCCAGTTCTTCGGCGCGTTTCAGGTATCCCTGAACAACCGAAATCTGATCTTGTTCTAGCAGGCTAGAGCCAACCTTATGACCTTGAGCAGCCAAGAAGGTAAAGACCATTCCACCGCCAACGAGAAGCTTGTCAACGTGAGGCAATAGATGATCAATGACACCCAGCTTGTCGGAAACCTTTGAGCCGCCTAGAACTACCGCGTAGGGGCGCTCTGGGTTCTTGGTGAGCCTTGTTAGAACCTCAAGTTCCTTTTCAATGAGGAATCCCGCGACACTTGGCAAAGCTTTGGCCAGCTCGTAAACCGATGCTTGCTTGCGGTGCACAACGCCGAAACCATCGCTCACAAAGAAGTCGCCCAATTCTGCCAGCTTGGCCGCGAATGCCTGACGCTCGGCTTCATCCTTGCTGGTTTCAGCGGCGTTGAAGCGGAGGTTTTCAAGAACCACCACCGCACTTCTATCCATCGCCTTGACTGAGCCCTTGGCTTCGCTTCCAATGGTGTCCGAGGCGAAGAAGACCTCTTGACCCAAAAGTTCAGCCAAGCGCACTGCGGCAGGACGCAACGAGTACCGCTCGTCGGGCGCGCCATCTGGGCGACCAAGGTGCGAGATCACAATGACCTTCGCGCCTTGATCAACCAGGTACTTGATAGTAGGCACCGATGCGACGATTCGGCCGTCGTCTGTGATTCTGTCTCCTTCAAGAGGAACGTTGAAATCACATCGAATAATGACGCGTTTGCCTTCGAGCGCGGGCAACGACTTAAGTGTGCGCAAGGGTGACTACTTTCGAGGGTTTAGAGCTTAGAAGCGACGAGTTCGGTTAGGTCAACCAAGCGGTTTGAGTAACCCCACTCGTTGTCATACCAAGAGCTGATCTTTACGGTGTTGCCGATTACCTTGACTAGGCCGGCATCGAAGATGGATGAGTGTGGATCGGCAACAATGTCGCTTGATACGATCTCGTCTTCGGTGTACTTCAGGATTCCCTTTAGTGGGCCAGAAGCGGCTGCGGCCTTGTAGGCTGCCTTGATTTCTTCAACTGTTGCGAGCTTCTTTGAAACCAGGGTCAGGTCGGTGATTGAGCCGGTTGGGACTGGTACGCGCAGTGCGAATCCATCTAGCTTTCCCTTTAGTTCAGGAAGTACTAGGCCGATGGCCTTAGCTGCGCCGGTTGATGATGGAACGATGTTGATTGCTGCCGCACGTGCGCGTCGTAGGTCGCTGTGAGGGCCATCCTGCAGGTTCTGGTCTGCGGTGTAGGCGTGGATTGTGGTCATCAGACCATTCTCGATTCCCCAAATGTCGTTGAAGACCTTTGCTAGCGGCGCAAGGCAGTTCGTGGTGCAAGATGCGTTCGAGATGATGTGGTGGTTGGCAGGGTCATACAGGTGCTCGTTCACACCGATGACGAAGGTGGCATCTTCACCAGTTGCCGGTGCAGAGATGAGAACCTTCTTGGCGCCGGCCTCGATGTGCTTCTTGGCGTCTTCGGCGTTCGTGAACCGGCCGGTCGATTCGATGACAATGTCGACGCCTAGGTCGCCCCAACCGAGGTTGGCTGGGTCGCGCTCTGCCAAAACCTTGATTACCTGTCCACCGACGATGATGTTGTTGCCATCAACGTTTACCTCTTGCTCGAGACGGCCGTTTACGGAGTCGTACTTCAAAAGGTGGGCAAGGGACTTAGGGTCGCTCAGGTCATTCACTGCAACAATTTCGAGCTCGGAGCCCATCGCCAGCGCGGCACGCAAGTAGTTGCGACCGATTCGACCAAAACCATTAATTCCAACACGAGTAGCCAATTTGTCTCCCAATTCGATCTTGAATACGCCAAGAAATGACGCATCTTATTTTTGTGTTTTTAGGGTGTTATCGCCACGCGTCGTTGGGTGGAAAGTCTCTTATCAGACTAGCAGTAGACCGCCAGTTTGGTCGCGTGCGGCTTGGAAACGCGCCTGAACATCTGCCCAAGAAACGATGTTCCAAAAAGCCTTCACGTACTCTGCCTTGACGTTTTGGTAGTCGAGGTAAAAAGCGTGTTCCCACATGTCGAGCATCAGGATTGGGATACTTGCCGGGGCCAGGTTTCCCTGGTGGTCGTATAGCTGTTCGATGATTAACTTTGAGCCCAAAATGTCCCAGGCCAAAATAGACCAACCAGAGCCTTGGATTCCTAGGGCAGATGCGGTGAAGTGGGCGCGGAAAGCGTCAAAGGATCCGAAGAACTCGTCGATTGCGGCTTCCAACTCTCCGAATGGCTTGTCGCCACCTTCTGGAGACAGGTTGCGCCAGAATACGGTGTGGTTTACGTGACCCGCGAGGTTGAAGGCTAAATCCTTCTGCAGCTTGTTTACCCAGGTCATGTCGTTCTTGTCGCGGGCTTCAGCGAGGAGGTCAAGAGCAGAGTTCGCACCATTTACGTATGCAAGGTGGTGCTTGTCGTGGTGAAGTTCCATGATGCGACCGGAAATGTTCGGCTCGAGGGCCGCATAGTCGTAACTTAGGTCTGGAAGAACGTATTTGCCCATGATTTCTCCTGTATTCGGTGTCTTCCTAAATCTTACAAGCGTTGCATCAAGATGTCAGAGAGGACTTGAGTTTGTTTTCTATGAGTCCAGATCATCGGGAAGAAACGCATCCGTTGGTGGAATGCCCAAGTCCTGCGCCTTTTTATCGGCCATGGCTAATAGTCTTCGAATTCGACCAGCCACCGCGTCCTTCGTCATAACTGGGTCGGCTAAGTGCCCGAGTTCGTCGAGGCTCGCCTGTTTGTGTCGAAGCCTTAGTTCGCCGGCATAGCGCAGGTGCTGTGGAATTTCGGGACCGAGAATTTCCAATGCTCTTGCAACTCTGGCGCCGGCAGCAACGGCTGCTTGCGCTGACCTTCGCAGGTTGGCGTCATCGAAATTGGCCAGTCGGTTAGCTGTTGCGCGAACCTCCCGGCGCATGCGCATTTCCTCCCACTTGAGCACCTGCCCGTGTGAACCCATTTGCGTGAGCATCACTGCAATTGCCTCACCCTCGCGAATCACGACTCGGTGAACACCGCGAACTTCTCTAGCCCTTGCCTGAACACCAAGACGTCTGGCGGCCCCGACCAATGCGAGGGCTGCTTCGTTTCCAGGAGCCGTAATCTCGAGCGCTGCCGATCGGCCCGGATCGGTAAGGGACCCGTGCGCCAGAAATGCACCCCTCCAGATAGCTTGGGCTTCACCAATAGACCCGGAAACCAGTGTCGCGGGCAGTCCCCTCACCGGTCGACCTCGCTGGTCAACCAATCCGGTCTGCCTGGCGAGAACATCACCCTGCTTGAGGACTCTGATTTGGTACCGACTGGTTCGATGGATTCCAGAGGCTGAGATAACAGCCAACTCGCTTTCAATCCCAAAAACCTCTTGAAGGTCCTTGGTGACCCTCCTCGCTAGTTGGGCGGTGTCCAGTTCAACTTCGATGGCCAGGTGCCCCGAGATTAGATGGAGCCCCCCTGAGAACCTGAGAATGGTCGCCAGCTCGGCCACTCTCAACGAACTCTTGAGCACCTCAATGCGAGCCAACTCGTCTTTCACATCGGCGGTTAAAGCCATTGCTACTCCTTACCCAAATCTCGGTGTTTAATGTTCACTGAAACTCCGTCGGTGCCTTGCAACAGTTCGGCAACGCGTCTCGCCAGAGCGACTGAACGATGTTTGCCTCCGGTGCATCCAACGGCGATGGTCGCGTATCGCTTATTTTCTGAGACGTAGCCCCTCAGCACCGGTTGGAGTGCGCGAAGATAATTTTCAACAAACTCCTGTGCCCCGTCTTGAGCGAGCACGAAGTCGCTGACCTGCTCGTCTTCACCAGTAAATGGCCTCAGGGACTCATTCCAGAAGGGGTTTGGTATAAACCTAGCGTCAGCGACCAAATCGGCGTCCGAGGGAAGGCCGTATTTATAGCCGAAACTCATGACCGTGATTTGTAGGCGACTGCTCTGCTCGAGCGAAAAGTTGTCTGAAATCTTGTTTGACAACTGATGGATGTTGAGTTCGCTCGTGTCGAAGATTACGTCGGCAGTTTCGCGGGTGGCGAGCAAACGCCTTCGTTCCTCAGCAATCCCATCCAAGATGGTGCCGCTTCCTTGAAGCGGATGAGGTCGTCTTACATTCTCAAAGCGTTTTACCAGTGTTGCATCGGTAGCCTCTAGAAAGAGAACGCGCAGGTTTAGGTCGTGACTCTTGAGGGTCAGAAGGTTGTCTTGAAGTTCACCAAAGAACTCGCCACCGCGAACGTCGATGACGACGGCCAGTCGAGGCAGTCTCGTTTTGGTGAGTCTGAAGAGATCCGATATTGGGGCCAGCATCTGAGGAGGCAGGTTGTCAACCACATACCAGCCGAGATCCTCTAGGGCATTGGCTACGGTTGAACGGCCAGCCCCCGACATGCCGGTAACTATGAGCAGCTCTGGTCGTTTAGTACCGTTCACGCTGCCTCCAACTCGTCTCAAAAGAGTCTATCCAAGTGCGACACGCCGAAGCGACTTAATTACTCTCGCAGTCCGTTGACTATTTGCTCAGCCAAAACACTACCTATTCCAGCGACATCGGCAATCTCTTCGACCGTGGCTATCCTCAGTCGTTTTGCCGAACCGAAATGCTTGAGAAGTGCCTTTACCCTTTTATCACCGAGACCGGGTATCTGGCTCAGTTGGCTTCCAATCGCAGTAGAGCGCTTTTGGCGTTGATAGGTTATTGCAAAGCGGTGGGCCTCGTCGCGAAGGCGCTGAAGCAAAAATAGTTCATCGGTGGCCCTTGGCAGAATCACCGGAAATGGGTTGCCCGGAAGCCAGACTTCCTCGAGTCGCTTTGCTATGCCACAGACCGTTATGTCGGTTATCCCTGAGTCACGAAGAGCTCGCGCGGCGGCATTCACCTGTGGCTCGCCACCGTCAACGATTAGCAGCGAGGGCTGATACGAAAATTTGGCTGCCTTGTCAGAAGTATCACTCCCCTGGACCTCTGGTTCCCTCAGGTATTTCAAGCGGCGCATCAGGACCTGGTAAATCGAGTCGGTGTCATCGGTCGTTGATTCGAGGCTGAAGCGACGGTACTGGTCTTTCT
Organism: Microbacteriaceae bacterium; assembly: GCA_947378555.1. GTDB lineage: Bacteria > Actinomycetota > Actinomycetes > Actinomycetales > Microbacteriaceae > Rhodoluna. Next base: position 20,997 of record CANCKM010000005.1, read on the forward strand.
TTGGTAGGCCGTCTTCAAATACGACCATCGAGGCGACAACGTTGGTGCCACCCAAGTGAGATACGTCATAGCATTCGATTCGCAGTGGAGCCTGAGACATCCCGAGAGCTTTTTGTATTCCCGTGAGGGCATCGGCTCTCGCTGTGAAATCCGCACTCCGTCGCGTTTTGTAAAGCATCAATGAGTGTCTAGCGTTTGTCTCGGCGGTTTTTGCCAAGGCTGACTTATCGCCACGCTGCGGAACCCTGAGATCCACCTTCGACCCGCGCAGCTCGCTGAGCCAACGAGTCAACTCGGCCGAATCCTCAGGCAACTGTGGCACAAGAACCTCGCGCGGTATTTCGTTTGCTACGCCATGATCATCGGTTGAATAGACGTTCTGAAGTACGTACTCGACGATCTCTGAAAGATCACGTTCGAGTTCTTTGTCTACCACCCAACCTCGCACACCCCTGATTCGCCCGCCACGAACAATGAACATTGACACCGCCGCGGCCAACTCATCGTCGGCAATTCCAAACAGGTCGGCATCGGTTTGATCGTTGAAAACCACCGTTGACTTCTCAAGCACCCTTTCGAGAGCCCCGACCTCATCGCGCAAGCGGCCAGCTAACTCATACTGTTCTTGCTCCGAAGCCTTAAACATCCGACTGCGAAGTTCGGACACGTGCCTGGTGTCACCACCAGACATGAAGTCAGCAAATTTTTTGGCAATCTCTTTGTGCTCCGAGACAGACACTCTCTCGATGCAGGGGGCGGCGCATTTGCCGATGTCTCCGAGAAGGCAGGCGCGATTACTGGATACCGCTCTCGAATAAACCCCCGAGCTGCAGCTTCGAACTGGGTAAACCTTGAGCAACACGTCAATGGTGTCCCTAACCGCCCAGGCTTGGGTGTACGGGCCGAAATACTTAACACCCTTAACGTTTCGATTCCTCGTAATAAAAACCCGTGGCACCGTGTCGCCGAGTGAGACGGCTAGGTACGGATAGGACTTGTCATCCTTGAACTGGACGTTAAAAGGTGGATTGAACTCTTTGATCCAGGTGAATTCAAGCTGCAAAGCTTCGAACTCGGATTTTACGATGACCCATTTCACGTCGGCAGCCGCGGTCACCATGCGACGGGTGCGCTCGTGCAGGCTAGACAATGGCCCAAAGTAGTTTGAGAGTCTTGCTCTCAGGTTCTTAGCTTTACCTACGTAAAGCACTCTCCCCGTTGCGTCAAAGAATCGGTAGACCCCCGGATTGGTCGGAATCTCACCCGTCTTTGGTCGAAACGAGAGTTCGTTTGCCATTTAGTGAAGCATTTCTTTCAGGAATTGGCCGGTGAAACTCTTTGGGTTGGCAGCGACCTGCTCTGGGGTGCCAACCGCGATAATTTCGCCGCCTCGTGAGCCACCCTCGGGCCCGATGTCAATCACCCAGTCGGCTGATTTGATTACGTCTAGGTTGTGTTCAATCACCAGCACGGTGTTACCTTTTTCAACCAGCCCGTTGAGGACAATTAGCAGCTTGCGGACATCTTCGAAGTGAAGTCCGGTTGTTGGCTCATCCAGAACATAGATGGATCTGCCGTAAGAACGACGCTGTAGCTCGGTGGCCAACTTAACCCGCTGGGCCTCGCCACCAGAAAGCGTCGTGGCACTTTGGCCGAGGCGCACGTATCCGAGGCCAACTTCAACCAGGGTCTCTAGATATCTGGCAATTGACCCAATGGCTGCAAAGAACTCGGCAGCCTCTGCGATAGGCATTTGCAAGACCTCGGCAATGTTCTTGCCCTTGTAGGTGACCTGCAGCGTCTCGCGGTTGTAACGAGCTCCGTTGCAAACCTCACAGGACACGTAAACATCGGGCAGGAAGTTCATTTCAATCTTCAGGGTTCCATCGCCGCTGCAAGACTCGCAGCGTCCACCCTTGACGTTGAAGGAGAAACGTCCCTGTTGGTAGCCCCTGGCTTTTGCCTCTTGAGTGTCTGCGAAGAGCTTTCGAATGTGATCAAAGACGCCGGTATAGGTGGCCGGGTTAGAACGTGGTGTGCGCCCGATCGGATTTTGGTCGACGTGGACGACCTTGTCCAGTTGAGCAAGCCCTTCGACCCTGGTGTGGCGCCCGGCGACCGACTTAGCGCCGTTCAAAGCATTGGCCAGCACGTTGTACAGGACATCATTCACCAGTGAGGATTTACCCGACCCTGAAACACCTGTGATTGCTGTAAGAGTGCCGAGATGAAAGTCAACGTCAACGTTCTTTAGGTTATTTTCTCGCGCGCCGATGACGGAGATTTTTCGTTCTGGGTCAATCAATCGGCGTTTCTTAGGCGTCGCAATACTTTCTCGGCCCGACAAGAATGCGCCGGTTATTGACTTCTCATTCTTAAGTAAATCCTCGTAGGGGCCAGAGTGCACAACTAGCCCGCCGTTGACTCCGGCACCCGGACCAATGTCGACCACCCAGTCGGAGGCCTTTATTGTGTCCTCATCATGTTCGACGACGAGCAGGGTGTTTCCCAAGTCTCTTAGCTTGATGAGGGTTTCGATAAGCCTCAGGTTGTCCCTCTGGTGCAAACCAATACTTGGTTCGTCCAGGACATATAGAACACCGGTTAAGCCCGAACCGATTTGAGTTGCCAATCTGATTCGCTGGGCCTCTCCTCCGCTCAGGCTTCCAGCGGCTCGTTCGAGGCTCAGGTAATCAAGACCAACGGCAAGCAAGAAATCTAGCCTCGCTTTGATCTCTCGCAAAACTTGGGCAGCAATCTTCTCGTCACGAACATCGAGCACGAGCTTGTCGAAAAATAGGGCCGCGTCACCCAGGCTTAGAGCAGCTACCTGCGCGATTGAACTGTCCCCAACTTTTACAGCTAAGACCTCGGCCTTTAACCTTTGACCGGCGCAGGCTGGGCAAGGAATCTCGCGCAAAAATCCGCTCCATCGACCACGTGCAAAGTCGTTTTCGGATTCTATGTACTTGCGTTCAATGTAGGCCAAGACACCTTCGAATCCGGTGCTGTAGCGCAACTCACGTCCGTAGCGATTCTTCCATTTGACTTGGACATCGAAATTATTGCCTCGCAAAACCGCTTCCTGCACCTCTTCGGGCAGAGCTTTCCAAGGGGTATTTAGTGAGAACTCGAGATCGGTCGCAAGACCCTCGAGCATTCTCTGGAAATAGTTGAACAGACCCTTTCCCTGGGTCGACCAAGGAATGATTACTCCGCCACTGATGGACGCATCCGGGTCTCCAATGACGAGGTCGGCATCAACTGACATTTTGGTGCCGAGACCGGAACAGGCCGGGCAAGCGCCGAATGGTGCGTTGAACGAAAAGGTTCTTGGCTCTATCTCGGTGAGGCTGAGCTCGTGTTCATTCGGGCAGGACATTCGCTCGCTGAACACTCGTGTTTTATCTGGTCCCGTCTCGTCAACGAAATCTACAATCAGGCGGCCCCCCGCGAGCTTAAGCGCGGTTTCAACGGAGTCCGTGAGCCTTGTCACCATGTCGGGTTTAGACACCAAGCGATCGACGACCACGGAAATGTCGTGCTTAAAGGTCTTCTTGAGAGGCTTTGCCTCGGCGAGTTGAACAATCTCACCGTCGACCACTGCCCTGGCGTAGCCCTGGCCAACCAACTCTCGAAAAAGGTCAGTGAACTCACCCTTCTTTTGGTCAACAATCTGAGCTAGCAACTGAAATCTGGTGCCCTCAGGCAGTTCGAGGATTTGGTCAACTATTTGCTGTGGTGACTGCTTGATGATTCGCTCGCCACATTCGTGACAGTAGGGAACCCCAATGCGCGCCCAAAGCAATCGCAGGTAGTCATGAATTTCGGTGATGGTACCAACAGTCGACCTTGGGTTTCGGTTCGTGGATTTTTGGTCAATCGAAACAGCTGGGCTGAGCCCCTCGATGAAGTCGACGTCTGGTCGGTCTACTTGCCCAAGAAACTGCCTTGCATAGGCCGATAGCGACTCAACGTACCGACGCTGTCCTTCGGCAAAGATCGTGTCGAACGCCAGTGATGATTTGCCCGAGCCACTCAATCCGGTGAAGACGACGAGCGAATCCCTTGGAATTTCAATGCTTAAATTCTGAAGGTTGTGAACCCGAGCGCCCTTGACGATGAGCTTGTTTTCGTGCGGAATCTTGGTAATCGACATTATGTGATTTTAACCTGTCTGGCTTTGGGGTTTTGACTTAGAGGTGACCGGCACGTTCCATTTGCCTGAGTTCACGTTTCAATTCGGAGATTTCATCTCGAAGACGAGCCGCCAGTTCGAACTTGAGTTCTCGAGCTGCAAGCTTCATTTGCTCATCGAGATCAACAACGATGGATAGGATTTCGTCGTAGGCCATGCCCGCGATTCCCTTCCTTGCCTTGACCGGCACAACCGGTTTGCCGTCTCGGGTGCGACGCTGCTTCGACTTCTCCAACAGTTCGGCGGTGTCTTGCTCTTCGCGCAGAATCTGGTCGGTGATGTCGGCGATTTTCTTTCTCAGCGGTTGCGGGTCAACGCCCATGGCGCGGTTGTATTCAACCTGTTTCTCACGTCGACGGTTTGTTTCGTCAATCGCTCTAGCCATCGAATCAGTAATGTTGTCGGCATACATGTGAACCTGACCATTTATGTTTCTGGCGGCACGGCCGATGGTTTGAATCAGTGACGTCGTCGAACGCAGAAATCCTTCTTTGTCAGCGTCCAAGATGCTAACCAGTGAAACTTCAGGAAGGTCCAGTCCTTCTCTCAGCAGATTGATGCCAACCAGGACATCGAACACCCCGGAGCGCAGTTCCCTGAGCAGTTCGACGCGCCGGAGGGTGTCAACGTCGCTGTGTAGGTACCGCACCCGAACCCCGGCTTCGGTGAGGAAGTCGGTTAGTTCCTCCGACATTTTCTTGGTCAGCGTAGTCACCAGCACTCGCTCATCGCGTTCGGCTCGAACCCTAATTTCTTCGAGTAGATCGTCAATCTGACCCTTGGTTGGCTTTATGACAATCTCGGGGTCAATGAGTCCGGTTGGTCGGATTATTTGCTCGACAACTCCATCGCTGACACCCATTTCGTATTTTCCGGGTGTTGCAGAAAGGTAAACGGTTTGACCAACCCGCTCTTGGAACTCAGACCACTTGAGCGGCCGATTGTCGAGTGCTGACGGCAGTCGGAATCCGTGCTCCACTAGGGTGCGCTTCCTTGACGAGTCACCCTCGAACATTGCTCCTATCTGTGGAACCGTGGCGTGGGATTCATCAATCACGGTGAGAAAGTCATCCGGAAAATAGTCGAGCAGGCAACTTGGTGAGGACCCTGGTTCCCGACCATCGATGTGCCGCGAGTAGTTCTCGATGCCCGAACAGAATCCTAGTTCTCGAATCATTTCCAGATCGAAGGTGGTGCGCATTTTGAGGCGCTGCGCCTCGAGTAATTTGCCCTGGGTCTCGAGTTCCTTGACCCGCCAGGCCATTTCTTCTTCGATTGCCTCGATCGCCGCCCCCATGCGCTCGGGAGTTGCAACGTAGTAAGAGGCTGGGAATACCGAAATGGTTTTCTCGGAGCTAACGACATCCCCCGTCAATGGGTGCAGGGTGTAGATTGCCTCAACTTCGTCACCGAAAAGTTCGATGCGAATGGCGAGGTCGTCGTAGACCGGGATGATTTCGATAGTGTCGCCTTTGACCCTGAAGTTGCCGCGCGAGAAGTCGATGTCGTTGCGTTTGTACTGCATGGCAATGAACTTGCGAATCAAAACGTCTCGGTCAATCCGGTCACCAACATGGATTGGCATGCTTTGTTCAAGGTATTCGGCTGGAGCGCCAAGCCCGTAAATGCAGGAGACGGTCGAGACCACGATTACGTCTCGGCGGCTAAGCAAGTTCATGGTCGCTTTGTAACGAAGTCGCTCGACCTCCTCGTTGATTGACGAGTCCTTCTCAATAAAGGTGTCGGTCTGCGGAACGTAGGCTTCCGGTTGGTAGTAGTCGTAATAGCTCACGAAGTACTCGACTGCGTTATTTGGCATCAGTTCGCGAAATTCATTAACCAGCTGGGCGGCCAGGGTTTTGTTGTGCGCGAGCACTAATGTCGGGCGCTGGACTGCCTCGATCAGCCAAGCCGTGGTGGCAGACTTTCCGGTACCCGTGGCTCCGAGCAGAACAACGTCCTTCTCGCCATTATTGATGCGCTTGGCGAGCTCGGCGATAGCCTTTGGCTGATCACCCGAAGGGGTATATTCGCTGATTACCTCAAAGGGAGCGAACGAGCGTGTGGGTTCCATGTCTTATTAACTCAAGAGCTTTTCTTTACGGTTGCTTCCCGAACTATTTCGTGCCAGAGATTATCGGCGTGTTTTAGCAACGCGTCGAGGTCATGATTGGAACTTAGGATAACGTCTGCTCGCGCGGCACGTCTGGCCGGGCTGGCTTGAACTCTGATCCGGCTAAGCGCCTCAGACTCGGTCATTCCTCGATGCTTGATGAGTCTCGCCACCTGTTCCTCCTGCGGCGCCTCGACGGTTACCACCTTGTCGAAGGGCATCACCACCTCGGCTTCAACGAGCAGTGGAACGTTGTAGATAACGATGCTGTCTTGAGGAAGTGTGGAAAGAATCTCAGTCACCCGTCGTCTAACCTCGGGATGAATAATCTGCTCAAGCAAAGTTCGCTTGGCGGAATCGTGGAAGATGACCGCGGCCAAGGCCTTTCTATCAAGGTCACCGTTGGCATCAAAAACCTCGGCTCCGAAAACCTGCCGAATTTTATTCGAACCCTCGGTTCCGGGAAGAACGACCTCTCGGGCTAGCTGATCGGCATCGATTTCAATAGCCCCGTGCTCAACCCAAAGTTTTGCAACTGTAGATTTGCCAGCTGCAATCCCTCCGGTCAGCCCAATCAAAAACATATGTCTAGCCTACTCGCCGGTGCTCAAATGAGACCCCTCGTTAAATGGCAGAAGAGGCCGGACCGAAGTCCGACCTCCCCTGATTGCTACAGTCTTTACTCGGCGCTTTTGAGCTTGTCGCGCAATGCAGCAAGTGACTCGTCACCGGCAAGTGTGCCGGTCTCTTCGCCTGAGCTGTATGAGGTTGCTTCAGAAGCTGAGCTGGTTTCTGGCAATGCTGCCTGAGCCTCGTTGAAGGCCAAAACCTGCTTCTTGTGTGCTTCCCAACGGGTGTGAGCTTCGGCGTACTCGGTCTCCCACTTGGCGCGGGCTTCCTCGAATCCTGGCTTCCATTCGTTGGTCTTCGAGTCGAAGCCCTCTGGGTACTTGTACTGACCGTTTTCGTCGAAGTCAGCAGCCATGCCGTAAAGCGATGGGTTGAAGTCGGTGCCCTCTGGGTCAACCTCTTCAATTGCCTGCTTTAGCGACAACGAGATGCGGCGACGGTCTAGATCGATGTCGATTACCTTGACGAAGACGTCCTGGTTAACCGAAACAACCTGCTCGGCTAGTTCGATGTGCTTCGAAGAAAGCTCCGAGATGTGGACTAGGCCTTCGATGCCGTCTGCCACGCGAACGAACGCACCGAAAGGAACCAACTTGGTTACCTTGCCAGGTGCGTACTGACCGATTGCGTGGGTGCGGGCGAATACCTGCCATGGGTCTTCTTGAGTGGCCTTGAGCGAGAGCGATACACGCTCGCGGTCTTGGTCAACTTCGAGAACCTCAACGGTGACTTCCTGGCCAATCTCAACAACTTCGCTGGCGTGCTCAATGTGCTTCCAGCTAAGTTCTGAGACGTGCACTAGGCCGTCTACGCCACCAAGGTCGATGAACGCACCAAAGTTGACGATGGACGAAACAACACCGGTGCGAATCTGGCCCTTTGCCAAGTCTGCAAGGAAGGTGCTGCGGCTAGCCGACTGGCTCTCTTCTAGAAGAGCGCGACGAGAAAGCACGACGTTGTTGCGGTTCTTGTCGAGTTCCAAAATCTTGGCTTCGACTTTTTGGCCTAGGTAAGGCGCGAGGTCGCGAACACGGCGCAGTTCAATCAACGATGCAGGCAAGAAGCCACGAAGGCCGATGTCTACGATCAGACCACCCTTGACAACTTCAATAACAACACCTTCAACGGTGCCGTCTGCTTCCTTGACCTTTTCAACGTCGCCCCACGCGCGCTCGTACTGAGCTCGCTTCTTGGAAAGAATAAGGCGGCCTTCTTTGTCTTCTTTTTGAAGAACGAGGGCTTCGACCTTGTCGCCTACGGTTACGATCTCTGAAGGATCGGCGTCGTGACGGATTGAAAGTTCACGTGAAGGGATTACACCTTCAGTTTTGTAACCTACGTCGAGAAGAACTTCGTCTCGATCGATTTTTACGACGATGCCTTCAATGAGGTCTCCGTCGTTGAAGAACTTGAGGGTTTTTTCAACCGCTGCAAGAAAGTCTTCAGCAGATCCGATGTCGTTTATGGCTACCTGCTTGGGTGCCTTAACGGTGGTGTTGGTGGTCATAGAGATGAGTACTCCAGTACTTAACATAATAAGGTCGCAACGAAAACGCCGGATTCCTGTTCAAGGATTCTAACGATTTCCATTTTGACGATGGATGGGGTGACGCGCGCATGCGCTCTTCAATACTAGTTGCTCGCGGTGCCCGAAACAAGGGATTTGAGCGTGGCGAGCAAGGTTTCAGCGTTTGGGCCGCGAACTTCCAGCAAGAGAAGATCGCCCTGTTTGATGCCCAGAGTCATTAGCGACAGGATGCTGTCGCCACGAACCAACTTGCCACCCATTCGACCTACCATCACGGAGTTTCCAGCGAGGCTGGCCTGCCTTGCAAAGTCTGCTGCCGGCCGAGCGTGCAGGCCCTCGGGAAGATTCACAATCACGGTCGCATGCAGCACTAGTGGGCAGCCTCATCCCAAGTTTTGCCGACCCCGAGTTGAACTTCAAGCGGAACACTCAGCACGGCAGCGCCCTCCATTTTTTCGGTCACCAAAACCTTTAGCTGCTCAAGCTCGCCAGCTGCCACCTCAAAAACCAGTTCGTCATGCACCTGCAGCAACATGCGACTTTTCAGGTTTCTTAAGTTCATTTCGGTGGCCACCGAGTTCATGGCTATTTTCATGATGTCGGCTGCGGTGCCCTGAATGGGGGCGTTCAGAGCGGCCCGTCGAGCATTTTCGCGAAGTTGGAATATTTTGCTGGCCAAGTCCGGGAACGGTCGACGACGACCCAGGGTCGTTGCCGTGTAGCCCCTTAGCTTTGCCTCATCAACAACCGAAGCCAAATACCGCTTCACTCCCCCGAACCTTGCAAAGTAATCTGCCATCAGCTGTTTCGCCTCAGCATTACTCATGCGCAGTTGCTTGGCTAAGCCGTATTCGCTCAGACCGTAAACCAAACCGTAGCTCATGGCCTTAACCTTTGAGCGCATCGCACTCGTGACGTCTTCTGGTTCAACGTTGAAAATTCTGGCACCGACGAACCGGTGCAGGTCTTCACCCGACTTGAACGCCTCGATGAGACCCTCGTCTTCCGAGAGGTGCGCCATGATCCGCATTTCAATCTGTGAGTAGTCGGCGGTGAGTAGTGTCTCAAAACCCTTACCAACACGGAAGGCGTCTCTAATTTGGCGTCCGCGCGCGTTCTTGATTGGAATGTTTTGCAGGTTTGGATTCTCAGAAGATAGCCTGCCAGTCGAAGTGCCGGTCTGGACGTAGCTGGTATGCACCCGGCCATCCGGCGAGACCGACTTGAGCAGGGTCTCAACCATTTGGCGAATTTTAGTTGCATCGCGATGGGCCAAGAGCTTCTCTAGGAATGGGTGCTCGGTTTGTTCGAAAAGAGTCGCTAGAGCTTCGGCGTTTGTCGAGTAACCAGTTTTTATCGATTTGGTTCCGGTCATCCCAAGTTCATCAAAGAGAACCGTCTGAAGCTGTTTGGGTGAAGCGAGATTTATCTCGCGACCGATTAGCGCGTAGGCGTCTTTTGCAATCGCGGCAACCTCGACGCCGAGGCTGGCAAAGAGCTCCTCAAGACCTGTGACGTCCACCTCGATGCCCGTGAACTCCATCTTGGCCAGGGTTGCGCTTGATGGCAGCTCAACGGTTTTGTAAACCGTCAACTGCTCCTGCTCGGTCACGAGCTTGTGCTGCACCGAACTCAGCTCGACCGCGAGCCAGGCATCCAGGCTGGTTTCGCCATCGGTGTCGGCTATGAGCTGATTTGGATCCCCACGCTTTACGGTGAGTCCCAGATACTCCTCGGCTATGTCGTCCAGTTGGTAGTTTCGGCGAATCGGGTTGAGCAGGTAGGTCAACAGCAGCGGGTCATAGTCAACGCCACTTGCGTCAGAACCGAAGGCAAGCAGTTGCTTAATTAAATGCTTAGCGCCAAAAGTGGCCTTTGGAATGGATTCGTCTATAAGCCATGACCCAAGAGTTGCTATGAAGTCCTCGTTGCTGGCTGGCAACCAAGTGAGCCGGACAGTTTCGGTTGCGAAACCAACACTGATTACCCGACCCGAGTTTTGCTCAATCGCAAACCCCACGAAGCCGTGCGTCTCCTTGAGCCAGGCAAGCAGCTTTTGCCCGTCAATCTTTTTGTCGTCTGGAATCTCGTTGTGCTGAACAGGTGGGGTGGCCTTCAAATCTTCGGCAAGTTCAGTGGCAAGTTCTTTTCCGATGGATGCTGCGGTTTGACTGCCGTTCGATCCGCGCAACCGCAAAACCCGCTCGGTCAAAGTTTTGAAATGCAAGCGGGTGAAAACTTCTCTCACCTTTGCTTCATCTACCGAGCCGAGAGTAAGTTCGTCGAAGGTTAGACCGAGATCCAGGTCGCGGACCAAATGGTTGAGGCGCCGATTTCTGACTGCGAGCTCCTGATGTTCCCGGAGGCTCTCACCGACTTTGCCCGGAATCTCGGCTGCACCAGAAAAAATTGCCTCGAGTGAACCGAAGGATTGCAACCACTTGGCTGCCGTCTTCGGGCCAACCCCGGGTATTCCTGGAAGATTGTCGGAGGTTTCGCCAACGAGCGCGGCAAGATCTGGGTACTGCTTCGCGTGAACCCCGTATTTGTCATAAACGGCGGCGTCGTCCATGCGAGCAAGGTTGAGCACTCCCTTGACGGGATAAAGAATGGTCGTGTTTTCCGAGATCAGCTGGAAGGTGTCTCTATCGCCAGAGACCACGAAGACTTTGAAACCCTGATCGCTGGCCTGATCGGCGAGGCTCGCCAAAATGTCGTCGGCCTCATAGTTGACCCTCGTCATGGTTCGAATATTCATGGCGGCTAAAGCCTCTTGCAGCAGCTCCGTCTGCCCGGCGAATTCCGGAGGGGTTTCACCGCGGGTGCCTTTGTACTCCGGGTACTCGTCGGTTCGAAACGAACTGCGAGAAAGGTCGAAGGCGACCGCGAGGTGGGTCGGTTTCTCGGCCTGCAAAATGTTCAGCAACATCGATATGAACCCGTGAACCGCGTTGGTGTGCTGACCCTCGGGGGTTCGGAAGTTATCGGGAGTCAAAGCATAGAAGGCTCGAAAAGCCAGCGAGTGACCGTCAATCAACAGAAGAGTAGGCTTTGAAATAGCGTTCATTAGGCAAGCCTACTTGCCGTGCAATGCATTCATCGAGACTAACTGGAGCAGATTGTGACCAAAGCAAAAATCATTCTTAGCGAGGCTGCCGCCGCTCTGCTCGAGTTGCGTGGACTCGGTTCGCTGGCCGACAAAATGGGCATCGAATTGCTTGAACTTAGTGCCGAACGTGCCGTTGCCACGATGCCGGTTGAAGGAAACACACAACCTCTCGGGGTTCTGCACGGCGGCGCTCATGTGGTTTTGGCCGAGAGCCTTGGCAGCATGGCAGCCAACGTCTGGGCGGGTGAAGGCAGATACGCGGTCGGAATCGAAATTAACGCTTCGCACAGCAAATCAGCTTCCAAAGGGCTGGTGACCGGCGTCTGCACGGCTGTGCACCTTGGAGGAACCCTGACGGTTCATGAGATAACCGTCAGCGATGAATCCGGCAGCCGGCTTTCGACTCTGCGCATCACGAACGTGATTCGCGAAAGGCGCTAACTCAGCCCTCAATCAAAAGTGCCTCACTGGCTCTTGGTTTTTATTCTGCTGGAGCGGCCGGCGCGTCTTGGCTTTCAACCTCAGCAACGGCCGGTTTTGGCGACAACTGCTCGATTATTGTCTTGGCGACCTCGTGCATGGTCAAGCGTCGATCCATTGAGGCCTTCTGAATCCAACGAAAAGCCTCGGGCTCGGTCAGATTCATTTTCTCGTTCAAAAGGCCCTTGGCGCGATCGACGAGTTTTCTTATTTCGAAACGCTCGTTGAGGTCGGAAATCTCGTTCTCTAACGCTGTGAGCTGCGCAAAACGACTGAGGGCAATTTCAACCGCCGGTAGCAAGTCATTTGGCGTGAAGGGCTTGACAACGTAGGCCATTGCTCCGGCCTCATTTGCCCGGTCTACCAGCTCTCGTTGGCTAAAGGCCGTGAGCAACACGACCGGAATCTTTAGCACGGCCAACTGCTCGGCGGCGGAAATGCCATCGAGCTTTGGCATCTTGATGTCCATCACGGCCAGGTCTGGCTTGTGGAGCTTGGCAAGTTCAACGGCCTCTTCACCGTTGCTGGCCTGCCCGACAACCTCAAAGCCGAACTCCTCGAGGGTCTCGACAATATCCATGCGAATCAGGGATTCGTCTTCAGCAACCAGCACTCGACGCTTGGTAAGTTGTTCAGCCATGAGGCTAACTTTATAAGAAAAAATCCTCGATTCGGCAACCAAGCGGGAATCCTATAAACTCTTAGGGTTGGCGAAAGCCGGAGTGGCGAAATGGCAGACGCGGAAGACTCAAAATCTTTTGCCTGAAAGGGCGTGCGGGTTCGAGTCCCGCCTCCGGCACCGAAGATATTAGGTTCCTTGGCAGCCAACGATCCCCAGTTTGATTGATTTCAAGCTGGGGATTTTCTCTTACCCGGTTCATCAAGAGACTCGGATAAAACAAATCCCGCGAACCAGAATCGATTCGCGGGATTCGCTTGTTGCAGAGCTTAGCGTTTACTACTTTGAATACGCCGGAGCGGCCGCGTTGACGGCGTCGCCCACGCGGTGAACGCGAAGGGTGTTGGTTGATCCTGGGATGCCTGGAGGGGTTCCTGCTACGACGACAACTTCCTCGCCAATCTTGCAAGCGCCTTCGGCAATCACAATCTCGTCGACCTGGTGCATCATTTCGTCAGTGTGGGTCACCGGGCTCACCAGATAGGTCTGAGCGCCCCATACCAATGAGAGTCGGTTGCGCACGGTTTCGCTCGGTGTGAACGCAAGCGTCGGAACCGATGAACGAAGTCTCGAGACTCGTCTGAGCGAGTCACCGGATTCGGTGAACACGCAAACGTACTTCGAGCCTAGAAGTTCGGCAATCTCAACCGCTGCCAGACAAACCGCACCGGAGTGGGTGTGCGGGCGGGTTCCAAGGTCAGGAATTCGCTCCATACCGTTTTCTTCGGTGGATTCGATGATTCTTGCCATTACCTCGACGGTTTCGACTGGGAATTCGCCAACGCTGGTTTCGCCAGACAGCATTAGGGCGTCAGCGCCATCGAGAACGGCGTTGGCCACATCGCTTGCTTCGGCGCGGGTTGGGCGTGAAGCAGTAACCATTGATTCGAGCATCTGAGTTGCAACGATGACTGGCTTAGCCCAGCGACGGGCCAACTCCACGGCACGCTTCTGAACCAAAGGAACCTGCTCCAGTGGCAATTCGACTCCGAGGTCACCACGGGCGACCATGATGCCATCAAAGGCATCGATGATCTCTTCGAGAGCCTCAACGGCTTGTGGCTTCTCAATCTTTGCAATGGTCGGAAGGAATTTGCCTTCTTCTTCCATAATCTCGTGAACACGTACGATGTCGCTTGCGTTTCTGACGAAAGACAAGGCAATCATGTCTACCCCGAGGCGAATGGCCCAACGAAGGTCCTCTTCATCCTTCTCGGATAGCGCTGGCACGTTTACGGCTACACCCGGAAGGTTTATTCCCTTGTTGTTCGAAACAACTCCGGCGATATCTACCACGGTGGTAACGGTGGTAGGCGAAACGGCGGTGGCGCGCAGGGTTACCTTGCCATCGTCGATGAGCAGAAGGTCACCAACCTTGACGTCGGCCGGTAGGCCCTTGAAGGTGGTTCCACAAATGTTTACGTCACCGAGGATATCATCGGTCGTGATTGAAAAGGTAGCACCCTTTTCGAGCATTACCGGGCCGTCGGCGAATCGCCCGAGGCGGATCTTTGGTCCCTGTAGGTCAGCGAAGATGCCGACTGCCTTGCCGGTATCGGCGGCAACCTTACGCACGGTTTTGTAGATTTCTTCGTGCACGTCGTAGCTGCCGTGGCTCAGGTTCATTCGAGCGACATCAACACCAGCTTCAACGATTGCGCGAATCTGCTCATAGCTAGACGTTGCTGGCCCGAGGGTAGCAACAATTTTGGCGCGTCTCATTTGTTCCTATTCTTTGGATTGCGCATGACTGCACTAATCCAAGGTTTTGTAGTGATTTACGAATAGACCGAAAGTGGTCGATCAGTGGGTTTTACAGGGAAAGGTAATTCTGTGGTGCCCTCAAGGTGCTCATCGATGGCGGCCGCCGCTGCTCTTCCTTCGGCGATTGCCCAAACGATCAAGCTTTGCCCGCGGCCGGCATCTCCGGCTACGAAGACACCTTCGACCGGCGTGGAGTACTTTGAGTCACGTAGCAAATTTGAACGGCCGTCATCGGCAACTCCAAGTTGGCTGGCGATGGATTCTGTTTCAACGCCGGTGAAGCCAAGCGCTAGTAGAACAAGATCCGCCGGGATAATCCGCTCGGTGCCGGCCTTCGGAACTCGCTTGCCCGAGACAAACTCGGTTTCGGCGACCTTGAGCCCGGTTAATTTGCCATTCTCGCCTAGAAACTCAACGGTTGAGGTCAAGTATTGGCGTTCGCCAAACTCCTCGTGGGCGCTCGGTACCTCGAAGAGGTTGGGGAAGCTCGGCCACGGTTGGTTTTCGGCGCGCTCAGCCGGTGGTTGATTGCCGATTGCAAGGGTGGTCACCGAGAGTGCGCCCTGGCGGGTTGCTGTGCCGAGGCAGTCGGCTCCGGTGTCGCCACCACCTAGAATGATCACGTTTTTGCCGGTCGCGATGACCTGCTCAGAAACCTGTTGGCCGGCGACAACTCTGTTGGCCGGAACCAAATAATCCATCGCGAACATAACGCCATCGAGGTCACGACCAGTGACTGCTAGATCGCGTGGTTTCGTCGACCCGGTGGCAACCAAAACTGCGTCGTAGCGAGCCCGCAGGTCGTCCCAAGTGATGTCGACGCCGATTGCAACTCCCGGCCTAAATCTCGTGCCTTCCGCTTCCATCTGGGCAAGACGTCGGTCGATGTGGTGCTTTTCCATTTTGAAATCTGGGATTCCGTAGCGAAGCAAGCCACCGATTTTGTCGTCACGCTCATAGACCGCAACCGTGTGACCCGCCCTGGTTAGCTGCTGCGCGGCGGCTAGACCGGCAGGGCCTGAACCGACAACAGCAACGGTTTTGCCGGTGAGTCGCTCTGGTGCATGTGATACCACCCATCCGGCGTCAAAAGCGTCGTCAATAATCGAAACTTCGATTTCCTTGATGGTGACGGCCGGTTGGTTGATGCCCAAAACGCAAGCGCTCTCGCAAGGAGCTGGGCAAAGTCGCCCGGTGAACTCCGGAAAGTTGTTTGTCGAGTGAAGTCGCTCAATAGCGGTCTTGCCGTCTTCGCGCCAAACCAGATCGTTCCACTCGGGAATCAGGTTGCCGAGTGGGCAACCCTGATGGCAGAAAGGAATTCCGCAGTCCATGCAACGGCTTGCTTGCCTAGAAACCACTGCTCGATCGCGACTCTCGTAGACCTCTTTCCAGTCCATGATGCGAATCGGCACTGGTCGCCTTGAGGCGGTTTCACGACCCGTGGTCTTTAGAAATCCTCTTGGATCAGCCATTGGTAACCTCCAAAATCTGCTTCCATACCGCTTCGCCATCCGGGTCTACCCCAGCCGTCGTTGCATCCTCGCGGATTTTCAGAACAGCGGCGTAATCCCGAGGCAAAACTCGAACGAAGTGTTCAACTTCATGAGCGTAGTTAGCCAACATTTGAGCCGCCAACTCGGAACCGGTTTCGGTCAGGTGCAACTCAAGCAGAGCCTTCAACCTAGCCGAGTCAAGATCTGTGAGAGCTCCGATGAGAAGCTCGTTGCTGGCTAGTGCCTCGTGGTTCACCTGGTCGGCTCGCAACTTGTAGACATAAGCAACACCGCCCGACATGCCCGCGCCGAGGTTTCGACCGGTGCGGCCGAGAATGACGGCTACTCCCCCGGTCATGTACTCGAGTGCGTGATCGCCAACACCTTCAACAACCGCCGAGGCGCCCGAGTTTCTAACCAGGAAGCGCTCGCCCACCATGCCGCGCAGCAACATTAGACCGCTTGTGGCACCGTATCCGATGACGTTTCCGGCGATGATGTTCTGTTCGGCTGGGTAAACGCTTTCGCGATCTGGGTGCACGACGATGGTGCCACCGGATAGACCCTTACCGACATAGTCGTTCGAGTCGCCCTCGAGAGTCAGTTTTACTCCGCGAGGAACAAACGCGCCAAAGGATTGACCCGCCGCGCCCTTGAGTTTGATGTCGATTGTGCCTTCTGGAAGACCATCGGCACCGAAGCGCTTGGTCAACTCGTTGCCGAGCATCGTCCCAACCGCCTGTTCGGTGTTACGAATCGGCAGGCTAATCAATACCGGGCGACCGTCAAGCAAAGCGTCTTGTGACAACTCGATGAGTTTGTGGTCAAAGTGACGCTCAAGCTCGTGATCCTGGAAGGTCGTTCTGCGTCTTGATGCGCCCGCAGCCACGGTTGGCTGAGCCAGGATTGGTGTCAGGTCGAGACCCTCCGCCTTCCAGTGCTGCATGGCGCGATTCACATCGATTAGCTCGCTGTGGCCAATGGCCTCATCCATCGATTTAAATCCGAGAAGTGCAAGGTACTCTCGAACCTCCTGAGCCAAGAACTCGAAGAAGTTGACGATGTGCTGAGCCTGGCCCGTGAATCTGGCACGCAGAACCGGGTTCTGAGTTGCGACGCCAACCGGGCAGGTGTCGAGGTGGCAGACGCGCATCAGGATGCAGCCTTCAACCACGAGCGGAGCGGTTGCAAAACCGTACTCTTCGGCGCCAAGCAGGGCAGCAATCATTACGTCGCGCCCGGTCTTCATCTGACCATCGACCTGCACGACCACCCGGTCGCGCAATCCGTTGATCATCAGCGTTTGTTGAGCTTCGGCAAGACCAAGTTCCCAAGGCGTTCCGGCATGCTTCAAAGAGTTCAGCGGGCTGGCTCCGGTTCCACCATCGTGACCGGAAACCAAAATTACGTCGGCCTTGGCCTTGGCAACTCCGGCGGCAACTGTTCCGATACCAACCTGGCTAACCAGCTTCACGTGCACGCGGGCCGCGCGGTTGGCGCGCTTGAGGTCGAAAATCAGCTGTTTCAAGTCTTCGATTGAATAAATGTCGTGGTGCGGCGGAGGCGAGATGAGTCCAACGCCGGCGGTTGCATGGCGAGTTCTGGCGATCCAGGGGTAAACCTTGTTTGGCGGCAATTGGCCACCTTCACCCGGCTTGGCACCCTGAGCCATTTTGATTTGAATGTCATCGGCATGGGTCAGGTACATGCTCGTCACACCGAATCGACCAGAGGCCACCTGCTTGATGGCACTGCGGCGCTTCGGGTCAAGCAGGCGCTCGACGTCTTCGCCACCCTCACCGGTGTTGGATTTCGCACCCAACTGGTTCATTGCAATTGCCAGGGTCTCGTGCGCCTCTGGTGAAATCGAGCCGTAGGACATGGCTCCGGTTGAGAAGCGTTTGACGATGGATGAGATTGACTCCACCTCGTCGATCGCAATCGCTGGTCTGACACCCTCACGCAGCGTAAAGAGCCCGCGCAGAGTCATGAGGTTCTCTGACTGGTCGTCTACCGCCTTCGTGTACTCGCGGAAAATATCCATGTTTTTGGTGCGAGTCGAGTGCTGAAGCTTGAAAACGGTCTCTGGGTTGAAGAGGTGAGGTGGGCCCTCGCGGCGCCACTGGTATTCGCCACCAACATCCAAAAGTTCGTGAACGTTGGTTGCGCCTTCGATTGGGTAGGCGCTGTGGTGGCGGGTTGCTACCTCATCGTGAATCACGTCGATGCCGATTCCGCCGAGTTGGCTGACGGTGCCGGTGAAATAGGTGTCGACAAAGTCTTGGCTCAGTCCGATGGCTTCAAAGCACTGGGCTCCCGCATAGGACGAAACCGTGGAAATGCCCATCTTCGACATGATCTTTAGAACGCCCTTGCCGAGACCCTTGACCAGGTTCTTCGAGGCTTGTTCGATTGTGAGGCCAACGATGGTCTTGTTCTTGACCATCTGCTCGCAGGATTCCATTGCGAGGTAAGGGTTCACGGCTGCAGCGCCGTAACCGATCAGCGCGGCGACATGGTGAACCTCGCGCACGTCTCCGGCTTCAACAACTAGGCCGACCATGGTTCTGCGACCGGAGCGGATTAGGTGGTGGTGCACCGCGGAGCAGAGCAGGAGCGATGGGATCGGAGCTAGCTCTCGGTTGCTATCCCGGTCGGACAGGATCAAATAGGTAGCACCGTCAGAAATGGCTTGGTCTACCTCGGCACAAATTTCACGGATTCGAGCCGTAAGTTCCTCTGCCCCACCGTCCACTCGGTAAAGACCCGTGACGGTGAAGGCTTGACCGACACCCGGCATGGCGTCAATGTGAGAGATCTTGGTGAGCTCATCGTTTGACAGCACAGGAAAGCCGATGATTACCTGCTGGGCATGCTCTGGTGTCGCCGCAAGTAGGTTTCGCTCCGGCCCGATTCCGGTGCTGAGCGAGGTGACAACTTCTTCTCGGATTGAATCGAGTGGCGGGTTGGTGACCTGAGCAAACTGCTGAACGAAATAGTCAAAGAGCAGTCTTGGGCGCTCTGAAAGCGCCGCGATTGGAGTGTCTGAGCCCATCGCGCCTAGCGGCTCTGCGCCGGCTCGAGCCATCGGCGCAAGCAAGATTCTGAGTTCCTCTTCGGTGTAGCCGAAGGTGCGTTGACGGCGACTCACCGATGATGCCGTGTGCGCGATGTGCTCGCGGTCCGGCAGCTCCTTAAGCTCGATACGGTTGTCTGCTAACCATTCACCCCAAGGCTCAAGCGCGGCAATTTCAGACTTAATTTCGTCGTCGTCGATTAGTCGACCAGAGGCGGTGTCTACGAGGAACATGCGGCCTGGCTGCAGGCGGCCCTTGCGCACAATGCGGCTTGGGTCGATGTCAACCACTCCGATTTCGGAGGCGAGAACAACGAGGCCATCCTCGGTCACAATGAATCTACCGGGGCGCAAGCCGTTGCGGTCCAAGGTTGCACCAACCAGTGAACCATCGGTGAAGATAACCGCTGCCGGGCCATCCCAAGGCTCCATGAGCATCGAGTGATACTCGTAGAAGTTTTTGCGGTCCTTGTCGATGTCCGACTGTTTTTCCCAAGCTTCTGGAATCATCATCATCATTGCGTGCGGCAGACTGCGGCCACCTAGATAAAGAAGTTCAACGACCTCGTCGAACGATGCGCTGTCGGAGCCATCTGGCGTGATGATTGGCTTGATTTGGCTCAGATCGCCAAGCACATTCGACTGCAGCTGAGCCTCACGCGCACGCATCCAGTTGCGGTTTCCCTTGACAGTGTTGATTTCACCGTTGTGGGCAATCATTCTGAAGGGGTGTGCCAAAGGCCAAGAAGGAAAGGTGTTGGTCGAGAATCTCGAGTGAACCAGAGCCAAAGTGGATTCAAAAAGTTCGTTGCTGAGATCCGGGAAAAACGGCTCGAGCTGCAGTGTCGTGACCATGCCCTTGTAAACAATCGTCTTCGAAGATAGCGATGGATGATAGCTGCCCAGCTCAAGCTCGGCGCGTCTTCTGAGTCGGAACGCGCGACGCTCAAGTTCTAGGTCGGTTGCACCGTCTGCAGATCCAACAAATACCTGTTTGATGACTGGCATGGCTGCCCTAGCGAGGTCGCCTAGGGATTCCGGGTTAGTTGGAACCTCTCTCCAGGCCAAGACCGAGAGCTTCTCGCTCTTCGCGATTTCGGCAAAGCCCAGTTCAATCGTGGTTTGTTCCGCAGTGTCCGAAGGAAGGAAGACTAGACCGGCTGCGTAAAAACCAGCTGGCGGAAGGTCGATGCCGGCGACCGAACGAAGGAATTTGTCTGGCAGCTGGGTAAGAATACCCGCACCATCACCGGTTCCCGCATCAGAACCGACAGCACCGCGGTGCTCGAGGTTCCTTAGGGCGGTTAGGGCTGTCTGAATAATGTCGTTACCCGGGGTGCCACGAAGGGTGGCGACCATGGCCAAGCCACAGGCGTCCCGATCGTAGCTAGGGTCGTAAAGACCAACCTTCTGCGGGGAACTGCTGAAGCGTTGGAAGGGTGACATCACAGGCATGACAAACTCCAATCCGGTTAAAAAGAATTGGGACATCCTTGGCCCGATTTGCGTTCAGTGAACGCCAAATTTATTTGCCGAACACGATTGGCTACGCGGACGGTTTGACTTCTGAGTCTACCTCATCGACCTCGGTTGAGGTCGTATCCGCAACGGTGGAATCGACAGCATCGGCTTCAACTTCGGGTTTAATCGGAGCCGAACGTCCAGGTCGATAGACACTGATTTCAACGGTGGGATGACGATTGGTTTGCACAACAATGATTGCAATTCCAACGATAATTCCAAAAATAGCCGACCAGATGTTGGTACGAAGCCCAAGAACGACGCTGCTCGGGTCAATCCTGATGCTTTCGACCAGGATTCTGCCAATTGAGTAATAAATCAGGTAAAGCGCGAACAACTTTCCCCAACGCAGTTGTAGCTTGCGGTCAAGCACGAACAGAAGCACAACCCCGATGAGGCTCCAGAGGGATTCGTAGATGAAGGTTGGGTGGAAGAAAACTTCTGGACTGTCTGGATAGCCCTTTGGATACGCAGAGTTGTCTTTCGCGATTTGCAAACCCCATGGCAAATCGGTTGGGGTTCCGAAGAGTTCGTTGTTGAAGTAGTTACCCCAGCGGCCTATTGCCTGTGCGAGCAAAATACCCGGGGCGACGGCATCGGTAAATGACAGGAAGCGGATTCCGCTTATTCGGCAACCGATTAGCGCACCAACGGCACCAAATAGTAGGGCGCCATAGATTGCTAGGCCACCCTCCCAAATGCGGAAGACTGACATTGGGTCGGCACCGGTAGCAAAGTAATCGTTCCAGTGTGTTACAACGTGGTAAAAACGTCCGCCCACGATGCCGAAAGGTACGGCCCAGAGGACGATGTCAAGAACAATCCCACTCTCGCCACCGCGCTTGGTAAGTCGGTTGTTGGCAATGATCACGGCCAGCACAATTCCAATAAGAATAAGTAGCGCGTAAAAATGAACGCGAACCGGGCCCAAATCAATGTAACTAATGGTTGGACTCGGTATCGATGTAATAAAACGGTTCACTGTGACTCCCTGATTGCTTTCTTATCGACTTAGCCCGGCGGCCAATTCGGAAACTTTACTCTTTAGTGAATTTAGTCCGCCTTCGGCATATGCCTTGACAAAAGCCGAACCGACAATTGCACCATCTGCATAGCGGTTCACCTCAACCACCTGATCGGCCGTAGAAATTCCGATGCCAACGCAGGTTAGTGCCTCTGGTGAGGCGGTGCGAACCTTGGAAACAACCTCTTTGGCAAGCGAATCGACTTCATTCCGCGCTCCGGTGATGCCCATTGTCGAGACCGCGTAAACAAATCCCTGACTCTTCTCGCAGGCGCTCGACATTCTTGCAACGTTTGAGGTCGGAGCGGCCAGAAACACCCGGTCCAGGTCGAACTTCTTTGCTGCATTGAGCCAGTCGTTTGCTTCGTCCGGAATCAAATCCGGGGTTATTAGCCCGGCTCCGCCGGCCGCTTTCAGGTCCTCCGCGAAGCGCTCGGGACCGTACTGCATCACCGGGTTCCAATAGGTCATAACAAGAACCGGGGTGTCGACGGCTGCCGTGATGGCTTTGACGGCCTCAAAAGTTTGTTTGAGCTTGAATCCATGCGCTAGCGCTTCGAGCGTTGCTGCCTGGATAACCGGCCCGTCCATCACCGGGTCGCTGTAGGGAATTCCCAGCTCGAGCACATCAATGCCACTTTGGCACATGGCGATTGCGGCCTCAATTGAGTCTTCCAGGGTTGGATACCCAACCGGAAAATACCCAATAAGTGAACCGCGACCCGACGACTTATTGGCGCGCAAAATCGCTTCGGTCTTGCTTTCGGTCATTTGGCAGATCCTTCGGCATCTAGCAGCCCAAAGTAGCGAGCAGCGGTTTCCATGTCTTTATCGCCACGCCCACTGAGGTTCACCAAAACTGAGGATCCGGGAGCCAATTCCTTGCCGAGCTTCAAAACTCCTGCCAGAGCGTGAGCGGTTTCGATCGCAGGGATGATGCCCTCGCTGCGGCTGAGTTTGCGCAACGCATCCATCGCCTCGTGATCTGTAATGCCTCGGTACTCGGCGCGGCCAAGATCCTTCAGCCAAGAATGCTCTGGCCCAACGCCCGGGTAGTCTAGGCCAGCCGAGATCGAGTGGCTGTCAAGTGTTTGGCCGTCTTCGTCCTGCAGCATGTAGCTTCTGGCTCCGTGAAGCACACCGGGGCGACCCTTGTTCATGGTTGCCGCGTGACGCAAGGTGTCAACGCCCTCGCCAGCAGCCTCGAAGCCCAAGAGTCGAACGGATGGGTCATCTAGGAAGGCGTGGAAGATTCCGATGGCGTTTGAGCCACCGCCGACGCAAGCGGCCACGACGTCGGGCAGGAAGCCAAACTCGTTGAGCATTTGGACCCGCGCTTCATTGCCGATGACCGAGTGAAAGTCTCGAACCATGGTTGGGAATGGGTGCGGGCCAGCAACGGTGCCGAGCAAATAGTGCGTGTCATCAACATTGGCAACCCAGTCACGTAAGGCCTCGTTGATGGCGTCCTTCAGTGTGCGGGTTCCGGTTGTCACCGGAATGACCTCGGCCCCGAGCAGCTTCATGCGTGCGACGTTTAGGGCCTGACGTTCGGTGTCCACTTCCCCCATGTAGACCACGCAGTCGAGGCCAAAGAGCGCTGCGGCGGTGGCACTTGCGACACCGTGTTGCCCGGCGCCGGTTTCGGCAATGATTCGGGTTTTGCCCATTCGCTTTGCGAGCAAAGCCTGACCGATTACGTTGTTGATTTTGTGCGAACCAGTGTGGTTCAAATCCTCGCGCTTCAGGAAGACGCGGATGTCCCCCGCCAGGGCAGCGAACTTCGGCGCTTCGGTGATGATTGACGGGCGACCGGTGTAGGTGCGGTGCCACTCAGCGAGCTCCAAAACGAAGCTGGGGTCTGCCTTGGCGGCCTCGTAAGTTTCTTCCAGCTGGTCGAGGGCGGCAATCAGGGACTCGGGAACAAATCGCCCGCCAAACTCGCCGAAATACGGCCCAACAGTTGAACGAAGGTCCTGGTTTATTTCTGTACTTATGTCTTGATTCGCTTCAGGCATGCCTTTAACTCTATGACCTTTCGATGGATAAAAATGTCTTCAGCATATTCGCTGGATCGTTGGTAACCAGAGCCTCACCGACCAGAACTACGTCTGCGCCAGCCTCGCGGTAGTGCAGCACGTCCTCGGCGTTTCGGACTGCTGATTCCGCAACTTTAATTACGCCTTCGGGTATCAAATCAACGAGTGTGCCAAACAGGTTCCTGTCGGTTTGGAAAGTGCTTAGGTCTCTGGCATTGATACCAAGAAGCTTGGTTTCTAGCTCGAGCGCTGTTTCAAGTTCGGCGCGTGAGTGCGTCTCTACGAAGGCGGTCATACCCAACTGCTCGGTGAAATGCTTCAGTCGTTTGAGGGCGTCGACGTCCAAGCCGGCAACGATTAGCAGCACCAGGTCGGCACCGGCTGCTCTGGCCTCAAGGATTTGATATTCGTTGGCGATAAAGTCTTTGCGAAGCAGGGGCACAGCCACGGCTGCACGCACCGCCACGAGGTCTTCAAGAGAACCCTTGAACCTTCTTTGTTCGGTCAAGACACTTATCGCTGAGGCCCCATTGTCGGCGTAAATTTTGGCGAGTTTGGCAGGATCAGGTATTTCCGAAAGATCACCGCGTGATGGGCTGGCGCGCTTAACCTCTGCCAAGATCTTCACTGTTTCGGAAGGTGCCAACCAAGCTAGCGCATCAAGCGCAGGAGCAACGTTGGAGACTATGGATTCAAGTGCGGAGCTCGATAAAGTCTGCTGGCGTTTCGCAGCATCTTCCAAGGAACCCGAATAGAGCTCCTTGAGCATCTAGTGTTCTGCGCTCTTTGACTTGCTTCCGCCAACGCCATAACCGGCAGTTCGCAGTGCCAATCCGATGAGCGGTGCAACTGCACATACGCCGACCGAGGCCCAGACAAGCGTGTAATCCTCAAGCCAGAAGAACAACGTAGCTGCGCTGAACGCGATCAAAATAATCGTTACGGTCGTCCATGCGGCAACCGAATCGCCATGACCCGGTTCGCTGATGTTTTCAGACATGATGCCCTTTCGTCGGTACTCTCAAATCTTATCAAGTGGTCTGGCTCTAGGCCTGCGAGTCCCATAAATCGATTGGCTCCGTGGCGGCTTCTGAGTCGGTTCGTTTCTCAATTCTTCGGTTTATTTTGAGCCAAACCGCAGGCCTGAAAGCGATGATGAGGCAGATTGCAATTACTAACAGAAGGCCCGCGGCGCAGATCCAAGCCGCCGCGGAGGTTTCCGAACCGATTATTA
>CANCKM010000006.1 GCA_947378555.1 Microbacteriaceae bacterium
TCGGTTCGCTGCGGCCCCTGCTTATTGCCCAGTTCGCTCAGTTGTGAGCGCTGGATGATGGTGCGCTTGCGTTTAATCGCATAGGGCTCAACCGTAGTGAAGCAGCGCACCCAAGGACTGGTGACTACTCGTTTGATTGGAAAAGCCGAGAGCAACGGAACCAGTGATTGGGCCTGCTTTTTGCCGAGTGGCAAGAGTGGCCGTTTTCCGTCCTCTTTATTCCAGTCTGATCGCGGTGTCGCTTTGGCATGGCGCAAGACTACGAACGGCAGAGTGTCTAGTGCGTCCTGCGCGTGAATGTCGAGCAACGCCTGCAGCGGTTCGGCATCTTTCGGGTAAGTCAGAAGGGCAAATGCGTCTTGGGCTCGCACCCAGGTCACCTCTGCCACCTCCTCAGATGGTTTGAACTTGGATCTTGCCACCGTCTTATCGGTGACCTTCGCTGCCCAGTAATGCACCTCTTTTGGTTCACCAGAGGTCAGCGTGTACTTCTGGATTCCAAGTCGCACACCCAAACGGATCTTGAGCCCGGTCTCCTCCGCGATTTCTCGAACCGCGGTTTCTGGAAGGCACTCGCCGGGGTCTTGCTTTCCCTTGGGCCAACCCCAGTCTTTATAGCGACCTCGGTAAATCATGGCAACCATTAGCTGCCCGCCAACAACTCTCCAGCACAATGCCCCGGCGGCATAAACGGTCACGCGGTTCTCGTGGCACGTTTGGCGTAGGTTTCCTTCATGATCTGATCTTGCACATCAGTCAGTGGCTTACCGTTGGCGTCTAATTTATGGCGAACCCATTCACCGTTGGCTTGAAGGTGCCAGGATGCAGAGGATTGGGCCATGGCCAAATCCATCGCGTGGTTTACTTCCTTGATGTGATCTGGCTGGCTGAGCCTGACCAAAGCCTCAACTCTGCGGTCGAGGTTTCGGTGCATCATGTCGGCTGATCCGATGTATACCTCGGGGTCACCGCCACCATCAAAAACGAATGCTCGGCTGTGCTCGAGGTACCGACCAAGCACCGATCGCACGCGAATATTCTCGCTTAGCCCAGCAACGCCGGGGCGCAACGAACACATTCCGCGCACGATGATGTCAACTTCGACACCCGCGTTGGATGCCGCATAGAGGGCATCGATGATCTTTTCGTCAACCAAGGAGTTGACCTTGATGCGAACCCGAGCGGCAAGACCCGAACGCTTGTGCTCGATTTCCTGATTGATGCGGGCAACAAGCCCGTCTCGAACCCCGTTTGGTGAAACCAGGAGCGACTTGAAGCTTGCGGCCGGAGCGTAGCCCGAAAGCTGATTAAACAGCGTCGTTAGGTCTTCACCGACTGTCTCGCGCGCGGTAAGAAGGCCAAAGTCCTCATAAAAGCGAGCGGTTTTTGGGTTGTAGTTTCCGGTACCAATGTGACAGTAGCGCCGCAGGGTGTTACCTTCCTGGCGAATTACCAGCGAAAGTTTGCAGTGGGTCTTGAGCCCAACGATTCCATAAACGACGTGAACACCGGCCTGCTCAAGTTTTCTGGCCCACGCGATGTTGTTTTGCTCATCGAATCGCGCCTTGATTTCAACCAGAGCCAAGACCTGCTTGCCGGCCTCGGCGGCCTGAATCAGGGCGTCAACTATTGGTGAGTCACCCGAGGTGCGGTAGAGGGTTTGCTTGATTGCCAAAACCTGAGGATCGGCGGCTGCTTGCTCGAGGAACGCCTGCACCGATGTTGTGAATGATTCGTAGGGGTGGTGTAGGAGTATTTCGCGCTTGCGCAGAGCCGAAAAAATGTCGACCTTTTCGTCTTCGCCAACCCAGAGATAACGGTTGGTGATTACTT
The DNA here is from genome assembly GCA_947378555.1 of Microbacteriaceae bacterium. Lineage (GTDB taxonomy): Bacteria > Actinomycetota > Actinomycetes > Actinomycetales > Microbacteriaceae > Rhodoluna. The sequence goes on from CANCKM010000006.1 coordinate 1,834, forward strand.
GGTGTTTCGCAAAGTGCAGTTCCGGCCGCTTCAGGCTGGCAATCTCGGCAAGCCCAGTTAGGTCAAGCAGCGAAGGCAGGTGATAAACGTCTTCTTCCGAAATATCGAGCTCGCGAACCAAAAGCTCAAGCACCTGAGGGTTGATGTTATTGGCAACCTCTAGTCGAACCGGTGGACCGAAGCGACGGCGAAGTAGCTCTTTTTCAAGAGCAACCAGCAAGTTTTCACCTTCATCCTCGTCAACCTCAAGATCCTCGTTGCGAGTCACCCGGAAGGCGTGCTGTTGCTGCACCTCCATTCCCGGAAAAAGTCGACCCAACTGCTGGCCGATGATGTCTTCTAGCGGAACAAACCTCGCGTTTGTGACACCGCTGTTGCCCGGCACCCTAACGAAGCGCGGTAGCAGTGGCGGAACCTTTACACGAGCAAAGTGTTCCTTTTCGGTGTCGAGATTTTTTAGCACCACGGCAAGGTTTAGTGATAACCCTGAAATGTATGGGAACGGGTGTGCTGGGTCAACCGCAAGGGGAGTCAAGACGGGAAAAATTTGGTTCTGGAAGTAGGCCTCGAGCGAGGTTTTATCTTCTTCGGCTAGTTCCTTCCAGCGCACCAAGTGGATTCCACTGGTCTCAAGCGCCGGTTCTAAAACTTCACGGAACAGTCGGGCGTGGCGCCCCTGCAAGCGATGTGCTTCTTCGCTGATCTCGGTTAGTTGCTCGGTTGCCGAGAGGCCCGTTGGTGCAGTCACGGCAAGACCTGTGGCTAGCCGACGCTTTAGCCCGGCAACTCGCACCATGAAGAACTCGTCGAGGTTGGAAGCAAAGATGCTCGCAAACTGCACGCGTTCTAAAAGTGGCACGGTTTCGTCTTCGGCAAGCTCAAGCACGCGTTGGTTGAATGCCAACCAACTCATCTCTCGGTCGAGGTAGCGATCAGCTAGGAGGTTACCTTCGGGCAGGGTAATGGCCATGGTTTCTTCAGACACTTTTATATCCTGCCACGCCTTGGTTGCCTCAAGGTTAACTTGGTCTAGGTTGCCGAAGCGAAAGCGTCTTGTTCGTTGTTTAGATTGAATCGGTATCCAACATTTCTCACGGTTCCAATCAGCGATTCGAGGTCGCCTAGTTTGGCTCTCAACCTTCTGATGTGCACGTCAACAGTTCTGGTTCCACCGAAATAGTCGTATCCCCACACCTCGCTGAGCAGCTGCTCTCTGGTGAAGACCCGCCCTGGGTGCTGAGCCAAAAAGCGCAGTAGTTCAAATTCTTTGTAGGTTAAATCAAGCGGGCGGCCGTGAACCTTTGCCGAATAGCTGGCTTCATCGATGACAACTCCCGAAGCGTGAATTCGGTCATCTTTCTCACCGTTGATTCCACGGTCAATTCCCAGTCGAATTCGAGCGTCAATTTCTGCTGGTCCGGCGGTTTCTAGGATTATGTCGGAGGCGCCCCATTCGCCCGAGATCGCAGCCAAGCCACCCTCTGTCACGATGAGGATCAACGGCACCGACAACCCAGTGGTATTGAGAAGTTTGGAGAGAGCCTTGGCGTTAGCTAGATCGGATCGGGCGTCCAGAAAAATCAGGTCACAGTGGGGGGCGTTAACCAGGCTGGCTGGTTCGGCACTGACCTGTCGCACTCGGTGACTGAGCAGCATCAAGGCAGGCAAAACTTCGGTTTGGTTTGCCGAAGACAAAATAAGGATTTGTGCCATTTTGCTCTTTTCAAATGGATACTTCAATAGTAGCGCCATGGCGGGCGCGGATTGGGGCATGATTGAGGGGTGAAGACTCGCTGGATCATGATTGTGGCTATTTGGGTGGCCGTCATTGTTTGCGCCTTTTTGGCGGTTGAACTGCAACCCAAGGAGGAAGCGCTTGCCTCTTTCGGGGCTATTTTGGCCGCCTCGGTCGCTACCGTTTCGGTGGTTCACCTGATTCGAGCCAGCTCACAGGGATTCGTTCGCGAACTCATTTATGTGTCGGGTGGCAGCTACCTCTTTTTGGCGCTGCTTAGTGGCTACCTGCTATTGAAAGGCTAGACTCGAAGCATGCTTTCGTTTGAGATTTTCTTTACTGGACTTCTGGTTCTTGCCTTCGTAGCAATCGGGGCAATCTCTATTTTGGTGCTATACAAACTTTTCAAGGGCCAGAAATAGTTGTTCGTTCTGCCCGATGACCTGCCGCTCGAGCTGACGCCTTTTGCGTTTTTGGTTGGCACCTGGGAGGGCTCGGGAGTAATCAGCGAACGTTTTCGCGATGACCCGGCTAGCGACCAAGAGTCGGTAAGCCACGAGTTTGTGCAGCGAATTGAGTTTGCCCACAATGGTCAGAACTACCTGTCATATCAGTCGACGGCCAAAATTCTTGATGACCCGGGCCTCATTCTTCCAAGCGAAATCGGATTTTGGCGCTTGGATCGACCAGTTGAACTAGCCGATGCCGGCCCTGGACTGCTTCCGGGGCGAGGCGAGAGCAAATTAAAGACCCACGACGACTTAGAACAGTTTAGAAATGAACGGGGCGGCTTCAATATCAGCGCCTCTATTTTGCATCCAACCGGAATTTCAGAACATTACGTTGGCCAAATCAAAGGCGCAAGAGTTGATTTGCAAACCCAACAGGGTTTGGTGCCAGCCGCTATCGCCGATGAACTCAGCCCGATGAAGCCATACGGCTATGCCGAACGCATGTATGGTTCGGTCGAAAGCGCTTTGCTCTGGGTTTGGGAGGTTCGGGAGTTTGGAAAACCAGACGCACCCCTCGTGCCACTAGCCTCAGCCCGCCTCGAACGAATTGCCTAAAAAATGAAGCCCAAAGATCACTTCGGCAACCCAATGATTGAGCAACGCAAACTGGCTAACGGGCAGGCCGCGGTTCTTCTTCCAGAACGCGGCATCATTTCGGTGGGCGGCCCGGACCGCTTGGAATGGCTGCACTCGATGCTCAGCCAAAACCTGCGCTCGATGGCCGTTGGCGAAAGTGCCGAGGCATTGCTTCTTGACCCCCAAGGGCATATCGAACGTGTCGTTCACTTGATCGACGATGGTGAACAAACTTGGCTTTGGTTTGAGGGGGAGTCGGAGAATTTCACCGACTGGCTCGACATGATGATATTTCGCCGCAAGGTGACCGTGCAAAATCGGTCTGCTGATTTTGCGGTGGTTGGTAAAGTCACCGATGGTGTTCCGCAGGCCTTCGAATCCAATGGTGTTGCGCTGACCTGGCAAGACCCGTGGCCAAGGTTGGCGCCTGGCGGCTTCCATTACGCCAAGGGCGCACCGCCGCGCTGGAGCTGGACAGAGAGCCTGGTTGCGTTCGAACGAACCCCGGAAGTTTTTGAAGCATTCGAACCGGCCGGAACCATGGCCTATGACGCCTTGCGAATCGCAGCGCATCGACCGCAGCAAAGCACCGAGGTTGATGACAAGGCGTTGCCTCACGAGTTTGATTGGCTCACCACAGCCGTGCACCTGTCGAAAGGCTGCTATCGAGGTCAAGAAACCGTAGCCAAGGTCCATAACCTTGGGCACCCACCAAGGCGACTTATTTTCATGCACCTCGATGGCTCGGGTCACGACATTCCAGATCGCGGCGACGAAATTTTCGTTGTGGCCACCGATGGAACCTTGGAGCCGACCTCACGTGGAAAAGTCACCTCGGTGCAACAGCACTTTGAGATGGGCCCGATTGCCCTCGGCTTGGTCTCGCGCTCGGTGCCGGAAACGGCCTCACTCATGGTCAGAACCAGATTTGGCGATGTAAATGCTAACCAAGAGGTGATTGTTCCGGCCGATGCTGGCAAAGCCGGCAACATCAAGCAAAAGAAACTCCTGATGGGTGGCGGCCACTAGTGGCAAGAAAGATCTCGAAGCGTTTTCTGCCTCGAGTTCACTGGAACCTCCCCGATGCCTCACTCCGGCTGTTCGAGTCACTGGCTCCGATTTTGCAAATAACTTTCGCTGCCACCGGCGCCTATCTATTTGCCTATTACGTCTTGAATCATCACGTTCCAATGTTGGCCGTCACGGTGACAATAACCAGCCTCGGTTTCAGCCGCGATGCCAGACCGCGCCGAATCGTTGAGACCGCGACCGGCATGGTCACCGGAATCGCACTGAGCGAGGTGCTGCTAAACACCATCGGCCAGGGCGTTTGGCAGTTGGGCCTGGTGCTGTTGATTTGTTTGAGCGTCGCAAGATTTCTAAGCGGAAGTGCCGCTTTTGCGCTCGCCGCGGGAATCCAATCCATGTTGGTAATCATCGTTCCAGCACCGGCCGGGGGAGTCTTCACCAGATCGATTGACGGTTTGATTGGGGGTTTCACGGCTATTTTGGTCACCGCCTTGATTCCGCGTGACCCTCGCGGTTTGGCAAAATTTGATGCCAACAAGCTTTTTGGGGTTTTTCTCGGTTCGCTCGATGATTTGGCTCTCGCGCTAAAAAATGCGGATGTCAAAGCCGCCGATGCCACGCTCGGTCAGGTTCGCAAAACTCAACCGTTGGTTGACAACTGGCGGTTGTCTCTCGATTCGGCCATAGCGATTTCAAAGATCTCGCCATTCCTCAGAAAGTATCGTGACGAGTTAGCAGGTCAGCTTCGTTTGCTGCGAGGAATGGATTTGGCCACTAGAAACCTGAGGGTTCTCGTGCGGCGGGTTTACTTTTTGATGCGGGACGGGCAACGGCGACCCTACTTAGAAGATCTGATCCAACAGATTTCGCAGGCAACTCGGGTGCTATCTGAAGGGCTGGAGAACCCGGATCGGCTGCTGGAGGCCGAAGAACTTTTCGTTGGAATCATTCACCAACTAGACCCAAAACTGTTTGCAATCGCCGACCAAATCAGCGAGGCCAGCGTCATTTTGTTGATGCGTCCGCTGCTAGTTGACCTGCTTTGTGCCAGCGGCTTGAGCGTTGAGGATGCCCGCGCCGAACTGCCAAAGGTCTAGGGCTTCACCGCGGACCACTCAACGGTGATTTCGCCGAGCCGCCAACGTTTGCGGTTTGCAACGATCGGCCAACCGCCCGCAACCATTGTTTCGCAGGTGGCAATCCAACGCTGAACCGATCCAAAGTCGCTCATCGGGCTTGCCTTTTTCCAGGCAGAATCCAGAGCGTTCAAATAACGATGGATAGCCTCGCCCGGCAGATTGCGGTGAATCAACGCTTTTGGCAGCCTTTCGGCGACCTTGCTTGGTAAATCTAGACCGTTGAGCCGAAGCGAGATCGTGAAGCTGAGCGGCTCGTTGGAATCCAGAGTGACCCAACTGGCGATTCGACCGATTTCGTCACAGGTGCCTTCGACTAGAAGACCCGTTGGGCTGAGTCTGGACTGCATCAGCTTCCAAGCGGCAGCTACCTCGGCTTCGGAGTATTGACGCAGCACATTGAAGGCTCGAATCAGGTCAACTTTTGCAGCCTTGTCGAAACCGGCCGGCATTGGAACCTCGAATCCGCCGAGTGCAAAATGCAGTTTTGAATGGGCGACCGCCAGGCCTCGTTCGACTCTTTCGCGGTCGATTTCAATGCCGATGACTTGGCATTCGGGATTGGTTTTGCTAACTCGTTGCAGCAGTTCGACCGCGGTGATTGGGCTTGCTCCAAAGCCGAGGTCAACGAGTATCGGTCTCTTAATCGAGCGCAGCAGCGGCAGTGCGGCGATGAATCGGTCCACTCGGCGCAGCCGGTTCGGATTGGTCGTTCCTCGGGTCACGGTTCCGACCGGTTTTTTGATAGCCACAGTTATAAATTAGCCGTTGCCGTGGCGTTCAGTTTGCCTAGCTGTTGCGGCCGGCTCGGTAAACTAGAACGCATGACCGCTAAATACACACTCATTTTGTTGCGCCACGGCAACTCTGTCTGGAACCAAGCCAATCTTTTTACCGGATGGGTTGACGTTGATTTGAGCGACCTGGGCCGAACCGAGGCGCATCGCGCTGGCGAGTTGCTTGCCGAAAGCGGACTGAAGGCAGACTTGCTTTACACCTCACGTTTGAAGCGGGCAATCAACACCGCTCACATCGCCCTAAACGCAGCCGACCGCAGTTGGATTGACGTTAAGCGCGACTGGCGTTTGAACGAACGTCACTACGGTGCGCTTCAGGGCAAAGACAAGGCTCAAACTCTTGCCGAGTACGGACCGGAGCTTTTTCAAACCTGGCGCCGCAGCTTTGATGTTCCACCACCGCCGATTGATGACAACGACCAGTACTCTCAGGCTCATGACGAGCGCTACGCCGGTCTTGGCGATGCTCTGCCTAGGACCGAGTGTCTCAAAGATGTTTTGGTTCGCATGATGCCGCTTTGGAACGATGAGATTAGGGCAGACCTAGAAAGCGGCAAAACCGTTTTGGTCACCGCTCACGGAAACTCGCTTCGCGCATTGGTGAAGCATCTTGACGGAATCTCAGACGAGGACATCGCCGAGCTCAACATTCCAACCGGCATTCCGTTGGTTTACCGTCTCGACGAAAACTTCAAGCCATTGGTTGCCGGTGGCGAATACCTTGACCCAGCTGCTGCTGCCGCCGGAGCCGCAGCTGTTGCCGCTCAGGGTGAAAAGAAATAGTTAGAGCTTAAAAAAAGAGGTCTGACCGATGGTCAGACCTCTTTTTATTGAATCTAAACCTCTTCGGTCTCGTGCCAAGCGCCGGTGGTTAGGTAGGAAACCTTGCTTGAAATATCGACCACGTGGTCGGCAAAACGCTCGTGGTAGCGACTGGCTAGTGTCACGTCAACGGTAAACATTGCGTTTTCTTTCCAGTCATCGCCAAGCACAACGTCGAACACCTGACGGTGAAGCTCGTCAACTCGGGCGTCCTCTGCCTGAATCTTGCGGGCAAAGTCGACGTCGGTGTTTTTCAGCAGCTGAGCTACCTTATTGGCCAACTCAATGTCGAGTGCGCCCATTTCTTCGAAGGTCTTGCGCAGTGACTCTGGAACGGCCGAGCCTGGAAAGCGGTAGCGGGCAATGGTTGCGATGTGGCTGGCCAACGCGCCCATTCGCTCGAGCGATGCGCTCATGCGAAGTGCCGAAACTAGGATTCGCAAATCGCGGGCAACCGGTGACTGGCGAGCCAAGATGCGAATCACCAGTTCGTCGAGGGCAAGTGCCTTGTTTTCGTTGGCCTCGGCCAAGGCGATTGCTTCGTCGGCGGTGGCAACGTCAGACTTTAGAAATGCGGTCGACGCCTTTGTCATGATGGTGGCAACCGACTCGGCGATTTCAACCAGGCGATCTTGAACCTCGTGCAGCTCGTTTTGAAAAACCTCGCGCATTGTGTGTCGCCTCTCGCTCATAAACTCTTACCTCGAACCTTCGCACCCCAAGGTGAACAACAAGAAAATACTGCCAAAACTAGAGGCGAATTGCTCTGATCTTGACCATTTTCTTTATCCCTATCAAGTTACCATCACCTATCGTTAACCTTGTGAACACTTTAGAGCTAGTCACAGCCTTCTTCGTTGGGCTTGGCTTGGGCGCCCTCATCCTGGCGCTGCTGCTCTGGTCCTTTCGCACCGGGCGGCTCAACCGCAAACGCTTCAACCCGGTTCCGGCCGAGGTTTCGGCGGCCCTAGACATTTTGGCCACGGCCGTTATCGTTCTCGGCCCCTTCAACAACGTGCTCAGTTCAACGGCCGGCGCCCGTTCAATGGGTCTCGTCGAGTTTCGTCGCCTAGTGCACGATCCACTAGCGGAGTTGGTGAACCGAGCACGCCAAAGTGGCTTCGCCGAGGAACTCCAAGCCGAAGTGTCGGTAGGCATGCGCGGTGCAACGCTTTTCATCGGAGCCAAGGCGGCAAAACTGCGCGATGGATACGTGATCCTCTTGGTTGATGACCGAACCGATTCGATGCGTCTTGACGATATGCGTCGTGATTTTGTGGCAAACGTTTCGCATGAGCTCAAGACTCCGGTTGGCGCCATCGGATTACTCGCCGAAACCATTCAGGGCGACACCGAAGACACCGAGATGGTCAAGCGTTTTGCTGGCAACCTAGTCAAGGAATCCAAGCGCCTCGCAAACCTCATCCAAGACATCATTCAGCTGTCTCGCTTGCAGTCCAGCGAGGTTAGCACCAAGGCTGTGTGTGTCGACCTGAACAACGTGGTGCATGAGGCAATTGACCGCACCGCACAGGTGGCTGAATCTCAAAAAGTAGCGGTGAACTACATCGAGGCCGAAAAGACGTATGTGCTCGGTGACTTTGAAATGCTTTGCACCGCGGTAAAGAACCTGATCGAAAATGCGATTGTCTATTCCGAGGAGGGCGGGCAAGTTGGGGTCGGCATTAAAATTTCTGGCAAGAACGCCGAAATCGCCGTGACCGACAGCGGAATTGGAATCCCCGCCGACGAGCAAGCGCGAATATTTGAGCGATTTTATCGCGTCGATCAATCCAGGAACCGCCAGACCGGTGGCACCGGCCTTGGGCTAAGCATTGTAAAACACGTGGCAATAAAACACCGTGGTGAAATCCGCCTTTTTTCCAAGGTGGGTCTGGGTTCGACTTTTACCCTGTGTTTGCCGGTGGCAGATCAAGAAACTTTAGAGTCCCAAAATGAATCACTTATGGAAGGCCAAGAATGACCAGGGTATTAGTTGTTGAAGACGAGCAGGGTCTTCGCGAGCCACTTGTCTATCTGCTAAAAAAAGAAGGTTACGAGGTCATTGAGGCGGCCGATGGTCTTATTGCTCTCGAGTTGTTTGCAGAGCAGGGTGCCGACATCATTCTGCTTGACCTCATGCTTCCCGGCATGAACGGCGACAAGGTTTGCAAGGTGATTCGTCAAACCTCAAACGTGCCAATCATCATGGTCACCGCGAAGGATTCCGAAATCGACAAGGTTCTCGGTTTAGAAATCGGCGCCGACGATTACGTCACAAAACCGTACTCAACTAGAGAGCTGCTGGCTCGCATGAACGCGGTGCTTAGGCGTCAGGTTAGCCCATCCATCGCGGTTGGAAACATCATTGAGGCCGGATCGGTTCGCATGGACACCGAGCGCCACAGCGTCACCGTTGCTGGCCAAAAGGTGGCCTTGCCGCTGAAGGAATTCGAGCTACTCGAGTTCTTGCTCGAAAACGTAAACCGCGTGCTGACCAGAGGCCAGATTATCGATCGGGTTTGGGGGTCGAACTATTTCGGCGACACCAAAACCCTCGATGTTCACATCAAGCGCATTCGCTCAAAGATTGAAGAAGACCCAGCCCGCCCGGTGCACCTGGTTACGGTGCGCGGTCTCGGCTACAAGTTCGAGGTTTAACCTCTAAACAGCCTTACGGGGTTGGAGTCGGGGATGCACTCGGCGAGGCGCTTGGTGATGCGGTAGGCGCCACTGTTGGCCAAGCCGTCGGCAAAGTCTTTACGAACTCGGTGTAGGTAGGCAGTGTGCCATCGAGCACCGGAACATCCATGCCACGGCCGGTCGCGTGAGACGAAACCACGTAAATCTTTACGAGCTGACCCGGCTTTGCCTCTGAGCCAGAGATGGACTGCAGGGCCACAAGAAGAGCTGGCGAAGAGTTGTATCCAAAGTCAAGTTTTTCACCGGCTGCCATTAGGAATGGTGCGTAGGGCACCTTTGCTCCGTTGACGTCGGTCATCTGAAGAGACACTTCGGTTGCCTTGGTGCCCGAGTTCACCAGCGAGCCAACGAGGGCGCCGGTGGTTCCGTTGCTTAGGTAGATGAAGTTTCTGGCCTTCACACCATCGGTTAGGTCAACCTGTGAGCCATCACTCGGCGCATACATTTTGAGGCTTTCGGCCGGTGAAAAACTGCAACCGGCGGTGGATAGTAGTAAGGCGGTGGCGATAGCCACTGCGGCAAACTTGCGCATGTGATGAGTCCTTCTGGATGACGGCAAAGTGCATCATTAGTTTACTCTCTCGTTATCAGGCTAACTGTGGTAAAATCGTAGTTTCTGAAGGGATTTAACCTGTATGAAGTTTGAAGTTGGCGAAACCGTCGTTTACCCTCACCACGGCGCCGCAACAATTCTCGCAAAAGAAGAGCGCAGCATGCGTGGCGAGACCTATGCATATTTGCAACTTAAGGTAGCCCAGGGCGACCTAACGATTTGGGTTCGTGAAGACAATGCGGTTTCTGAAGTTGGCGTGCGCGATGTAATCGACGACGCTGGCGTTGAGCAGGTGTTTGGCGTTTTGCGCGCCGAGTTCACCGAAGAGCCAACCAACTGGTCACGCCGCTACAAGGCGAACCTAGAGAAGCTTGCATCGGGTGACGTTGTTAAGGTTTCCGAGGTTGTTCGTGACCTGTGGCGCCGCGACCAAGACCGTGGCCTTTCTGCCGGTGAAAAGCGCATGCTTGCCAAGGCTCGTCAAATTTTGGTTTCTGAATTGGCTCTTGCCAAAAAGACCGATGAAGAGAAGGCTTCGCTGATCCTTGACGAAGTCCTAGCCTCGTAGGCAGTAGCTCAATGCCCGCCCGCGACGTCGCTGTGGTGGTTGTCGCAGCCGGTCGTGGCGAGCGACTCGGTGCCGGTGCCCCGAAGGCCTTTGTAAAACTAGGTCAACGCACACTGCTCGAACACACCATCGATAATATTTCCCAAATGGCATCGGTTTCAAGGCTGGTGCTTGCCGTACCCGCGAGCCACGTGCTTGAGGCAACGGCGATGGCTTCGGCTTCGGCGGTGTCAACATCCATCGTTATTGGTGGCGACACCAGGCAGCAGTCAATCGAAAACGCGCTGCAGGTCATCGAACCCGGCACGCCAATCGTTTTGGTTCACGATGCCGCCCGCTCACTTGCCCCGGCCGAACTTTTTGAGCGCGTTGCCGCCTCGGTGCGCGAATCTGGGCTGGCAACGATTCCCGTCATGCCGGTCGCCGACACCGTAAAACATGTTCTGGGCGATCTGGTTTTAGAAACCGTTGACCGTTCCAGCTTGCGCCTCGCCCAAACCCCACAGGGCTTTCAGGCCTTCGAGCTGCTGGCCGCCTATCAGTCCGCCGGCGAAGACTTCACCGATGACGCAGCCCTTGTGCAATCTCTCGGGGGCCAGATTAGGCACGTGCCTGGCGATTCTCGCGCATTCAAAATAACCACGATGGATGACCTTGCGGCCGCCGAACGCCTGCTCGCCGAATCCACTGTTTTGACTCCGGTCACCCACCCGACGCCACTGGTTGGCATTGGCATCGATGTGCACCGATTCTCGGTCGACCCAGAAAAGCCGCTCTACCTTGGTTGCCTGCTTTGGCCGGGGGAGATTGGCCTCGATGGTCACAGCGACGGAGACGCCATTGCGCACGCGCTGGTTGACTCCCTGCTTTCGGCGGCTGGACTAGGAGACATCGGAACCCAGTTCGGGGTTGACCGACCAGAATATGCCGGGGCCAGTGGTGAACTCTTTATCGAGGGCACGATCAACCTGCTATCCATCGCCGGTTTCAAGGTGAATAACGTTGCCGTCGAAATCGTTGGCAACCGACCAAAACTCAACCCGAGACGCCAAGCGGTTGAAGCGCGCCTGACCGAGTTGGTTGGGGCGCCGGTGACCTTGGCAGCTACCACCACCGACGGCCTTGGTTTCTTGGGTCACAGCGAAGGTTTAGCGGCCGTTGCGAACGCTTCAATCGTTAGGCTAGCCTCGTGAGCATGAGCAAGCTAAACCTGCGCCTTTATGATTCTCGGTCGGCCGAACTCAAAGACTTTGAGCCGATCGTTGCCGGTCAAGTTGGCATCTATCTTTGCGGCCCAACCGTGCAATCCGCACCGCATGTTGGCCACCTGAGGTCGGCTCTGGTTTACGACCAACTGCGTCGCTGGCTAACCGCCAAGGGCCTTAACGTCACACTGATTCGCAACGTCACCGATATCGATGACAAAGTTTTGGCCAACGCTCTGGTTTCTGGTGAAACTTGGTGGGCGCTTGCTTACCGTTTCGAGCAGGAGTTCAACGCGGCCTACCGCGCTCTGGCAATCGAGGCACCAACCTATGAGCCTCGGGCAACCGCACACATTCCTGAGATGCTCGCCTTGATCGAGCGACTCGTTGCTGCCGGATACGCCTACCAAGCCGAAGATGGTTCGGCCGATGTTTATTTTGCCGCCTCGCAGTGGGCCAACTATGGCGAACTTACCAACCAAAAGATTGATGCCGAAAAGGTGCTTGAAGCCGGCGAGATTGCCGACCCTAAAAAGCGCGACCCAAGAGACTTTGCACTGTGGAAGGCGACCAAGCCGGGCGAGCCAGAATCGGCTAGCTGGGCAACCCGCTTTGGAGCCGGCCGCCCTGGTTGGCACATTGAATGCTCGGCCATGGCGACTCGTTACCTGGGTGCCAGCTTCGACATTCACGGCGGCGGGCTAGACCTGCGCTTCCCACACCACGAAAACGAACTGGCTCAATCCAGCGCGGCCGGCGATCACTTTGCCACCATTTGGCTACACAACGGCCTTGTTAACGTTGGCGGCAACAAAATGTCCAAGTCTCTCGGCAACTCAATCTTTGCCACCGACCTGCTAAACGCGGCCAGCCCAATCGCCGTTCGCTATTACCTCGGCAGTGCGCATTACCGTTCGGTGCTCGACTATCACGAGGGTGTTCTGGAAGAAGCCGAGTCGGCCATCGAGCGCATCCAAAGTTTCATCGACCGCGCAGCACGCCGCTTGACCGGAACCCGATTCGAAGTTAGCGGCGAGTTTGACTTTGCTGCCTTGCCGACAGATTTTATAACCGCGATGGATGAAGACCTCAGCGTGCCAACCGCCCTGGCTTGCCTGCACGAGACCGTGCGCGCCGGCAACACATCCATCGATTCGGATGAGGTCGAGTCAATCGGGGTAGCCCTCGCGGCAGTGCAAGCCATGCTTCAGGTGCTTGGGTTAAACTCAAGCGATGCGCAGTGGGCAACAACTGCCGACACAAAGACTTTCAACGCGCTGGATGTAATCGTTCAGGGTCTGATTGCAGAACGAAACACGGCTCGCGTGGCAAAAGATTTTGCTCGCGCTGACGCCATCAGAGATCAACTACAACAAGCCGGCATAACCCTAGAGGATGCAGCCGACTCAACCCATTGGAGTACAAATGGCTAGCAAACCAGGTCGCCCAGGCGCGGCAAAAGGCAAAAAAGGCGCAACTATCGGCACCGGCGGCAAGGGTCGTCGCGCCCTAGCAGGCAAGGGACCAACCCCCAAGGGCGAAGAGCGCAAGGGTCACCCAAAGCAACGCGCTGCCGAGCACCGCGCCAAGTATGCCGCGCAAAGCCCGGTCAACTCGCGCAAGGGTGAGTTTCTAGCACCCAGCGCCCGCACCGCTGGCAGCGCCGGAGCTGCCTCGCGCAACACCCAGCGCGTGGCCAAGGCCGCCGACGCCGGCGAGGTGCTTTCTGGCCGCAACTCGATCCTCGAGGCACTGCGCTCAAAGGTTCCGGCAACCGCCATGTACATTTCGAACCGCATTGAGATGGATGACCGCGTCAAGGAAGCCATCACAATGGCAAACGCGCGTTCCATTCCAATCAGCGAGGTCACCAAGGCTGAGATTGACCGTCTAACCGGTTTTGACTCGGTGCACCAGGGAATCGCCCTGGCTGTTCCGGCCTACAACTACCAGCACCCGATGGATCTTCTTGACAAGATCATCTCGCGCGGCCAGACCCCGCTTTTGGTTGCCCTCGATGGCATCACCGACCCGCGCAACCTCGGAGCAATCATCCGAAGCGTTGCGGCCTTTGGTGGTCAGGGAGTAATCGTGCCGCAGCGTCGTTCAGTTGGAGTCACCGCTTCGGCTTGGAAGACCTCGGCCGGTGCGGCCGCTCGTATTCCAGTTGCTCTGGCTGCCAACCTGAACAACACGCTAAAAGAACTCAAAAAGCGCGGCCTGTTCGTTGTCGGTCTTGACGGTGAGGGTGACATGCAGTTGCCAACCTTCAAGCTTGGCCCAGAGCCAATAGTTTTGGTTATCGGTTCAGAGGGTAAGGGTCTGTCACGTTTGGTTCAGGAAAACTGCGACGCCATTTTGTCGATTCCAATCGCACGCGACACCGAGTCGCTAAACGCCGGTATTGCTGCCAGCGTTGCGCTTTATGAAATCAGTAAGAGCCGCCCAACACTGTAAGAGGTTTTAGCGGCGAGGTGTTGGCGGCAACGCTTAGACCTTGTCGCGCCAGTCTTCTTCTTCGTCCTCGTAAACCACGATGGTGCCGGTTGGCACCGGGTTTGGCAGCGTAATTGCTTCTGTCACGGGTGAGAGCAAGGCTTCTTCGTCCCGACGGTGCGCAAGCACATTGGCGACGTATGACTGAACTGCCTCGGCGAGCGGAATGTCTCGTTCTTGTTCTTGGCTGATGTACCAGCGGTGCTCTAGCACCTGATGGAAAATCTCGGCGGGTTCTAGCTTTCCGGCCATTTCGCGCGGAATCGCCATGACAACCGGTTCAAAGGTGTGACTTAGCCACTCGTGGGCTAGGTACTCCTCGTCGATTCCTGGCCGAACATGCTGGGCGCGATACTGATCCATGTCGTTTAGTAAGCGTCTGGCCTGGTTTTCTTCAACGTCAAGCCCGGTAAGTCGCATAAGGCGCCTCGAATGGTGACCGGCGTCAACCACCTTTGGTTGAATGCGCACCGTGGATCCGGCCGAGTCGGTTTTGATTGCCAACTCTTCGATGTCGAAACCAAGTTCATTTAGGCGATCGACCCGGCGCTGAATCTTCCAACGCTCGCTCAGGCTAAAAGCTTCGGCTCCGGTGAGTTCATCCCAGAGTTCGCGGTATTTGGCAACGATGCGCTCGCTGGTGGCAACCGCATCGATTCCACCTTTGGCGTTGCCAGAGGCAATCAAATCCATGAGTTCACCGGCAATGTTGACTCTGGCGATCTCTAAGTCGTTTTCTCGTTGACCTCTTGAAAGACCAGATTCGTAGAGCTGACCCGTTTCGGCGTCGACCAAATAGGCGGCGAAGGCCCCGGCATCGCGGCGAAAGAGGGTGTTGGAAAGTGAAACGTCGCCCCAAAAGAATCCGGCGATGTGCAACCTAACCAGCAACCCAGAAAGTGCATCAACCAAGCGAGTTGCGGTTTCGGGGCGCAAGCCTTGCGACCACATGGCGCGGTAGGGGAGCGAAAACTTGAGGTGACGGGTGATTAGCGCAGCCGGCAATGGCTCGCCCAGCTCATCGGTTCGATTGTTGATGATGGCAAAGGGTTCAACCGATGGCACATCAAGTTTGATTAGGTTCTTGAGCATGTCGTATTCGCGCCTTGCCAATTCGGGCAAGGTTTCTTTGATGGCGATGACGTGATCGTTGAGGTGCGCAAAACGCACCGTGTGGCGGCTAAGTCCCTTGGGCAGAGCCGCAATATTCTCGGTTGGCCAGTCTTCTAAAGGCAAATGCCACGGTAGATCCAGCAGAGCTGGTTCTACCGTGGCAGCCGTAATGTCGAGTGATTGACCCACTAGTTGAGGCGTTCACCGGTTTCGATGTCGAACAGGTGAGTGATGCCGCCCTGTGGGCGAAGGTGAACGCTCACGCCCGCGGTTGGGTGGCTCTGGGCCTCAACGCGTGACACCATGTCAACGCTGACTCCACCGAGCTGGGTGCGACCGTAAAGGAAGGCGTCGGCGCCGAGTTCTTCGATAACGTCGATCTCAACTTCAACACCCTTGTCCTTGGTCACTTCGAGGTCTTCTGGACGAAGGCCTACGGTGATTGACTTGGCGCTGGTCTTGGCGAGAATGTCGCGATCGATTGGAAGCACAACGTTGCCGAACTGAACGCCGCCATCAACGATAGGAAGCTGCAATAGGTTCATGGCTGGTGAGCCAATGAAGCCTGCAACGAAGACGTTTAGCGGGCGCTCGTAGAGGTTGCGAGGGGTGTCGACCTGCTGAAGTACGCCGTCCTTCATCACTGCAACGCGGTCACCCATGGTCATTGCTTCAACCTGGTCGTGGGTCACGTAAACGGTGGTTACTCCGAGGCGACGCTGAAGCGAAGCGATTTGGGTGCGAGTCTGAACGCGAAGTTTGGCGTCCAGGTTCGAAAGAGGCTCATCCATCAAGAACACCTGAGGCTTGCGCACGATTGCGCGACCCATGGCAACGCGCTGGCGTTGACCACCGGAAAGGGCCTTTGGCTTGCGAGCAAGGTATGGCTCGAGGTCAAGAAGCTTTGCTGCTTCTAGCACGCGGGCTGCACGCTCGTCTTTGTGAACGCCGGCGATCTTCAGGGCAAAGCCCATGTTCTCGGCAACGGTCATGTGTGGGTAGAGGGCGTAGTTCTGGAAGACCATTGCGATGTCGCGGTCTTTTGGTGGAATGTCGGTGACGTCGCGGTCACCGATCAAGATGCTGCCTTCGTTGACGTCTTCTAGGCCCGCAAGCATGCGAAGCGAAGTTGACTTGCCACAACCCGAAGGACCAACCAAAACCAAGAACTCGCCATCGGCGATTTCTAGTTGAAGTTTGTCCACGGCTGGGCGAACGCCACCTGGGTACAACCGCGTTGCGGCTGAGAATGTTACTGATGCCATTTGTTTCTCCTCACCGGCAGGTACGTGCCGGACGATCCGTTGTGAAGTGCCGCCAATCGGCAGCCTTTTTATTATCGCAGTTGAAGGCGTTCGCCTAGACTGTTTTAGACATCGGTTTTATAACTAAAAGCAACAGTCGAGGTTGACTGTGAAATAAGAGGTAGAAATGACACCGCAAGAGCAAAAAGTTACCCGTTCAGAACAGCGTGAAGCGGCCCGAGCCAAGGCCCGTGAAATGCGCGAAGCAAGCCAAAAGAGTGACCGTCGCAAGCGCGGCCTCAAGCAGTTCGCAGTAGTCGCCCTGATTTTGGGATTGCTCGCCGGAGTCGGCGCAATCGTTGTGAACCAGATCAACCAGGTTCCGGTGACCCCGAGCGACACGATCAACTACCCGCACAACATGACTTGGAACAACGGAATCCAGATTGGCAAGGATTTCAAGGTCATCAACAACCCGAACGTTGTAAACGGAGCGGCTCCAACCGGAACCCCAACCCCGACACCAATCACGACTGTTCCAAACATCACCGTTTACCTTGACTACCAATGCCCGGTCTGTGGCAAGTTCGAAGAGGCCCAGCACGCGCAACTTTCCGACTGGGTCAAGCTCGGTGCCGCAACGGTCGAGATCCACCCGGTGGCCTTCCTCGATGGATACCGCGACAACTACTCAACCAACTTCTCACAGAACGTGGCCAATGCTGCCGTTTGTGTGGCCGACCAAGCGCCGAACAGTTTCTTCAACTACAGCGCCTACCTCTATGCAAATCAGATGCCAGAAGGAGGGGCTGGTCCAAGCGACTCGCAACTCTTGCAGTGGGCTAAGGACAGCGGAGTAGGTTCGGCAAGCTCGGCGGTCGAAACCTGCATAAAGTCCAAAAAGTTTGTTCCGTGGGTCTTGTTCGAAGCGACCAAGTACATCAAGGATCGCACCAACAAGGATTACGCCAGCCACTGGTTTGAGCAGATTCCGGGATGGACGACCCCTCCGGGCAAAGGAACTCCTCTGGTCCTAATCAACAACCAGACGGTGCAGCCGGCAACCGCCATCTTCGACGAGGCAGCTTTTGCTCAGGCAGTCCTCAGGGCTGCTGTTCTGAAGTAGCCAAGGGCCAAACGGTTTAGGAACCAGCAGATGGATCGCCGAGAGTTATTCAAACTTTCGGCCTCCAGCCTGCTGGTTCCTGCGTTAACCGAGGGCCGGCTCGCGCCCGTCGAGGCACAACCACTCAGCGTTCTAACAAAGCCGTGGGCCCCAAGGCACACCGTTTGGTCACTTCCACAGTCTCCGGTCAGAAGGCTCGCCTGGACGGTAGACGATGGCGGCTCGCTTTCGTCGCTCAAGAGCTACACCGACCTGCTCAAGCGGCACCCTTACCTGCGCATGACATTCTTCGTGACCTCGACTTACAGCACGTGGCGCAGCATCCATCGTTATTTGCAACCGCTGGTTGACACCGGGCAGGTGCAACTGGCAAACCACACCCACACTCACGCAGATTTGACCAGGCTAAGTTCGACGCAAATCGGGCATGAGCTGAATAGTTGCCGCCATTTTATTTATGAGTATTACGGGGTCAAGAGTCAACCGTTTTTCAGGCCGCCTTTTGGTTATTACAACGACTATGTGATTCGATCGGCCGCCGCCGTCGGCTACTACACGCCGGTGATGTGGTACGGCACCCTGGGTGATTCGGGCTCAATCACGGGCCATCGGGTGGTGGAACTTGCCAAGGCATACTTTCACGATGAGGCGCTGATCATCGGACACAGCAACAATCTGACAGCCTCGAGCCGGTTTGACGATCTGCTTAAGTTGATTCGAAACCGTGCACTGAAAACTGTGACCCTCAACGATGTTTGGCGCAGCTAACCAAACCGCAACGACGCAGCCTCGGTCTTGCTAGACTGGTCAATGACAAAAAGTTAAGGCTTTCAGTCAAGCCGACCTGGCGCAATTGGCAGCGCACCGCACTTGTAATGCGGGGGTTAGGGGTTCAAGTCCCCTGGTCGGCTCCAAATAACGCTGTTTCCCGCGGCTAAACTGCTGACATGTCAGATGCGCCGGCAAATCCGCAACCAGTGAATACCCAATCAGCGAATCCCGAAATAACCGTGCAACCTTTGACCCTCGAAAACTTCGACGGGTTTGTTGCCATGCAAATGCGGGTTGGTGCCAGAAGCTTCAAGTCTTGCTCGTGCATGTACTTTCGAAACCCCGAAACCGACTACAGCACCGGCAGTGCCGAGCAAAACCGAGCCGACCTTCGCGTCATCCTCGCATCAGGGGCCGTGCCAGGGTTGGTGGCCATTCGGTCGGGCAAGGTGGTTGGTTGGGTTGGGGTTGGCCCGCGTGGCGATTTTCCGAGGTTAGAAAACTCGGCGGCTCTCAAAGCCATCGACGATGTTGATGCTTGGCCGATTATCTGCTTTTTTGTCGACCGATCCCATCGTCGCCAGGGGGTCGCAACGGCTCTGTTGAAAGCCGCTGCCGCCCATGCCAAATCGTTGGGTGCCGTCGCTCTCGAAGCCTTCCCGGTTGATTCAGCGGCGGCGCTCGCCGATGATCACGCGTTTCACGGGCCGCTAGAGCTTTTTGAACGCGATGGATACCTTGAAGTTGCTCGCCAAAAAGCCAATCGCCCAATCCTGCGTAAGCTGCTCGGCTAGCCGGTTTCGACTACTTTGCTGCGCTGATGCGCTGGATCGCCTCAACCGTGGCGAGCACCTCGGCGAAGTCGCCGTCCAGGTTGGTGGCAGTTGCCAGCGACAGCTGCTCGGCCGAGAGTGTCAAATCGCCAAAAGACTTGGCAAAGGTGTGGGTGGCATCAAGGGCAAACCAGACGTCGTACCCCAGGTTGCCAGCCATGCGCGCTGTGACATCGCAGCACATGTTGGTTTGGATTCCGCAGATTGCAATCGCATCAATTTCGTTTGCCTTGAGCCAAGCATCTAAATCGGGGCTTCCATAGAACGCCGAGTTCACGCTCTTGGTCACCAAGAGGTCAGGGGTCCCGGTGATGACCGCTTTGAAGTCGTTGCCCGCTTGACCGGGTCTCAGCACCGAGGTTTCAAGCAAAGAATCGTGTCTGACAAAAACCACCGGTTGATTGGCTTCGCGCCAAGCCGCAATAAGCTGCTTGATGTTCGCTTCGCACGATGGATTATTTCGCTCGCCCGGCTCGTCGTAGTTGGCGAAACCCTGTTGTACGTCGATGACGATCAGGGCTCGCTTGGTTTCGGGCATCAAGCCTCGTTGAACTTGATGCTGACCGAGTTTATGCAGTAGCGGTCGCCAGTTGGAGTTTGCGGTGCGTCCTCAAAAACGTGACCTAGGTGACCACCGCAGGCTGCGCAGCGAACTTCGGTGCGTAGCATTCCGTGGCTGCGGTCTTCAATCAACTCAACGGCGTCGCCGATTTTTGGTTCGTAAAAACTTGGCCAGCCACAGTGCGAATCAAACTTGGCCACGCTGCGAAACAGTTCGGCCCCGCAACCCTTGCAGCTATAGACGCCCTCGCGGTTTTCGTTCAAGAGTTCGCCGGTGTTGGCTCGCTCGGTTCCGCCCTCGCGCAAGACGTGGAATTCAAAATCGCTGAGTTCTTGCTGCCACTGCTCATCAGTTTTTTTAATTGGGTAGTCCATCGGCACACCTTTCGTTGGAAACGCCTAATATTAACTCGAGGCGCAGTTGTGCCTCCTGAAAGTTTAAAGCAGGATTCATGGCAGAAAAGTTCCCGACAGACGCGT
Organism: Microbacteriaceae bacterium; assembly: GCA_947378555.1. Classification (GTDB taxonomy): domain Bacteria; phylum Actinomycetota; class Actinomycetes; order Actinomycetales; family Microbacteriaceae; genus Rhodoluna. The sequence continues at coordinate 22,094 of CANCKM010000006.1, forward strand.
TTGACTCGGTTTCGAGAAAAGCTGGTCGGCACCGCACCCGTCGCACGTTTGCCGACGGTGCATTCGACTTTGGCAAGCTGGTGCTTGCTGCCAGCGCGCTCACCGTTGCCGGCTACTTTGCAGTCTCGGCTTTCAACAGCACCAGCATCATCACGGGTTCAGATTTGCCAGGAGGCAGCACCAACACCGCGGTCTTCACCGGTGGAACACGGGCCGGGGGAGTCGGAATAACCGTGCTCGATGGCACCCTTGGCAAGGGCTTCGCCTCGGCACTGGGTCACAAACTGCTTGACGCCGGGTGGAACGTTTTCTCGGCTTCTGATCTCGTTCTGGCTTCGGATCACACTTCGGATCAAATCACGAGCACGACCGTATACGTTCAAACAGAGGCCTTGAAATCCAAGGTTGAGAGTTTGACCAAAGACATCGGAGTCTGGCCGGTGGAGGTTTCTACGCTGTATTCAGACCCAATAACCGTGGTGCTCGGCACCGATTTCAAGTAGTCGAAAGCCTTAAGTGGCCTTGCACGGTTTATAACACGTGTATAACCTATTTGGCATTTCAGTAAACTCCTTGCCTTAAAAGGCAACTATCAGGCTAGACTCGTAAGTGGTCGAAGCATTAACCGCGAAATTTTTTTTGCAGTTTACATAGGAACCCCGGAATCCCTCGGTTACTATGCGACTCGGCGAGGATTTTCATCCGAGTTGTTCACTTAGTAACAGGAGTATTTACATGGCACAAGGAACCGTCAAGTGGTTCAACGCTGAAAAGGGTTTCGGCTTCATCACCCAGGATGGCGGAGCGGACGTTTTCGTTCACTTCTCAGCTATTCAGTCCGATGGCTACAAGGAACTCAAAGAGAACCAGCGCGTTGAGTTCGAAGTAAAGAACGGCGACAAAGGCCCACAGGCCGACGCAGTTCACGTAATCGGCTAATTTAGGCTTGATTTAAGAAACACCCCCTCTTCGGAGGGGGTGTTTCGTTTAACCAACGAATCCGGTTCTCGAACCGCTCAAGACTTGCACTCTCTATGCTCGAGTGCTAAAACTGTATTAGCACTCGATTAGGTTGAGTGCTAAAACCATCAAACTTATCCAAGTTCGGGAGAAACCCTAAATGGCAAAAATCATAACTTTCAACGAGGAAGCACGTCGCGGTTTAGAGCGTGGCTTGAACATTCTCGCTGACACCGTAAAGGTCACCCTTGGGCCGCGCGGTCGCAACGTAGTGCTCGAATCTAAGTGGGGCGCCCCTACCATCACAAACGATGGTGTTTCGATTGCAAAGCACATTGAACTAGAAGACCCGTTTGAGCGCATCGGCGCCGAGCTGGTAAAGGAAGTCGCCAAGAAGACTGACGATGTTGCCGGAGACGGAACCACAACCGCGACCGTTTTGGCACAGGCATTGGTTCGCGAAGGCCTGCGCAACGTTGCAGCCGGCGCCGACCCAATCAGCTTGAAGCGTGGAATCGAAAAGGCAACCGCAGCTGTTATCGAACAGTTGATCAAGGACGCCCGCCCGGTTGAGACCAAGGCTCAGATTGCTGCTACCGCTTCGATCTCTGCTGGCGACCCAATCATTGGTGAGCTAATCGCCGACGCAATCGACAAGGTCGGTCGCGAGGGTGTCGTCACCGTTGAAGAGTCAAACACCTTCGGTATCGAACTTCAGGTCACCGACGGAATGCGCTTCGACAAGGGCTACATGTCCGCTTACATGGTCTCTGACCCTGAGCGCCAAGAAGCCGTTCTAGAAGACGCTTACGTGCTAATCGCAAACTCAAAGATCTCAAGCATGAAAGACCTGCTTCCGATCGTTGACAAGGTCATGCAGGCCAACAAGCCGCTTTTGATCATTGCTGAGGATGTTGAAGGCGAAGCCCTTGCAACTCTTATCGTCAACAAGATCCGTGGCATCTTCCGCTCGGTAGCCGTCAAGGCTCCTGGCTTCGGAGACCGTCGCAAGGCTATGCTTCAGGACATCGCAATCCTGACCGGTGGTCAGGTTATCTCGGAAGAGGTTGGCCTAAAGCTTGAGAACACCACCCTTGACCTATTGGGCCGTGCTCGCAAGATTGTGATCACCAAGGACGAGACCACCATCGTTGAGGGTGCCGGCGAGGCAGCCATGATTTCGGGTCGCGTTGAGCAGATTCGTCGCGAGATCGACGCAACCGATTCAGACTACGACCGCGAGAAGCTGCAGGAGCGTTTGGCAAAGCTTGCCGGCGGTGTTGCAGTCATCAAGGCTGGAGCCGCAACCGAGGTTGAGCTAAAAGAGCGCAAGCACCGCATCGAAGATGCAGTTCGCAACGCCAAGGCTGCAGTCGAGGAAGGCATTGTTGCCGGAGGTGGTGTTGCATTGCTTCAGGCAGGCAAGACCGCTTTTGAAAACTTGCACCTGACCGGAGACGAAGCAACCGGCGCCAAGATTGTCGCACTGGCAATCTCTGCCCCACTAAAGCAGATCGCATTCAACGCCGGCCTAGAGCCAGGTGTCGTTGCCGAGAAGGTTGCCTCATTGCCTTCAGGTCACGGTCTGAACGCCGCTACCGGCGAGTATGTTGACATGCTCGAGGCTGGAATCAATGACCCTGTAAAGGTGACTCGCTCTGCTCTGCAGAACGCAGCATCCATCGCAGGCTTGTTCCTGACCACCGAGGCTGTCGTTGCCGACAAGCCAGAGCCAGCAGCACCTTCAATGCCTCAGGGCGGCGGAGGAATGGACTTCTAGTCCAATAAGACATACAAAAAGGGCGAATCCGAAAGGATTCGCCCTTTTTGCTTTTTGGGGGGAGTTAGATGAAGAGACGGGCGTTTGAGTGCTCGATTTCGGCGTATTGGCGTGCGGCGATTGCCAAAGCCTGGCCGAGTTCACCCAACTGATTGTCGACCAGGGTTGAGGTGCTGCGCCAGCGGCCGGTTAGTTCCTGAAAGCTGTCGGCCGCTACTCCGCGCCAAGACGACTGCAGGCCAACCAGTTGACCGTGCAGGCTTTCAACTTCGGATTGCAGTCGACTGATTGTTGCTTGGATGGTGGTGTTTGCAGCGAGCACTAACTCGCTGTCTACTGAAAATGCTGACATTTGACTCCTAACTAGATGTTTATGGAGTCTTTCAGTGGGTACGACACAAAAAGCCAAAAAGGGTGCTGTCTGTGGATAAGACGGCCCGAAGCGTTGCGGTTAGCGCTGACGCTTAGGAAGGGCAACGCGGATGGTGGTGCCGCCTCCAGGGGTCTCGTCGGCCACGATTTCGCCACCGTGCCTAGAGATTATTCCCTTGACTATCGCGAGACCAAGACCAGAGCCGCCGGTTTCGCGATTCCTTGAGTTGTCTGCCCGGAAGAAACGCTCAAATACCTTGGAACGCAACTCCCTTGGAATGCCCTCACCGCGGTCTCGGACCTCGATTACCACCCGATCGCCGGGTGCTTCGGCCATGGCGAGTTCAATCTTTTCGTCATTGGGCGAGAACCTCGCTGCGTTGGCAAGCAGATTGATGAGCACCTGCCGCAGTTGCCCAGAGTCGGCATCGACCATGAGCTGGGCACCCGCGGCCAAGGGTTTTCCGTTGAAATCGTTGATTGCTATGTTCGAACTGTGGTTGGCGACCGACACATCCATCGCTGCATCTCTGGCAAGTGAAACCAGGTCGGTAGGGTTGGTCTTGAGTGCGGTTGCCTCATCCATGCGCGCCAAAGCCAACAGGTTTTCGACCAGCTCTGACATGCGAATTGCTTCGTTCTCAATGCGCTGCATGGCCTCACCGACCGCCTTGGGTTCTTTTAGTGCGCCGATGCGGTAGAGCTCGGCATAGCCTCGAACCGAAACCAGGGGGGTGCGCAGCTCGTGGCTGGCATCGGCAATGAAGCGACGCATTTGGTCGAGTGTCTTATTGCGAGATGACATGGCCGATTCGATGCTGCCGAGCATTGTGTTGAGCGATTGGTTGATTCTGCCAATCTCGGTGGTGCCGGGTTGCTCCATGAGGCGTTGGGAAATGTCGCCCTCTGCCACGGCCTTTGCGGTTCGCTCAACCTCGCGCAGTGGGCGAAGTGCGGAGGTGATGACTATCCAGGTGGCCGCGCCGCTGATGACGAGCAAAAGCAGCCCGAAGCCGGCGCCGATGTTTGCGTATTGATCAAGCAGCAGGGTATTGCTGGCGGTTGGCAAGGCGACCACGAGCGAACCGGATTGCTCGGTTAGGGGCACGGCCACCATGCGCCAGGTTGTGATGTTGCCTTTGGTCGAGCCGGTGACCTTTTTGCTCTTCACCTCGAACGGAATGGCGTTGGTTGACTTCACCCAGCTGGCCGTGAAGCCGCTCATGTTCGGAACATCGGTGTTCTTGCCAGCTGCCGATACCAGGCCTATTAGCAAGCCGCCACTGGGGTCTAGATAGGCAATGTAGTAGTCACTTGGAAGGCGAGGAAGCTGAACCTTTTGCGAGGCCAGTCGATCCTCTAAAAGAGCAGGGTCTTCATGCTGCAAGGTGGCGGCCGTCGAGTTGAGCAGGGTGTCAACGTTTTGCTGCAGATAAGTTTTGAGCAACGAGATTGTGCCGAGGCTAGAAACGACAAGCAGAACACCAATGAGCGCAACCGACAGAGCGGTTAGCTTGGTGCGCAACGAGATTCTCTGAAAAAATCCCACTTGGTTTCTGGGCCGAGCCGCGGATTTTGAGTCTGCGGCTGCCGAGCGTTTGCCCTTTGGCAATTATTTCCCGTTCTTCGACTTATACATGTAGCCAACACCGCGCTTGGTCTGAATCAGCGGCTCGGTGGTTAGCGGGTCAAGTTTCTTGCGAAGGTAGGAAACATAAGACTCAACGATTCCCATCTCGCCGTTGAAATCGTACTCCCAAACGTGATCCAGAATCTGCGCCTTGGTTAGCACGCGGTTCGGGTTCGACATCAAAAATCGCAGCAGTTTGTATTCGGTTGGGCTTAGCTCAACATCGACGCCGTTGACCCACACCTCGTGGGCGTCTTGGTTGATGGTGATCTCGCCAACCGAGAGCGACGAATCCTCGGGCTCGGATGCCCGGGTGCGTCGCATGATGGCGTTGATTCGAGCCACGATTTCATCGAGGCTGAAAGGTTTGGTCACGTAGTCATCGCCACCAACGGTTAGGCCGGTGATCTTGTCTTCGGTTTCATCGCGCGCGGTCAGAAACAGCACCGGGGCGGTGATGCCCATCGAGCGAATCTTTTTCGTGACGCTGAAGCCATTCATGTCTGGCAGCATCACATCCATGAGAATGATGTCTGGCTTTTCTGACTCGGCGGCTTGAACCGCGGCCGAACCGGAACCTACCGCGATAACCGTGAATCCGGCGAAGCGCAAACTGGTTGCCAAGAGGTCTCTGATGTTTGGTTCGTCATCGCAGACGAGTACCTTAACGTTTTCCATGTCTACATTCTCAGGGAGTTTGCTGAAAGATTCCTGAGAGTTGGTTGGGTGTTTCCTGCTAATACGATGGATGTCGTTTGCACAACGAAAGCAGCCGCACCGCCTTCGTTACTTGTTTAAACCAGGTCGACCGCATCCAAGATTGTGTAGGCATAACCCTGCTCGGCCAAGAACCGCTGGCGATTTTGGGCAAAGTCCTGATCGACCGTGTCTCTTGCGATCAGCGTATAGAAGCTGGCCGCCCGGCCATCGCCCTTTGGCCTAAGCAGGCGCCCGAGCCGCTGAGCTTCTTCTTGACGACTGCCGTAGGAACCGGAAATCTGAATCGCAACCGAGGCTTCTGGAAGGTCGATTGAGAAGTTGGCAACCTTGGAAACCACAAGGGTTTTTTCGGTACCGTCGCGGAAGGCTTGAAAGAGTCGTTCGCGTTCTTCGATCGGGGTTTCACCGGTGATCTCGGGGGCCTTGAGCGCCGCCGAAACCGAGTGAATCTGGTCGAGGTACTGACCAATCACCAGGGTTGGCTCACCCTCGTGCTTTTTGAGCAACGCTCTAATCACCGAGATTTTTACCGGTGAGGTGGCTGCAATTCGGTAGCGATCTTCCTGGCTGGCGATTGCATAGTTGAGGCGCTCTTCCTCTGGCAGGTCGACTCGAACTTCAAAGCACTCGGCCGGGGCAATGTAGCCCTGAGCTTCGATTTCCTTCCAGGGGGCATCAAAACGCTTTGGCCCGATGAGCGAAAAGACATCGCCCTCTTTGCCGTCTTCGCGCACGAGAGTGGCGGTTAGCCCGAGGCGACGCCTTGCCTGAAGATCGGCTGTCATTTTGAAGATTGGTGCCGGCAACAGGTGAACCTCGTCGTAAACCACAAGACCCCAGTCGTTGGCATCTAGCAGGGCCAGGTGGGCGTATTCATTTTTACGCTTGGTTGTAAGAATCTGATAGGTGGCGATGGTGACCGGCTTTACCTCTTTGAGCGAGCCGGAATACTCACCGATTTCTTCTTCGGTCAGCGAGGTGCGCTTTAGCAACTCGGCCTTCCACTGCCTGGCCGAAACCGTGTTGGTCACCAAAATCAAGGTGTTGGTTTTGGCAACCGACATGGCGGCCGCCCCAACGATAGTTTTTCCGGCACCGCAGGGCAGCACCACAACGCCAGAGCCGCCAACCCAAAACTTATCCACCGCGTCTTGTTGATAGCCGCGAACCGACCAGCCGTCTTCGGCCAGCGAGATTTCGTGGGGAGTACCCTCGGTGTAGCCGGCTAGGTCCTCTGCTGGCCAACCCAACTTGAGAAGCTCTTGCTTGACCTGACCGCGGGCCCAAGGCTGAATGCTGAAGGCGGTTTCTGAGATTCTGCCACCCAAAAGCAGGGCAATCTTCTTGTGCCTCGAAGCCTCAATCAAGATGGCCGGCTCTTTCGATACCAGCTCCAGCTCGCCCTCTGGGCCGCGCTGAATGATTAGGCGACCGTAGCGAGACATCGTCTCGGTGATGTCGGCTCGCACCGAAGTTGGAACGGCAAACTTGGCGTATCGGTCGAGCACTCCCAAAACAAAATCCGAGTCATGCCCGGCAGCCCTGGCGTTCCACAGACCGAGTCGGGTGATGCGATAGGTGTGAATGTGCTCGGGCGCGCGCTCGAGTTCGGCAAAAATGGCCAGCTCATGCCTTGCGTCAGCCGCCTGCGGGTGGTCAACCTCAAGCAGTGCGGTCTTATCGCTCTGCACGATTAGTGGCCCCATGGTGGTTGCGTCTGACATTACTAAACCCCTACTTTGTTGAACATTAATCGAGTGAAACTTTGAGAATGCTAGATAGCGGCAAGGTTCGTTCAATATCTGCCCGACTATCCAGTGCGCGCAACCTACCGTTTGCTATGCCGATGGGCTCAAGCAGATATTCAATCTCTAAGCCAGCCGCGTTGGTCACCGTGATTTGCAACTTGGTCTTGTTCTTTAGCGCCAACTGAATCTGCCGCTGAATGTCACTGCTGTCCGGATCCTTGCTAACCCTTGAATCCTGCGCTCTGATGCGTTGAATGTCATCGACAATGGTCGATGCCTTTTTAGCGGTGGTCTCCGAACCGTTTAGTTCAAGCGCCACCCGCGGTGACAAAACCTTGCCAAACTCATCGACTCGAATCGCGGCGTACCCTGCCTCGCGCAAGCCGTAGTAAATAACCTCGGGTTCAAATCTGGTGTGCAAACCAGCCTCGGCGCTGGCTCGCATTCCGGCACCGGCGCCAGGCAAAAGGTTGAACGGGCGCAGGCGAGTGTCGTTGAGGATTTCGGTTAGCAAGATTGGGTCGGCGGCTCGAATGCTGCTTCTTGCCTCGCCCGAGGCGGCCGAAACCGTAAGGCGCCCAAAGCGATTTGCCACCTCGCGAATCAAGTAGCCAACCGGCTGCGGCAAAGCCTTGCCAGAGAGTTCGACCAGCAGCCCACTAATCTGCTCAGGCCGTAACCCAGTTTCGAGTCCGTGGGTGACGCTCAGGGTGGTCAAGCGGTAGGTTGAGGCCATGCCGATTTGTTCGGTCTCGGCAAATCGCCGTAGCTCGATTTCGGTTGCCGTTGGCAAAGGCCCGGGGGCAATAAGTGACAGGTCGGCTTGGCAAATAATTTTGTTCTGAGCCACCGGCAACATTTCGGCAGCCAGCTTGACCGCCTCGTCAATCTTGCCATCGAGGGTTGCGTTCAACCAAGAGGTCGCCGAACCCTCAACGGTCAGGCCGATGCTGTTCGCCAGCTTCGCCAGACGATGGATGCGTGACTGCACCGAACTGTCGGCCAAGGGGTAGTTGCGCGCCAAAAGAGAATCCAAGTTCGGAATATTTGGTGCAAAGGTTTTGATGTCGGATAGCAGTTCGTTCGCCGATTCATCGCCGAGGATATTGCGCCAGGTTGAAACCAGGTGTCGCCAGCGTTGTGTTTGGCTCCAACCAACCCATTTCTCGGCCTGAGTCGAGAGTTGCCAGCGCCCATTGGCCAAAACCACCAACCCGCTCAAATCGGCGAGGTCATAAACGATGCGGGCAAAATCGTTGGTTTTTCTGAGGTGGCTGGCAAGGCGCTTGATGTCTGGCAATCCGACGCTGCGGCGGCCGACCTCGCGCACGTAGCGCAGTTCCAGGTCGAAGTGAAGTTCGGTCAATGCCTGCAGGATTTCAAATATGCAGATCCCGGCCTCACGGTCGGTGGCGGCTTGCATGTCCTGAGCTTGACCCGAGTCGACGGCAGCCAAAGCCGGCTCAACGGTGATTTGCCCGCCGTTGGACTTGGTTATGACGGCAAAGTTTTCGGCAACGGTTGGGAACAGTCGATATTCGGATTCGACTTTTTCGACCAAGAAGTTTCGAGTCAAACTCTCAACGGCTTGTGCTTCGGCGGGCAGCTGATTCTGAAGTTGTTCAAGGGCCTTGGCCTGAGACCTCGGAAGACCGGCTAACGTGGCACCAAGCAGTTTTGGGGCCGTCATGGCCTCGGCGAGGTCAAAAATGTCAACCAGTCCGGCTGAGTTGATCATGCGCTCGGTAATGACGCGAGTAAGTTCGGAATCGCTCGCAGCTCGAAGTGCCGCGGCCATTCTCAACATTTCGCTCATAGGGCGAGTCGGTTTCTAATTTTTATTCGATCGATTTTCACGCGAGCGACGGCGCAGGTTGACCAGCACAAGGGCAATAATGAGCGCTGCGGCAAGAGGCAAGCCGATGGCAGGTAGTACCAGGAAGATGGGCCAAACCTTGGTTGACCCGCTGGCGCCGGTGATTAGCACCACAAAAAGACTGATAACCGAAGCACCAACCACACCGACCATCATGTAGGCAAGCACGGTTTCTAAGCGATTCGGGTTTGATTCTTTGTCATTAGGCATCCTTCTAGGATACCGCTGAGCGCGAACCAATAGGGTGCGCTTGGGTTTCGTTCAGGTAAAATAATGTTCGGTCCAATTGAAAGAGGTTCGCATGCCAACAGGCAAAGTCAAATTCTTTGACGAAGAAAAAGGTTTCGGCTTCATCGCCTCTGACGACGGTGCCGAAGTGTTTTTGCACATCAGCGCATTGCCAGCCGGAACAACCTCGGTCAAGCCAGGAACTCGCGTTGAATACGGTGTAGCCGAGGGCAAGAAGGGCGCTCAGGCGCTTTCCGTGCGTCTCTTGGAGGTACCGCCGAGCCTAGTCAAAATGGGCCGCAAGCCGGCCGATGAAATGGCCATCATCACCGAAGACCTGATCGGGCTACTCGATGTAATCGGTGGCGGTTTGAAGCGCGGCAAGTATCCAGAGCCGGTAAATGCCAAGAAGATCGCCTCACTGCTTCGCAAGCTAGCTGACGAACTAGATGCCTAAGGTTCTTGCGGCGGGCAGCCGTGAACAGGCACATTCCGAGGCGGTGGCTGGCGCCAAAGCGCTTGGCTACGAGGCCACGGTGGTTGGCGAGTTTTTAGAGGCCGTGCAGGAAGACGAGGGGCTAACTAGCTACCTCTTTGAGAGCACCCTGAAGGGCTACGCCGGATGGCGCTGGTCAATCACGCTGTATCAGGCAGACGCGAATCAGGCCGCAACCGTTTCTGAGGTTCTTATGGTTCCGGGCGATAGCTCGCTTTTGGCACCCGCTTGGGTTCCTTGGTCGGAACGTCTTGCCGACTACAAGGCCCTGCAGGCTGAGTTAGAGGCGCAGGCCGCAGCCGATGCAGCCGAAGCCGAGGATGCCGAAGATACTGAAGATTCTGAGGACGAACTTGTCGAGGGTTTTGTTGAGATTGAAACCGAAGACGAGGATGAGTCGCAGGCTGAAGACTCAGCGACGTCTGACGTGGAAAATGGCATAGACGCCGAGGCCCAGACCCGCAACGCAAGTCCATGGCCACCAAGACTGTTCAGTCGAAAGCGATGGATAGGTCGCAAGAAGGCTAATAAGGGCGACTAAGAACACGGTCATTCCAACCGCAATTGCCAAGTTGGCGTTGGTTCGCATTGGTTCGGGGTCGGGCTTGCGCTCGGAATCCCTAACATAAAATTTGAACTTCGCCATGTCTCAACACTAAGCGAAGCGGCTTGGTTTTTCGCCTATTTGGCGAGCTGTGCCACCGTGAAGTCAATCGCCGAGGTAAGTTTCTCAACATCAGATAGTTCGGTTGCCGTAAAGGTTGCAACGCGCAACTGATTCCTGCCCAGCTTGCGGTAGGGCTCAACGTCAACGATTCCATTTGAACGCAGCACCTTGGCAATGGCCGCGGCATCAACCTCGGCTGCAAAGTCGATGGTCACAACCACCTGGGAACGGTGATCCGGGTTGGTCACAAACGGGGTCGCGTATTGGCTCGCCTCAGCCCAGTCGTAGAGGTGCTTCGAGGTTTGGGCGGTTCGGGAGTGTGCCCAAGCGAGCCCACCCTGAGCGTTCATCCAATCGACCTGCTCGGCTAACAAAAACAGCGTTGCGATTGCCGGGGTATTCAGGGTCTGGCTCAATCTTGAGTTGTCGATTGCGGTTTTCAAGCTCAAAAATTCTGGAATGTACCTTGACGTCTGGGCTACCGCCTCGGTGCGGGCCACCGCTGCCGGTGACATCAAGGCAAGCCAGAGACCGCCATCAGAGGCGAAGTTCTTTTGTGGGGCAAAGTAATAAACGTCGGTTTCCAGAGGATCAAAGTCGATTCCACCGGCAGCTGAGGTGGCATCGGTCAAAAACAATGCACCCGAGTCGGCGCTGGCAACTCTCTTCACCGGAGTGCTAACGCCGGTTGAAGTCTCGTTTTGGGCATACGCGTAAAGGCTAACTCCGGCCTCTGCCTCAAGCTCAAGACGCGAACCGGGCTCACCTTTGATGACGGTGGGAGCGGTTAGCCATGGGGCCTGAAGGGCAGCGGCAAACTTGGCGCCAAACTCGCCGTGAACCAAGGCCTGAGCCTTGCCATCGGCCAAGGAATGAGAAGCCACATCCCAGAACGCGGTTGAACCACCATTTCCAAGCACGATTTCGTAGCCATCGGGGTTGTGGAAGAAATCCATCAAGCCGTCCTGCACTCGCTTGACCAGATTCTTGACCGGGGCCTGCCGGTGCGAGGTGCCCATCAGTTTTGCACCTTCGGTTGCAAAGGCGGCGATTTGTTCTGGTCGCACTCTGGATGGGCCACAACCGAATCGGCCGTCGACTGGAAGGAACTCGGTGGGAATAATGATTTCAGGCATGCCTCAAGTATATCGGCGAAGTTGCCGATGTCTTGGGTGCAGTCCACCATAATTAGGGCAACCGCATCGCATTGGGGCAATCGATTTGAAATAAAGGAGGATTCATCGCCATGGCTGACCTAATCGACACCACAGAGATGTACCTCAGAACCATTTTGGAACTTGAAGAAGAAGGTCAGGTGCCGATGCGAGCCCGAATCTCGGAGCGCCTCGACCACTCTGGCCCAACCGTTTCTCAGACCATCGGTCGCATGGAGCGAGATGGATTAGTCGAACTCAGCAATGACCGACACCTCGAATTGACCGACCACGGGCGCAAGTTGGCAATTGGGGTAATGCGAAAGCACCGACTGGCCGAGCGTCTGCTGGCCGATGTGATTGGCCTCGAGTGGGAGTTTGTGCACGACGAAGCTTGTCGCTGGGAACACGTGATGAGCGAACAGGTTGAGCGCAAGATTCTTGGCCTGATTCAGAACCCGGATGTTTCACCATACGGAAACCCGATCCCAGGCCTTGATGCCCTCGGTTTTCAAGGTAACACTGGTTTCAAGGACGGGGTCACATCAGTGACCGCGCTTGACGAAAAAATGTTGGACGGGCGCGATTTCGTGCTTCGTCGCATCGGTGAGCCGCTACAGATGGATTCGAACCTGCTTTTGAGATTCAAATTTCTTGGGATACTGCCAGGCAGTTCAGTGACACTTTCACGCAGCGGGGAGGGGTGGCGCATCTGCGCTAGCTCGGCCGATCAGGGCCTTTTGCTTCGAAATTCCGATGCCATGCATCTTTTTGTTGAGTCGCCCTTAACCCACTGATTCGCTGGATTTCCGGGTTATAAACAGTCACCAAACTGTAACCAAATTCACAGGTTGGTCTCAGCCTTAAGTGAATTAACATACAACATCGGGTAAAGTGGAGATGTTGCCTCGAAAGAACCTGTGGGGCAATCGAACTCGGATGGTTTCCTAGCCCGCAATCCGAGTTTTTAGAACTCATAGTTTCGTTGCGGGAATTGGCTTGTCCAATGAAACTCGGAGGTTTAGTTTGACGCAAAAAAGCAACGCAAGACACCGCGCTCAAGGTGAAGTCAAGGTTTTAGAGACTTTTGAGTTGCGCAGTCGCCGCTCGATTCGTGAGGCAGAACGGGCACGTCAGTCGCGCTCGGCAGACCGAGCCGAAAGAAAACTTGCCAGAGTGGCCAAAATTGATGGTCAACCGCTGGCCGTTCAGCAAATCACAAAATCTCAGGGCAAGTATGTCGTGCGCCCTCACGCAGCACCCAAGAAGGTAACCAAACGGGTCTTACGCGACCTAGTTGCAATGGGTTTTGCCTCCGGAATTTTTGCCACCGCTGCACTCCCGGCCTATGCGCTTTCGCCGGATGTCGTTTCAGCTGGCGGCTTCACAACTATCAGCAGCAAGCAGCTTGCCACCGATTATCAAGCCCAGAGCCTGACAATATCGGCAATCAATCAGGTCGAATTTGGTCGCGGTGACTATAAAGCCACCCCGCTTTCCGAAACCGATCGCCAGAACATCTTGAACGCCATCAAGCAGTACACCGGCCCGACGGCAAGCGACTTTATTGCCAACCCGCCTTACAGCAAGCTTGACCCAGCTGACGTTCTAAAGGTTGCAGCCAAATACGTTGGTACACCATACGTCTTCGGTGGCGAAAACCCAGGTGGTTTTGACTGTTCCGGTTACGTTCGCTACGTCTACGCGCAGTTTGGAATCAACCTGCCACACTCGGTCATTGGCCAGTCGTTCTTTGGAATCAAAGTGAAGTTCGAAGATGCCATGCCGGGCGACATTGTTGTGCTCAATAACCTAAGTCACGATGGAATCTATGCCGGCAACGGAAACTTCTATCACGCACCGCGCCCCGGTGACGATGTTAAGTTGGCCCCGATCTTCACCGATCAGGTTTACTTCATCAGACTGCAAACCAACTAGATTTCGAGCAAATCCGAGAGGGTTTCAGCAAAACTACGCAACCATTTCGTAACCTGACACGCCTAAATTATTCAGGTTTTGGTCAGCATTAAGCTCTAGCCTGTTATTAGGTACCTACCGTTTATTTGGAAGGGGAGTCGATTGTGGTCACGCTAAACCTGCCTGCCAAGCATGTTTATCAACAACGCCATGGCCAACAACCCATCCAAGCTTCGGCTGAATCAACGCGTCGTCCATTGTGACGGCGCGTTTTTTATTGCCCGAACGCTAGTTGCCGCCCGAAAACCCAGAATCCGTCTGGGTGATTTCGAAAGGACAAAATGCGCACATTGGTTTTGAATGCTGGATACGAGCCGCTTGCCGTGGTCTCTTTTAAGCGAGCGATTATTTTGGTGCTCAATAAGAAGGCAACGGTATTGCAAGGCGCTGCCAATCAGGTGGTTCGAAGCGCCAGCGGCGAATACGAACTGCCCTCGGTGATTTTGCTGTCAAGATACGTGCGAATCCCCGGCGCCAAGGCGGTTCCGGTTTCACGCCGAGGTGTTTTGCGCCGCGATAACCACCGCTGCGCCTATTGCGGTCGAGCCGCAAACACCATCGATCACATTCACCCTAAATCCAGAGGTGGAAAAGACAGTTGGGAAAACCTGGTTGCCTGTTGCCTGCGCTGCAACAACCTAAAAAGCGACAAGCCACTTGCAGAAATCGGTTGGACACTAAAGGTGACGCCAAAAATGCCAACCGGTCACGTTTGGTCGGTTCGTGGGGCCGAGAGTCTGGATCCCAACTGGGATGCCTATCTTCAACTGGCAGCTTGAGTGACCCCGAGAAGAATCGAACTTCCGCACAAGGTTTAGGAAACCTCTGCTCTATCCACTGAGCTACGGGGCCGCAGATTACTTGAGTCTATCCGAGGCAATGGGGGGTTGCGAAGTTCTAATTGTTTTGAAAGCAACGGCAAGCCTGACCGCTGTTTTGATGCTAAAAAGTTAGGCTTCAAAAGTGGAAACGAAAATGAACCTTTGGCAAGAGTGGCAGAACCAACTCGGCGTGCTCGGGGTCACCAATCCGCTCCTAAACTTTGAACCAAACACCTTCGGTCAAATCGATCTAGACCGTGCTCACCCGGGCGGGCTAGCCCAGTTTGTTGGCGGTGGAGCGACGGTGCTGAGCAATCTGATGCGCGACCCGCTTGCCTACTCTCGGGCTGCTTCGGCATCCAGACGAATCAAAGCCAAAGCCGAACTGCTCGAGCAACATTTCGGTATCGCCTCGATGCACTTGGTTGGTGGCTTGGTCAACTTTGCCGCCGACGGCTTCGATCTGAGTGAACCAATATTTCTATGGCCGATGCGCATTGTTAGCAAGGGTGACGATTTCGAGTTCTCGCTGGCGGGTGCTGCCAGAGTCAACCCGGCTCTCATCGAATCACTAGCAACTTGCTACGGCATCAGGCTCAACCCGGCCGAACTGCTAAATCGGTTGGACAAAAACAGCGACCTGATTCCGATTGCCGTCCTTGAATACCTGAGCCAGTTGACCGCTCAAAAGGCCAACCTAGATTTGCAGCGCATGCTGGTTGTTGGCAACTTCAGCACCGTGCCAACCGAGTTGCTTGCCGACTTCCAGCGCAACGATAACCCGCTGCTTATGCAGTTGGCCGATGAGCAAGAGCACTACCTGGTCAGCGACACCATCGAGGGTGCCACAGAAAACCCAACCCCAATTCCGATGGATGTTGCCCTCGTCGCCGATGCCGATCAAACGCAGCAGCACATCGTGGCTCGGGCTGCGGCCGGGCACAGCTTCGCCGTTGAAACCCTGCCCGGTTGCGGCTATACCCAAACCGTGGTCAATATTCTTGGCGCTCTGGTTAGCCAGGGCAAACAGGTTTTGGTGGTAGCACCGAGGCGTTTGACGCTCAACGAGATTTCGGATCGACTGGCCCACCTCGGGCTAAATGGCCTCGGCATTCGCTCGACCTCAACCTGGCTCGACCTGGTGGCAGCGATTTCGAGAAACGAAAAGGCCAGACCAAGTGCGCTGGCCGAGGCTCGTGAACGACTGGCTGAGGTTTCGGATGATCTGAACCGGTACTTCGATGCTTTGAACCGTAGCGATGAAGAGCTGGGTGTTTCAATCAGCCAGGTTCTTGAGGAGCTTTCGGCGCTAAGTGCCATGCCGCACGCTCCGGTGACCAAGGCTCGAATCAGCCGAGACAAGCTCGCTTTGAATGCCGATCGCACTCAGGGCTTGCTGTTACTGCAGAGCGCATTCGACCTTGGCGAGTTCAAGTTCGGGCCTCAGGACAGCGCTTGGTACCAGGCCCGTTTTGATTCACCCGCAGCTGTTGATGCGGCTGTCGAACTCGCCATCCGGTTGCGCGACGAGTCGCTGCCCAAACTCAAAGAGCAACTGGCCGAGTTCATTGCGGCTGCCAGGTTTAAGCCCGCCGATTCGGTCTCTGACTGGGGCGGCTACCTGCGTTTGTTTAGTGGCATTCGCGAGACTCTGGATCGTTTTGTGCCCGATGTTTATGACCGCCCACTTGATGAGTTGATTGCCGCCACCGGTCAGCGCAAGGAGCGCAGCAACCTTTCTGGCGGCACTCGTCGACGCCTTAAGAAGTTGGCTAAGGAATATTTGCGCCCTGGCATGACGGTGACCGACATGAACTCGGCGCTTCGAGCCATTGAAGAGCAGCGTCAGCAGTGGTCACGTTTTTGTCTTATTTCCAGCCCGCCTCATGTTCAACCGGGCATAAATGAAGCGCTGGTTGCCTATCAGGGCTTCATGCAAGACCTTGATCAGCTGCAGAGTCACCTTGATGCCAACAGCGACGAACGGCCCCTGGCTGCGTTGAATCTGGCTGATCTAGAGGCAAAACTTGTTTCGCTCAGCACCGACACCGCTGCCTTAGAAAACCTGGGGGATCGCTCGCTCGTCAGTGCGCAGTTGCATGAGTTGGGGCTCGGCAAACTGGTTCGCGACCTCGGGCGTTTGCACGTGGCCAAGGATCACTTGGCAAGCGAGTTTGATTTGGCCTGGTGGCAGTCGGCCCTTGAGGTTCTCAGCAGCAATGACAATGTTCTGCTCGGCTACAGCTCTGAGCAGATTGCCGCCCTTGAGCAACGCTTCAGGCAGGGCGATGCCCAGCTGGTGGTTCAGGCGGCCGCCGAGTTGAACTTTGATTTAAATCAACGATGGATAACCGCCTTGGCGCAGTACCCTGCCGAGACAGCTGCCTTTCGCAGTTTGCTCAAGACAGGGTCTGCCGATTTTGTTTCTGCATCCAAGGTTGCACCTAACGTCTTTGCGGTAATCGCACCGGTTTTGATGATGTCGCCTTTTGAGGTTGCCACCAAGGTTCCAAGCGACCATGTCTTCGATACCGTTTTGGTGCTAGATGCGGCTGGCACCACAACCGCCGAAAACTTCTCGGCATTGCGCAGGGCCAAGCAGGTGATTGCCTTTGGTGATGAGGCAATAGCTAATCCGGTCGGCTTTGAGGTTGAATGCCGTCCAAAGTTGTTGGGCCTTGGTTTTAGTGTGAACTCGATTTACCAGGATGTTCGCGAGCACTTTGACAGCGAGGTTTTGCGTCGCAGCTATCGCACCAGCGGGCAGATTCTTGGCTCGCTCATTAATCGCGAGTTTTACCAAAACCGCATCATTTTTGAACCGACCGCCGAGCAATTTTTGGGCAACAGCAACTTCCACATCGAGTTTGTCACCGAAGGAAACCGCGCCAACAATCCGGTTGAGGGTGCTAACGAAAGCCTAGACGCCGAGGTTCGCAAGACTGTCGACCTGATTTTTAATCACGCGCTTTGGCACCCCGAAGAATCCCTTCTGGTGTCATCGGCATCCGCCATGCACGCCGACCGCTTGCGCAATGCCGTTCACGTTGGCTTGAAGAACAACCCAAACCTGCGCCAGTTCTTTGAGGTTCACGGTCACGAGCGATTCGAAATCACCCCGTTGTCAGAACTTGCCCATCGCACCGCCGACCGAGTCATCTTTTCGATTGGTTTTGGCAAGACCCAGCAGGGTGGCCGACTAACCAACTTCGGCCAGCTGAGCGAGCCAGATGGTCGTCGTGCTCTGGCAAACCTCTTGGTGAGTGCTCGTCACAGCATCACAGTGGTTAGTTGTTTTGATTCGAGTTCGATTGCCGAAGAGAACCTGAAGGGTGGCTCGTCGTATCTAAAGGATCTGCTCGATGCCAAGGCCGCTCAGGTTGTCTCGACCGAAGTTGTTGAAAACGATCCGATGCTTCGAGACCTCTCGCTGCGGCTGCGCAAGTTGGGAGTCAGGGTTGACTCACAGTTTGGCGATCGTTTGCCACTGGCCATAAGTTTTGCCAAGTCGGCAGCCGTTATCGAGCCGGATTGGGCTTTGCTTGGCAGTAGCTTGCGAGAGCGTCTGCGTCTGCGACCTTATCTCTTGGGTGCCATGGGCTGGCAGTACATCAGGGTTCACAGTTTTGAACTTTTCGCCGACCCTCAAGCGATGGCTCAAAAGATTGCTCAATCGGTTGGTATTCAGGTGGCCAAGCGACCTCAGGTGTTGTTTGATGAATCCGACCGCGCCTTTGAAGACACCGATTTGGCCTGGGGCGAAAAATCAGATTCTAATGATGATCGACTGCGCCAAGATAAACCACCGCACTGGGGCTAGAGCCCAAAAGCGTCTTGAGCTTTAGGATTCCGAGCTTGAGCTGTTCTTTGGCGGGCTCGCGGCGTTATCCGTCTTGTAAAAACCGCTGCCCTTGAAGGTCACGTCGCCCAAGCCAAAAACCTTGATTAGGTTGCCCTTGCACTCCGGGCATATGGTCAAGGCATCTTCACTCAGCGCCTGATTAATGTCGAAGGCGTGTGCGCACTTTTTGCACTTGTATGAGTAGATTGGCATCTTGCTAGTTTAAGCCCTCATCAAACTTTATGGTTTTGGTCGCTGTTATCGCGGCCGTCACCTTTCTGTCATGAGACTCGGCTGGAATCTCGGTCAAAACTTCTGGGTCGTAAACCACGGCAACCGTCAGGGGCATGGTAGATCCGGCCGTCCGCTTTTGTTCTTTCAGCGAAGCCAGGGCGCGGTCGTAGTAGCCCAGCCCTTTTCCCAGGCGGTTACCATTTAGATCAACTGCGGAGGCCGGCAAAATAATCAAGTCGGCTTCTGATAACTCGGCGACCGGGCCAACCGGTTCGGCAAAGCCGTGGATTCCAATGCTCGTTGAAACCCCATCCCAGCTAACCCAGTGCAGTTCGCGGTCGGGTTTTGCAACGGGAAGCAAAACTGAGATCGATGCCCCAGTTAGTTTTTCGAGAAAGGGTCGAAGTTCTGGCTCTGTGCCATAGGGCAGGTAAGCCGCAACGGTTCCGATTTTTCGCCCTTCGCAATAGCGAACCAGTTGATTGCAAAACCCCTCGGCCAGCGCCTGCAAATCCTCGGTGGAGGCGTTAACGTAAAAGGTCTCTCTGGCCGACTTCAACTGCGCTCGCAGTTTTCCTTTTCGATTTGCAAGCGAGATTTCATCCATGCGACTAATCTTGCCATCGTGCCCATGCCTTTTGCCCTAACCCATGACGATGTAAAACTACGTCTGTTGCGTATGCGTGATTCCAAGGCGCTCGAGCGGGCGATACTGGGCAATCGCGAATGGTTGCGGCCTTGGGAGGCCACTAGCCCAAACCGACCCAACTCTTTCGATATAAAGGCTCAATCGAGGGCATTGCTTCGTCAAATGGACGAGCAGAGTGGACTGCCTTTTGTGATCGAGGTGTCTGGCGAGGTGGTTGGCCAACTCAATGTTGCCAACATGCTTTATGGTTCGGTGAGTTCGGCGGTGCTTGGCTACTGGGTCGTCCCTGAGGTTGCCGGGCGTGGAATCGTGCCAACGGCTGTGGCGTTGGCGAGCGATTATCTTTTCAACATCGTCGGCATGCACCGAATCGAGATAGACATTCGACCCGAAAACAAACCCAGCCTTCGGGTCGTTGAAAAGCTTGGCTTTCGCTATGAGGGTTTAAAGCAGGGCTACATCCATATAAATGGGGCCTGGCGCGACCATTACGTTTTTTCCCTAACGCATGAAGAGGTGCCAGACGGTGTTCTCAATCGCTGGTTGAGGCGCCAGGTTCCGCAACTCAAATACCCTTGGAACGATTAGCTTCGCTCGAATAAAAAACAAACACGCAGCCCGAAATGTACCTTTCGCAGGCAAACACCTCATATCGTTAACGTATGGACTTTTCTTGGCTTGGCGGCATCACGCTAGCGGCAGTTGCCGTGCTTTGGATTGTGTTCTTCATACCCTCTTGGTTTCACCGCAGCCAAGACAAAACCTATAACCGCAGCAATCGTCGCGAACAAGCTTCGGTGGTGCGCGAACTCAGGCAGCCAAGGGCAAACAGCATGCTGTCGGTTGCTGAAAAAGTTCACATGCTAACCACTCGGGTTCAGTTTTTTATGTCCCTTTCGATTCTTGGATTTGTGACGGCAATCGTTTCGGTTGGGTTGGCTTTCATCAACCCCTTTACTCTTTTTGGAACTGTCGCGGGGCTGGGGGTCTTTGCCCTCTCTAGACAGGTGGTGCGCGCGGCCAGCCGCGAACGCATCAAGTTGTCTAAGGTGGCGGCTCGAGCAAGAACATCCATCGCTAGTTCTTTGGTTGCTTGGGGCACCCAGGATCAAGCTCTTCAGTTGGCGCAGAGCGCCGACCCAAGGGCGTGGACTCCAAACGTTTTGCCAGCTCCCGTTAATCAGCTTCGGGTGGGTGAACTGCAGGTTTCGCCGATGGCCGAGGTGGTGAACATTGCTGCCGCTGAACAGCCAAAAACCGATTCGCTCGATTCGCAAAAACTCGATGAGATTCTGCAACGCCGCCGCGCTTTGGGCTAGACTGCTGACAATCCGCGAACAATTATTAATAAACATCAGGAGTAAACAACATGGGTTTTTTTGACAAGGTAGCCAAGAGTTTCAAGCGCAACGCACCAAAGGCTGCCGACGCAGTTCAGGAAATCGTTGAAGACACCGTTGAGGCTGGCAAGGAAACCGTTGCCAAGGCCAAGAAGGTAGCAGACGCCAAAGTTGTCGAAGCGAAGAAGGCAGTAGTCAAGGGTCTTCAGAGCGCCGAGAAGAAGGTTGCGTCTGGTGTTGAGGCTGCCGAGAAGAAGGTTGCCACCGGCGTCAAGACTGCTGAAAAGGCTGTCACCAAGACCGTGAAGACCGCCGAAAAGGCAGTCACCACCGGAGT
>CANCKM010000007.1 GCA_947378555.1 Microbacteriaceae bacterium
GCACCGCGGCTTCGAAACCTTCACCTACATGATTGACGGAACCTTCCAGCACCAGGATAGTCACGGTGGCGGCGGCACAATCCAGGATGGTGCCACCCAATACATGACCGCCGGTTCGGGAGTGCTACACATCGAAACTCCACCCGAGGCACTAGTTATGTCGGGCGGTGTCTTCCACGGTATTCAACTGTGGATAAACCTGCCGGCCGATAAAAAGATGATTAGCCCCGCCTATCAGAGCCTCGAGGGCAATGACGTATCTTTGATTTCCAGCCAGGATGGTGGATCACTGGTTCGCGTGCTCGCCGGCCAGATTGGTGAACACACCGGCCCTGGCAAATCACAAACCCCAATGACTATTGCGCATGTGACTTTGGCACCCGGTGCCTCGGTTTCCATTCCGTGGAATCCGCTCTTCAACGCGCTTGGCTATGTTCTTGCTGGCAAGGGTACTGCCGGCGAAGGCGAACTCGGTGGCAGCAGTGCGCCGATGGATACCGGCAGCCTCGTGGTGTTAGGCTACGGCGATCGCATCGTAATCACCGCCGATGTGAATCAAGATTCTAGGCATGGCACCCTAGAGGTCTTCCTGCTCGGCGGGCAGCCGATTCGTGAGACCGTGGTGGCATACGGCCCGTTCGTGATGAATTCGAAAGAGCAGATTATCCAAGCCATGGAGGATTACCAGTACGGCCGTTTTGGTCAGATTCCAGACGACGCACTTCAACCGTTTCACCACAAACATGGCTGATCGGGTCGTTATTGACATCTGGTCAGATCTGATTTGTCCCTGGTGTTATTTGGGCAAGGCTCGGCTCGACCGAGCAATCGAACTTAGTGGTCGGGCCGATGACATAACCCTCGTCCTTCACGCCTTCGAGCTAGATCAAAATGCCCCGAGCCAAACCCAGAGCGTTTCGGAATTATTGGCCGCCAAATACGGCCGGTCGCCCGCCGAAGTTTCCGTCATGGAGGAGCGAATCAGTTCGCTGGTTGCCGCCGAGGGATTGCCCTGGAGCAGCGAAAGACTAAGCGGCAACACCTTCGATATTCATCGGGTCGCGGCCTTAGCTTCTGAAAACGGAATCGGCATGGCAGTTTTCGATGCTATCCAACGCGGATATTTCGCGGGCGAACTAAACCCCTTTGATAACGAGGAGTTGGTCTCGACTGCCGTGAAGGCCGGGCTCAATGGAGAATCAGTCGAGGAAACGCTCGCGTCTGAGAATTACGCGCAGGCGGTAAGAGCCGATGAGCAACTTGCCGGCCAGATTGGAATATCCGGGGTGCCGTTCATCGCGCTAAACATGAAGTTTGGAATTCCCGGAGCGGTTGAGACCCAGGACTTTTTGGCCTCTATAGTTGAGGCGTTCGCTTCGGAATAAGCAGCGCCGCTAGGCTCAGCAAGCCAAGAACCAGTGGGCCGATTCCGAGTGGCAGCGATAGGGTGCTGAACCAAATGCCCACAACTGTGCTCAGCACTGCAAAAATCCAAGGCAACCAACGAGGGATGTTGTACTTGCGCGAAAGTAGGCTCACCACCAGGGCGATGATTCCGGTGGCAAGGCTGCCGAGAAACATGATTCCGACGATGATTGCTAAGTCTTCCATGTCCTCATCCTATTGAAAATACCGCTACGAGTGTCCCAGTTTCGCTTTCGGTTCCTTAGCGAGCACGCATGGCAACCGATGGAAGATCCGGGGCGAGGATGCGCCCATCGATGCGATCCTCGAATTTTGGGTATCGCTCATGACCCTCATTCCATTCCAGACGCATCTGCTCGATCTCGGACTGGTCTCTTGCGATGAAGTTCCACCACATCAGAAGTTTTTCATCCATCGGCTCACCGCCAATAATCAACAACTTGGTTTCGGGCTCTGAGGAAATGTCGAACTGCGCGATTCCGGTTTCTAGATACAGCAGCTGACCAGCCTCAATCGAAACTCCATTGACCGAGGCGCAACCGGTGAGAACCAATACGCCGTGCTCGAACTCGGGGTTCATGATAAATGTGGCCTGCGCTTGGGATTCCGTTTCGAGTTGGGTGGCCATGAGTGGTGAATAAACCCTGGTTGGGGCCACCTCACCCATGAAGTCACCAATCAGCAGCTCAACCGAGTATCCATCGTTCAAAAATTTAGGCAAGTCTGCGTGGTGGGCGAAGCTTGGGTCAATATGGCGGCTTTCAGCAGGCAGGGCAATCCAAAGTTGAACCATGTGCATTGGAACGGACCCTGGACCGATGGATAGCTCTGAGTGCGCGATGCCAGAGCCAGCGGTCATGAGGTTTAGTTGCCCAGGAACAATGTTCTGATTGCTGCCGATGCTGTCGCGGTGCTCGATCTGCCCGGAAATCGGCCAGGATACCGTTTGCAATCCGGTGTGAGGGTGAGCGGCGACCACCATCGGCTCGTTGTGTTGGATGGGGCGCAGATGGTCGACGAAACACCAGGCCCCAATTTTTCGAATCACCTTGTGGGGCAGTAGCCGCTCGACATTTACGCCGGTTCGGGTGTTTAGCTTGACGATTCGAGGTTCTAACAACACCTACCTATTTAACCCCGTTTCTGCCGCGAAAAGTGGGATGGCTTACGCGGCATTTGAATGGTTCTGGTTTAGCCTGAAGTCATAGAACCTAGCGAAAGAAGCTGCCTTGTCTGTTGAAACGAACGTTGCCGACACTTTTGAAACGAAACCGCTTTCCGTGGCGCAGTTTATGAAGCCGGTTGTGCAAATTGCACTCATGATGACAGTCATCGTCAGCGTAATCCTGACACTTTTCGCTTGGCCGTTAGCCAATGCCAAGCCTTCGCACGTTCCAATCGGTTTGGTTGGTTCGACTGCTGCGGTCACTGGCGTGAAAGCGGGATTCGAGCAACAGAGCCCGGGTGCCTTTGAAATCATCACCTTTGCAAATCGGGATGCTGCTGCCAAGGCAATTGCCAAGCGCGAGGTTTACGGTGCAATCGTTTTGACCGATCAACCCGAGGTGCTCACCGCCAGCGCGGCTAGCGCCAGCATCACCCAGATTCTTAATCAACTGGCGATCAGTTTTGCCCACCAGGCCATGACTAATCAAGGAACTCAGGTGCTTGAAATTCCCGTGATGGATCTTGCCGCGTTGCCTGGCGGCGACCCTCGAGGTTTGGGCCTCAACGCTGGATCACTACCACTGGTAATCGCTGGCATCGTGGCAGCTTTGCTTGCAACGATGCGTCTGCGTCGAATCTCGCAACGCTTTGCTCTCATCGGACTCGTCTCAATCACCGCGAGCTTGGCAATGAACTCGATTTTGCACCTATGGCTCGGATCCCTCGTTGGTAATTTTTGGCTTGAGACCCTGGTAATCGCTGTCTCGATTGTTGCAGTCGCGTCGACTTTGCTCGGGCTGGCAACTTGGCTTGGGCGCATTGGGCTGGTTGCCGGAATCGTATTCGTTTTTCTAATCGGCAACCCACTATCCGGTGGCGGACTTCCGGTTGAGTATTACCCTGCAGGTCTTGGCTCCTTTGGGCAGCTGCTTCCGCTGGGTGCAGAGTTGAACCTGCTGAAGCGCATATCTTTCTTCCCAGATGCCGACACCTTCCAGCAGTGGTTTACCCTGCTCAGTTGGGTTGGCTTTGGGCTTCTGGCCATGGGTTCTGGCTACTTTAAGCGTGGCATTTCAAACCTCAAGCCAAATGACAATCTCGTGATTGAGTAGCCTGTTCATTCTTTGTAGGATTGTTCCAATAATTTCCTAATCCTTGGGTATTATTCTCACAGGGGAACATATTCTTTGGGGGAAAAGATGGCTCAAGCTACGCGCACTCAGGGGCGTTCACAGGTTAAGTACGATCACATCATTAAATCCGGCGTCGCTATTGCCACCCGGCACGGCGTCGCGTCGATCACTCACCGGTCGGTAGCTGCCGAAGCTAAGGTCTCGCTCAGTTCGATGACGTACTATTTCAAGTCACTGCTTCACATGAAGCAGTTGATCACCGAGTATCTGTTTGAAGTTGAGCAGGCTAGGAGGTTAAGGGTTGTGAAGACCCTTGGTCAGCAAGAGCCGCACGACCTCGCGCGACTTCTGATCAAGTGCATTCACCCCAACATCGCTAGCCCCATTGAAACCACCCACTTGCTTCAAGCAAGCATTGAGGCGGTCAACTATCCAAACGGTCCCGCGCTTTTAGCGCGCAGGCACCAACACATTTCCGAAGCCGTGATGCTAATGCTTGAGCACTTTGGAACGCAAATCGATACCGATCGAGCGATCGCAACCGTCAATGGGCGTGTGCTTCAGTGGATCGGCAACCCGGTTTCTGGTCAGGTTAATGAACTTGTTGCTCAGGACTTGGGTTTCTAGAAAATCCGTTGCACTATTTTTTTGACGCTGGATGGTCGGCTCTCAGAAAGATGCCACCGACTTCAAGCTCCTTGAGCATCTGGTTCAATCGTTTCTTTCGCAAATCGGGATGTTGGGCTCGAATAATCCAAGCCAGGTAATCTTTTCGCTGATATGCGGGTCTTGCGTCGTAATCGGCTCGCACGCTGTTCTGCTCGAGAGCGACTTTTACGTCCTCCGGCAACTCATGTGGTTGGCGCCTCAGGTTGCCGTGTTTATCACGAACTTCCTTTTTGGCCATGTTGCAAGCCTAACAATGGGCTTGGCTATCTGCTAGCCTCGACGGCGTTGGCTAAAACCCTTGAGAAAATGAAGCACCAGTCCGACCCCAACTAGCACCAAACCGGCCCAGATTAGAAAACTGACAGCCTGCACCAGGCCAGCAACGACCAACATCAAAACCGCCGCCAAAATAATTACTGCCGCAATAAAATCCATGAGGCCCCCACCCCGAGACAACTTGCCCCGCTAACTCAATGCTAAGTCTCTGGGTCGGTTAGGTGTTAGAAAATTTATAGACGCTGAGGGTTAGCGCGAGGCTAAACATAACCGCCGCAATGGTGAAATCTAGAATCTTCCAAAACTTCGGGTTCGCCATGAACCTCGAAGCCGCCTTCGCACCAAAGCCTAGGCTGGTGAACCAAACCGAACTCGCTGTGATTGCACCCCCGGCAAAAAACCACCTGTCGGGGCCAAACTGGTTGCTGATGCTGCCGAGCAGAATTACAGTATCCAAGTAAACATGAGGGTTTAGCAGCGATAGGGCCAAAGCTGTTGCGATCACCTTAGACCGATTGGCTGTTGGTAGGTCAGAAGCAAGGAGTGATTGCTGGCGCAGAGCGCTGCGCACAGAATTTATGCCAAACCAAGTCAGGTAGGCAACACCGAACCAGCGGATAACCTCCAAGAGCCAGGGGAGTGAGCCAATCACAGCTCCAAGGCCGGCGACCCCGAGAATGATTAGCAAAGCGTCGATCACTGAGCAAATGATGGCAACCAACAGGACATGTTGCTTGGTCAGCCCCTGTCGCAGAACAAACGCATTCTGGGCGCCAATCGCGACTATGAGTGAGAGGCCGGTAAAAAATCCGGGTAAAAGTGCTAGCACCTGACAAGAGTATGCGATTTTGCTGAAGTTCTTGATTTGCCAGTCGGGCGGGTATTGACTGAAAGTGTGGGGGGGTCTCCACTTTATTTATGAAGGAGTAAAGAATGTCATTTGGAAAAAGTATTTTGTCTGGCGTGGGGGCCGGACTCTTAGTGTTGGCATCGCCCTTGATTCAGGCGGCTAGCGCGCAACCAACTCCAACGCCAAGCGCGTACTGCAGTGGGTTCAAGGCAACCATCGTTAGCGGCCTGGCAACCGTCAATGGCACAGCCGGGTCCGATATCATCGTGGTCACCGGTACGACTGCTCACACGGTGAACGGCGGCGACGGGAACGATATCATTTGTGGCAGTGCTGCAATCGACACGATCAGTGGCGGTGCAGGCCGCGATGTGGTTTATGGCGGTGGCGGCAATGACCGAATCTTCGGGGGAACCGGAAACGACACTCTCGGTGGTGGCCCTGGCGCTGATTACATCAACGGTGCCGGTGGTTTCGATCAGATTAGCGGCGGTGACGGAAACGATTTGCTAAACGGCGGTTCGGCAAGCGACCTAATCAATGGTGGTCTAGGAAACGATGACATCAACGGTGGTGACGGCAACGACGTCGTAAACGGCGAGGGTGGCGACGACCTGATCGACGGTGACAACGGCAACGATTCCCTTGATGGCGGAGATGGGGCCGACACCATTAATGGTGGCGAGGGCAACGACACCATCAACGGGCAGGCGGGGCTCGATGTGATCGATGGTGATAACGGAAATGATGCGGTTAACATTGGCGTTGGCGACACCAACGCTGGCGTTGCCGACACTACCGACACCGTCTCGAACTTCTAAAAGTTAGCCGGGCATTGGTAACGGGTCAGTCGTTTTCGACTGGCCCGTTTAATGCGATTCGACTGCAAATTCTGATCGTCTACCAAGCGCCAGCAGCCGGTAATGGTTATAGGCCCAAAGGGCAAGCAAGCTGACCGCCTTAGCAACCAAGAGCATTTGGCCAAGCAAAGTTCGCTCCAGCACATCGTTGTAGAAAATTGGCGCAATCAGACCAGTGA
This sequence comes from Microbacteriaceae bacterium, assembly GCA_947378555.1. Classification (GTDB taxonomy): domain Bacteria; phylum Actinomycetota; class Actinomycetes; order Actinomycetales; family Microbacteriaceae; genus Rhodoluna. The sequence continues at coordinate 6,560 of CANCKM010000007.1, forward strand.
GCAGCGCGGCGGCAAGCACAAGAACCGTGAAGGCTTTCACCTCGTGGTCACCGTTGACGATGAGGATAATGAGCGGAATCAGCAACCAAGCAACGTATTGCGGGCTACCAACCTTGTTAAAAACAATCAGGTCAAGCATTAGACCCATAGTTGCGACGCCAAGAATAGTGTGCGGTTCTGCGCCTCTTAGTTTCGCTCGCAGAGCAACCGAGAGGGTGACCAGGGCGGCCACCAGCATTAGGTAGTTGATCACGCTCGAGAGGGCTTGCACGCCAGAACCGGTTATCTCCCAAGTAAGAATCTTCATGTTTAGAGTTACCTCACCCGGCAGCAGGTGCAACATCCATGGAAGAGCAAATAGAGATTCGATTTGCAGACTGCGCCCGGTCTGAGCGGTGACGAAGCTGAACATCGACACGTTTCCGCCAATGGCAAACACAAGACCGATGATAAGAATCGATGTCGCGGCGCCCGTGGCCACGATAGCCAGTCGGTTGCGTGTTGCGACCAGCATTACGGCCACGATTGCGGCCGGCCAAATTTTCACCCATCCCGCAATTGTTAACACTGCGGTGACTATGCGAGGGCGAGTCATTAGGTATGGAATGACGAGCATGCTGAGGGTAATTGCGAATCCGTCAACCCGGTTCAGATAAAGGCCATGCATTAATAGAACGACGGCAAACCACAGCCAAATTGCGGTGTAGTACATGTCTGATTGGGTTCTGGCAGCCTTTAGGAAGGTTCGGAAAACGAGGATGTTAAATAAGATCGCGATGGCAATCCATGACAAACCGAAGGCGAGAACCAACGTCACGTCGTCAACTTCGCTCGGCGTTATCCACGATCGAATAACCAGTACGAGCGCGGTCGGGGCGTAAGCCAAGAACAGGGGAACCAGCGCAACTACCGGGTAGACCCAAGGAGTGTTTACCCCGTAGATCTCATGATGTGCCAGCATGCCCTCATGAATCCACAATTTGACGTAGATTGCCAGATCCACGCTCACGAGTTCCCGAGTTTGTGGCATAACGGCATTCAGAATGTAGCTGACTTGAACCAATACGAAAGAGATAGTGAGAACTCGAAGATCGCTACCCCAGCGAATAAGTAGGGTTCTCATGTCGTCCTAAAGTTATTGTCCCGCGAAAAATTCAATGAACTGTCTTCATGGCCTGTGGGATATAAGAATGGACAGCGATGACGTACTCATATTTTGCTACAACTCTGGCGATTTGTGAACTAGGCGTTGCGTATAAGTACCTTCGTGCCGTACTAAAGAGAAAAGGCCTCCCTTTCGGGAGGCCTTTTCCATTGCTGTGGAGACTAGGGGGGTCGAACCCCTGACCCCCTGCTTGCAAAGCAGGTGCTCTACCAACTGAGCTAAGTCCCCATGAGGGTTTCTCGCGAAACCTTCGTGGGCCTAGGAGGACTTGAACCTCCGACCTCTTCATTATCAGTGAAGCGCTCTAACCACCTGAGCTATAGGCCCTAGAGCCTTTCTGACTTTACCTGATTTATGCCAAATGCTCAAACTGAAAGCACCTTTAGTGGCATTTTTAGGTTATTTAGTTGTTTGTGAAGCCAATTGCGAGGCCGCCGCTCATCTTTGCAATGGCGTTGTAGACCAAAGCAATGACTCCCGATAGCAAAGTACCAGTGACAATGTTGAAGATAGAAATTGCTCCAGCGAATGACATAACCGGCCCGAGTGGCAATGAATCCCCCGGGCTGGTGCCGATTACGCTGCTGATTAGATCGCTCAGGCTCTTGAACAATCCGGTGCTGTTTAGCACGAACCACAAGAACAGGAATCCAACCAGTGTGGCAACCGCTAGGCCGAGCTGAATTAGCAGACCCATTCTCACGGCTGAAAGAAACTCAATGCGAATCAGCTTCAGTCGAACGATTTTTACGTCGCTGGCCGGGCGTCGCTTCGCTTTTCTTACTTTGGTTGTTGCTTCGCTCATTCGGTTTCTCCCTCGACAATCTCGGTGCTTGATTCCAGGTTGCGCTCGGTGTTTCGCGCCAGACCAATTACTTTGTCCTCATCGGCGAATCTTGCGAAAACAACACCCATGGTGTCTCGTCCCCTGGCGGGAACCTCGCTCACTGCTGACCGAATAACTTTACCGCCCTCGAGCACGACTAGAACTTCGTCGTCTTCTGAAACGATTAGCGCTCCAACCAAATCGCCACGCTTCTCTTCAAGCTTGGCAACCTTGATTCCTATGCCACCGCGGTTCTGCAGTCGATACTGATCAACCGAGGTGCGTTTTGCATAGCCACCGACGGTTGCGATAAACACGTATCCCTCGTCGGTTATGACGCTGGCAGAAAGCAGGTTGTCATCGGCCTTGAAGTGCATTCCGATGTTGCCGGAGGTGTCTCGACCCATTGGGCGCAAGCTTTCATCGCCGGCCGAGAACCTGATTGACATTCCCTTGCGCGAAACCAAAAGAAGGTCATCAGACTCGGATGCCAGCAATGCCGAGACGAGTTCATCGTCCTCTTTGAGTTTGATTGCAATGATGCCGCCGGTTCGCGGGGTGTCATAGGCCTCAAGTGAGGTCTTCTTGACGAGCCCCGACTTGGTGGCAAGCACCAGGTATGGCGAATCTTTGTAGTTCTTGATGTCTAGCACCTGAGCGATTTTTTCGTCTGGCTGCAAGGCAAGCAGGTTGGCAACGTGTTGACCCTTGGCGTCGCGACCGGCTTCTTGCACCTCGTAGGCCTTTGCGCGATATACGCGACCCTTGTTGGTGAAGAAAAGCAACCAGTGGTGAGTGGTGGTCACAAAGAAGTGATCGACAACGTCATCGGCGCGCAGGGTGGCGCCCTTTACGCCCTTGCCGCCACGGTGCTGCGAACGATAGTTGTCGCTCTTGGTTCGCTTGATGTACCCACCGTGAGTTACGGTCAGAACCATTTCTTCTTCCGGAATCAAATCTTCCATAGAAACGTTTCCGTCGTACCCGGCCAGGATTTCGGTTCGGCGATCGTCACCGTGGCGCGAAACAACTTCTTCTAGCTCGTCGGCGATGATGCCGCGCTGGCGAACCGGGTCGGCGATGATTGCCTTGAACTCGACGATCTGAGCCTCGAGTTCGGCGGCCTCGTCGATGATTTTTTGTCGTTCGAGAGCGGCCAGTTGCCTCAACTGCATGTTGAGGATTGCGCGAGCTTGTAGTTCGTCGATGGTCAGAAGCTGAATCAAACCTTCGCGGGCTTCTTCAACGGTCGCACTCTTACGAATCAAGGCGATTACCGCATCCAGTGCGTCCAGAGCCTTGAGGTAGCCGCGCAAAATATGTGCTCGCTCCTCGGCTTTTCTGAGTCTGAACTGGGTGCGACGAACAATGACCTCAATTTGGTGGGTCACCCAGGCGCTTATGAAACCATCCAGGCTCAGGGTGCGCGGCACTCCGTCAACGAGGGCCAACATGTTGGCGCTGAAGTTCTCTTGAAGCGGGGTCTGGCGATACAGGTTGTTTAGAACAACTCTGGCAATTGCATCCTTTTTCAAAACGATGACGAGGCGTTGACCGGTGCGACCAGATGTTTCATCGCGAATATCCGCGATTCCGGTGAGGCGGCCTTCCTTTACCAACTCGGCAATCTTTAGCGCTAGGTTGTCGGGGTTCACTTGATATGGAAGCTGGGTGACCACCAGGCAGGTGCGACCCTGAAGTTCTTCAACACTTACGATTGCTCGCATCGTGATTGAACCGCGCCCGGTGCGATAGGCGTCTTGGATGCCCCTTCGGCCAAGGATGGTTGCTCCGGTTGGAAAGTCAGGTCCCTTGATCCGTTCGATTAGGGCTTCGAGCAGTTCCTCTTGGGTGGCGTCTGGGTTTTGCAGGGCCCAAAGGGCTCCGGCTGCAACTTCGCGCAGGTTGTGAGGGGGAATGTTGGTTGCCATTCCAACCGCGATACCGATTGAACCATTGATCAACAGGTTTGGGATTCGGCTTGGCAGAATGGTCGGTTCTTGGGTGCGGCCGTCGTAGTTGTCTTGGAAGTTGACGGTGTCTTCATCGATGTCGCGCACCATTTCCAGCGCGAGCGGAGCCATCCGACATTCGGTGTACCTTGGAGCAGCTGCGGGGTCATTTCCCGGTGATCCGAAGTTGCCCTGGCCAGAAACCAGTGGATACCTTAGGTTCCAGTCCTGAACCAATCGAACCAGGGTGTCATAAATGGCACTGTCACCGTGTGGGTGATACTGGCCCATGACATCGCCGACGACTCTCGAGCATTTCGAGAACTGCTTGTCTGGGCGGTATCCACCGTCATACATTGCGTAAAGAACCCGACGGTGAACCGGCTTTAAGCCATCCCGCACGTCTGGAAGGGCACGACCCACGATTACGCTCATTGCATAGTCGAGATAGCTTCGCTGCATTTCGACTCGAATGTCGACTTGCTCAACGTTGTCGATAGGTTTTGCTGTTTCGTCAGCCATTTTTATCCTTCTTCGTTTCTTAGATATCTAAGAAACGAACATCCTTTGCGTTGCGTTGAATAAAGTTGCGGCGGGCTTCCACATCTTCACCCATGAGGGTTGAGAAGATTTCGTCTGCCATGGCGGCGTCGTCAAGAGTCACCTGAAGTAGGGTGCGGTGAGCCGGATCCATCGTGGTTTCCCAAAGCTCGTCGTAGTCCATCTCACCAAGACCCTTGTAGCGCTGAATCGAGTTCTCTTTCGGGATTCGAAGACCTGAGGCCTGGCCCTCGGCCAAACGCGCATCGCGCTCGGCGTCTGAGTAGACGTATTCGTGAGCCGCGTTAGACCACTTGATTTTGAACAGCGGTGGTTGCGCCAAGTAGACGTAGCCGTATTCAATCATCGGTCTCATGTACCTGTAAAGCAGGGTGAGCAAAAGCGTGCGGATGTGCTGACCATCGACATCGGCATCGGCCATCAAAACACACTTGTGATAACGGATCTTGGTGACATCGAACTCTTCACCAAAACCGGTACCGAAAGCGGTTATTAGCGCCTGGACTTCGGTGTTGGCAAGAGCACGGTCGAGCCTTGCCTTTTCGACGTTGAGGATTTTGCCACGCAGTGGCAAAATCGCTTGGGTCTCTGGGTTACGACCGCGCATGGCAGAACCGCCGGCCGAGTCACCCTCAACAATGAAGATTTCCGAAACCACTGGGTCGCGGCTTGAACAGTCGCGAAGCTTTCCAGGCATGCCGCCTGATTCGAGAAGCCCCTTGCGTCTGGTTTGTTCACGCGCCTTGCGGGCGGCCTGTCTTGCAGAAGCCGCCTGGATGGCTTTTCGGATTATGTCTTTCGCGCCACCCGGGTTGCGGTCTAGCCAATCGCCGAGTTGCTCGTTGACGATTTTTTGCACAAATGCCTTGGCCTCGGTGTTTCCCAACTTGGTCTTGGTTTGACCCTCGAACTGTGGCTCAGAAAGCTTGATCGAAATCACGGCGGTTAGACCCTCGCGGCAGTCATCACCGGTAAGGTTTTCGTCTTTTTCTTTGAGCAGGTTGGTGGCCCTGGCGTATTTGTTTAGCAGGGTCGTCAACGCGGCGCGGAACCCCTCTTCGTGAGTTCCACCCTCGTGGGTGTTGATTGTGTTCGCATACGTGTGAACACTTTCGGTGTACGCATTGGTCCACTGCATTGCCACTTCGAGTGACATGTTTTTCTCTTTGGTCTCAGACTCAAAGGAAATGATCTCTGGGTTGACGATTTCCAATTTCTTGGATGCGTTTAGAAACTCAACGTAATCGATGAGACCGCGCTCATAGCGGTAGCTGTCGGTTCTGTCGTTACGCTCGTCGGTAAGTTGGATTCCGAGGCCCTTGTTGAGGAATGCCATCTGCTGGAATCGAGCTCTTAGGGTTTCGTAATCGAACTCAACGCTTTCGAAGATCGATCCGTCTGGCTTGAACTCAATTTGGGTTCCGGTGTAATTGACCGCCTCGCCCTTTTCGAGCGGAGCCTGTGGAACGCCAATCTTGTAGCTCTGTCGCCACAGGTTGCCACTTCGGGCAACGGTGACCTTTAGGTCAGTTGAAAGGGCGTTTACAACCGAGGCACCAACGCCGTGCAAACCACCAGAAACCGCGTATCCGCCACCACCGAATTTTCCACCGGCGTGCAACACGGTAAGAACCACCTCGACGGCTGGCTTCTTTTCTACGGGGTGTATGTCAACGGGGATTCCTCGGCCGTTGTCCTTAACGCGGATCCAACCCTCTTTGGTTATGAACACCTCGATGTCGGTGCAGTAACCGGCCAAAGCCTCGTCAACCGAGTTATCCACAATTTCATAAACTAGGTGATGCAATCCACGAGGTCCGGTTGATCCGATGTACATACCGGGTCTTTTGCGAACCGCTTCTAGGCCTTCTAGGACCTGAATATTCCCCGCGTTGTAGTTGTCATCAATTGAAGACATATTAAGTTGACACTCCTTGCTTCCATAGGTTAGGCCCGGTGAAATGCGGTCATAAAGAACGTCTGATTTTCGGGGTGGCTAACCCTGTAATTCTACCTCGAAAGGGCTTTTAAGCGAAGGATGTTAGTTGAGTAACTAAAGGTTTATCCATAGGTGTCGCGCGGGCCACGGCCTGGAATAGACCTTTGTCCCTTTTTCCAACTTGGAGCATCCGGGCCCAAGAATTTAAGAGCCTTGATCTCCACTTTCGGAAACTCCTCGTGCAGGCGCGCAAGAATCTGGCCTTGCATCAGTTTGAGCTGGGTGGACCAAGCGGTTGACTTGCAGCGCACCGTCAACGTGCCGTTTACCAGCGCCTCTGGTTGTGAACTACTGGCATTCACGTCACCCACGATTTGCGGCCAACGGGTAAAAAGTTCGGCCTCAGAAATCGGCCCATCCCAGTTGAATGCGGTCAAGATTCCGGCAAGCGAATCGCCGGCCTTGACGGGGTCACGCCCCTTATCGAAAGGTCTCGAGTTGCTGCGCTCAGCTATCTCGGCTCGACGTTTGGCATCTCTGCCAAGCCGGCCCGTGACGGCCTCTCGCATGCGCCAATAGAAATCCTGAGCGAAGTCCGACTTTGCTCCATCATCCTTCGAGTTCTTAGTCATCGTTCACCATCGGTTCCTCAGCGGCGACCGTTCCGTGTTTCACGTGAAACGTTGCCGCGAGCAAAGTCTCTGGCACGTCCTCGGCGACTGCTGCGGTAATCAGAACCTGCTCGTTATTGGCAACCAGTTGTGCCAACCTTGTCCGCCGACCCGCATCTAACTCGGCAAAAACATCGTCAAGGATCAAAATAGGGTCGCCGGATTGGGTTTCGTTTCGAAGCAGGTCGATGGACGCTAGGCGCAGACCAAGCGCGAAAGACCAGCACTCCCCATGACTTGCGTATCCCTTGGCTGGCAAAGTGCCAAGCATCAGCAGCAGGTCATCGCGATGTGGACCAACCAGGGTGATGCCACGCTCAAGTTCTCTTGGTCTGATTTCAGACAGTTTGGCCTTGAAGGCCTCGTGAATAACTTCGCGGTCGGAGGTTTCGAGCAGACCCAAATCGGATTCGTCATCGCTCGATTCAAAAGTGGCCGAGGCATTGGTTGCCGAGGCGAAGAGCGAGCTGCGCACCAGAATCCTAGGCTCATTATTGGTTTCGGCGATTGCTTGATAGGCCTTGGTTAGCAGCGGGCGCAACCGTTCAATCAGCTGCATTCTTGCGACAATAATCTCGGTGCCGTAGCCGACCAGCTGGGAATCCCAAGCGTCGAGGGTGCTAAGCGCCGTGGTCCTTGAACCGGTTTGCCGCGCGGTTCTGAGCAGGGTATTTCTTTGCTTCAAAACCCGCTCGTAATCGGAATAGACTCCGGCAAAACGTGGCCAGACCTGAACCACAAGTTCATCGATGAAGGCTCTACGGTTAGAGGGATCCTTCTTGATAATGTCCAGGTCCTCGGGCGCGAAGACCACACAGTTTATGTAACCCAGAATGTCTCGAGTCTTAGTTGGGTTCGCCTTATTTATGCGGGCCCGATTGGGGGATCCACGGTTCAGCTCGAGTTCAATCAGGGCGTCTCTTCCAGCGTGGCTGGCAAGGGCTCGAACGATTGCCGATGGTTGATCCTGACGAATCAGTGGAATATATCCTGCCACGCGGTGCGAGTTCAAGGTCGCTAGGTAGCGCACTGCCTCAACCAGATTTGTTTTACCCTGGCCGTTCCTGCCAACAAAAAGGGTGACTCCCGGGTTCAGGTCGATGTCGGCATGTTGGTAGTTTCTAAAATCGGTGAGCGTCAGATGTTTTACTAACACTTAGTGCACGTCATTCGGCCTTGTGAACTGCGTGCCCACCAAACTGGTTGCGCAGAGCGGCAACAGCCTTCATGGCAGGCGAGTCATCCTGCCTAGATGCAAATCGAGCAAACAGTGAGGCTGTGATTGCCGGCATTGGAACCGCATTGGCGATTGCTTCTTCTATGGTCCAGCGTCCCTCGCCCGAATCATCTACGTAGCCCTTGATGCTGCTTAGTCCCGGATCCTCTTTCAAAGCCCGAACCAGCAAATCCAAAAGCCAAGATCTCACCACGGTGCCTCGTTGCCAAGCAGCAAAGGTACCGGTCACATCCTTGATGATGTCCTTTTTGGCAAGCAGTTCATAACCCTCGGCGAAGGCCTGCATCATTCCGTATTCGATTCCGTTATGCACCATTTTCGCGTAGTGCCCGGCCCCAACATCGCCCACGTGCACGAAACTGTCCGACCTCTCACCCTCTGGGCGCAGTGCATCAAAAATCGGCATGGCGCGCTCAACCACCTGGGCGGCACCGCCTACCATCAGACCGTATCCGTTTTCGGCACCCCAAACGCCTCCCGAAACACCGCAATCCAAATATTCAATACCGGCGATGGATAGCTGTTCAGCGTGCTTAATGTCTTCGCTAAACCTGGAGTTTCCTCCGTCGATTATTAAATCCCCTGAAGTTAGCAGCGGCTCGAGAGAGGAAATTACCTGGCTGGTTGGTTCGCCGTGAGGAACCATCACCCAAATAATTTTTGGGCTGGGAAGAGCGGCTACTAGCTCTGGGAGGCTGGCTACGTCTGAGACCTTTGGGTCGTGTGAGTACCCGGTTACCGTGATTCCGTTGTTGCGAAGTCGAGTGCGCATGTTGCCACCCATTTTTCCTAGGCCAACAAGACCAATGTGCATTGTGTTACCTTTCAACTAAAGCGTTAGCTTTAGCGATTTAGCAGGTTTGGCTGAAGCAAATAACGGAAACTATCGGCCGCTGCTTTGTCTTTTGAACCGTGGCTGGTGATCAAAACCGGGCCTGGTTTGTTTGGGTTGTCGTTGTTGGTAAATGCGATTCGCACGAACTCGCTGTGAACCCCGGCTAATCCATCGATTAGGAACTGTGGCTTGAGAGAAACCACAATTTCTGACCCGGTCAGTTCGATGTTTACACCCTCTGTGGCCTGAGCGGTTTCGTTTCCGGTCGCCTCTAGGGTTACTTGTCCCTCGCTAAATGAGAACTTGATTGGGGCATCACGTTCCAGAACCAGTGACACTCGGCGGCTGGAATCAATCAGGTCCTGGGTTGCAACGATGGCGTAGTGAGCTACCTCGGTTGGAATCAGTGATTTAACCGGAGGAATACTGCCTTTGAAGAGTTGTGCCGTGACCGAGCGATTATTTGCTCGGAAGGCGATCATTTCTCGCTCATCACGTTTGGCGATAGAAACTTCGATGTCGCCCTGGTTTGCGAAGGTTTTGGCAACTTCCTGCAGGGTTTTAGCTGGAACCAAAGCTACCGAACCGACTGAGGCGGAGCTGCCCTTCCATTCGACTTCGCGAAGTGCAATTCGGAATCTATCCGTTGCTAGGAACGAAATGGTTTTTTCAGCTGCCTCGATCTCAACGGTGCTGTAGACCTGAGTGGTGTCCTCTTTTGCGGATGCTATTGCGACCTGAGATATTGCGCCGGCGAATGCGTCACCCGCAATGGTTCCAGAAACCTCTGGAATCTCGGGGAGTGTTGGGTAGCTCTCGATGTCCATTGTTGGAAGTGAAAACTTAGATGCTCCGCAGCTGACGATGACTTTGGTTCCGTCGGTCGTGAAATCAACTGGAGCGTTTGGAAGGCGATTGGCAATCTCGGCGAGCAATCGACCGGAGACCAAGACCCGGCCCGAGGTGTCTACCTTTGCAACAATTTCCACCTGTGCTGATACCTCGTAGTCAAACACCGATAGGCGCAGGGCGTTGGCATCGGCTTCGATCAGAATTCCGCCGAGGATGGTTATTTGTGGGCGCTGAGGAAGTAGTCGTACAGCAAAGGTAACGGCTTCGCTGAGCACGTCCTTATTCACTTGGAACTTCAAGGGGCATCCAATCGTTTGGCGTCGGTTATTTATCTTGGCACAATCTTGGTGGCTTCGGTTAGTTGCTTTTCGGTCTGGCGCAGCAAAGCGTTATTGGGATTCCAACATTTCTTTAAATATCTTTAATAAAGGCATTAACCGTTGTGGAAATTGTGGATAACTCCTTGGTGCCCGCTGGATCAAGTGGAACTACAAACTTGTAATCTGTTTACACAGCTGTGGATAAATCTGTGGATAACTCAAGAACCTGTGGGTTCTTAATTTGAAATCCCCAGCGAATGGCCTTCTCTAGCTAGTTTCCGCAGAGTTGTTACGAGTTATGAACAGGGTTATCCACATTTATTTATTTTGTGTCTGATTTGATTTTGGTGATTATTTCGCTCACCGAGTTATAGACGTAGCGTCTTTCCTTCATCAGGTCGTTCACTTTTTTGCAGGCGTACATAACCGTTGTGTGATCCCGGTTGCCGAAGAGTTGGCCGATCTTTGGAAGCGACAGGTTGGTTTGTTCGCGGCATATGTACATTGCAACCTGGCGCGCTAGGGCAATGGCTTGGGCTCTGGATGAGCCAGATAGGTCATCGGCCGATATCTTGTAGTACGCGGAAACGGCTTTTATGATGTCGGCGGCCGTAATCACGTTTGACTCACCAAGTGGAACTATATCTTTTAGTACCGTCTGTACCAGCTGCATGTCGACGGGAGTCCTGTTGAGATTAGCGAAGGCTGTCACTCGAATCAGAGTTCCTTCAAGCTCGCGGATGTTGGAAGCCACACGCATTGCCATGTACTCGATTATTTCGTCTGGTACCCGAAGGTTTTCCGTTTCAGCCTTCTTTCGTAGGATGGCGATCCGGGTTTCAAGTTCAGGGGCCTGAATGTCTGTGAGTAGGCCCCATTCAAATCTTGTAATCATCCGGTCTTCAAATCCGGTGAGTTGTTTCGGCTGAAGGTCGCTGGTGATCACAACTTGCTTTGAGTGCCCGTAGAGGCTGTTAAAGGTGTGGAAGAAGGCCTCTTGGGTCTGGTCTTTTCCCTGCAAGAACTGAATGTCGTCAATGAGCAAAAGATCTATCTCGCGATAGTCGGATTGAAATTGAACAGTTCGGTTATTTTGAATGGCATTGATGAAGTCGTTGGTGAACTCTTCGCTCGATACATATCGAACTTTGATTTTTGGGTACAGGTTCATTGCGTAGTGTCCGATTGCGTGAAGCAAGTGGGTTTTTCCCAGCCCGGAGTTTCCATATATAAAGAGTGGGTTGTACGCCTTGGCCGGGGCTTCGGCAACTGCGAATGCAGCGGCGTGCGCAAATCGGTTTGAGTTTCCAGTAACGAAACTGTCAAAGGTGTATTTCGGGTTTAGGCGGCTGTCGAAGCTGCCGGCAGATATGCTTCGTGTCGAGGCACCGCCGAGGTATCCAATGGGAGCAAGTGGTGCCTGGGGAACCATAGCCTGGGGTTCGTTTACCGAAGGAGTTTCAAAAGCGGTTTCAATTTCGGGATTGATGACGATTGCAAAATTTATTGGCCCACCCTCGTTCGAGGGATCGGCCAGAGTGTCAGTTAGCGGCTCACTGAGTTTTTGTTCGATCATGGTTCGAGTTAGCGAGTTGGGAACCTCAAGGTAAAGAGTTTCGCCCATAACACCAACCGGTCGGATCAGATTTAGAAATCCCTGCAACTGCGGAGTCATTCGATCGTCGGACGCCAGTTTTGCTGTCAGTGATTTCCAGAGTTGTGCGACTTGCTCATTCTCAGCCATCTGGTAATCCTCGCAGTTAGTTATTCGGTCTGTGTAGTTTTCCACAGATTTATCCACCATGGGGACAACCTGTGGATAAATCCCTTTTTTGCCAGTGTTTATTTAGGCAAACGGATTTTTTCTCTTCAGTCGATGATGTCGAATTAGGTCGTAAAAAAGCAAATTTTTGCGGTGTGTCGCTCATCACTGTTTTTGCCCACTGGCTGTATTGAGGAGTGGATTTCGAGTTGCCACGAGCTTGGCGGTAATTTTTCACCCAAACCGCGTTCGCGAAAACTTGACCGAGGGCGCTAATTGGGCGTAAGTTTATTAGGTTGCTCTGAGCAGAGGTCTAGCAGAGCACAATTTTTAGTCGAGTTACCGACACCATCGATTTAGATCTCGAATCTGTTTTTGGAGATACCAATGACCAAGCGTACCTTTCAGCCAAACAACCGTCGCCGTTCCAAGGTGCACGGATTCCGTCTTCGCATGAAGACCCGCGCCGGCCGTGCAATCCTGGGCGCTCGTCGCCGCAAGGGTCGCATCGAGCTTTCGGCCTAACCAACCCACGAAGCTAACAATTGTTGGCTAGCGAAAATCGGATACGCACATCCGGTGATTTTCGCTCGACCATGAGAAATGGTCGAAGATCAGTTGCGAAGCACCTAGTTGTTTATCTAAAGCGGGATGAGGCCATGCCTTACGCCCGCTTTGGCTTTGTTGTACCCAAGTCGGTTGGTGGGGCGGTCAGCCGAAATCTCGTCAAGCGACGCATGCGTGCGATAGCCCGTGAGTTCATCCAACTAAATAAAGACCCAGTGCAGGTGGTTGTTAGGGCGATGCCTGGAGCAGCCGAAATAGCGTCATCAGAACTGCGAACAGAAATACTTACTTCTTTAGCAGCGGCTGACAGAAAAAGATCAAAGTGAAAGTCTTTTGGGTTTATCTTCTTCCTAGAAACACTTTGATTTTGCTCCTGTTGGGCTATCGCAAAGTCATCTCTCCGCTTTATGGAAATGTTTGTAGGTACTACCCCAGCTGTTCGAGCTACGGCTTGCAACAGTTGCAACAGCGGGGAGTGCTTTTAGGTTTGACTTTCACCGCTCTAAGAATCTTGAGATGCAATCCTTGGTCTCAAGGTGGAGTAGATGAGGTGAAGGCCAGTGGTCAGCGCTTTGCAATCAATAAATCAGGCTTTGTAACACCGAATTACGAGAAGGGCAAATAAATGTTCGACTGGCTACTCTGGCCAATCAAGTGGGTAATTGAACTCCTACTGGTTAGCTTCCACACCGTATTCACCGCACTTGGTCTTTCGGCCGCGGCTGGTATCACCTGGGTTCTCTCGATTGTCGGCCTCGTGCTTGTGGTTAGAGCCGCCCTAATTCCAATCTTCGTGAAGCAAATCAAGAGCCAGCGCAACATGATGCTTGTTCAACCAGAACTTCAAAAGTTGCAAAAGAAGTACAAAGGAAAGAACGACCGAGACTCAAGAGAGAAGTTTGCCAAAGAGCAAATGGAACTCTACAAGCGCACCGGATCTAACCCGCTTAGCTCCTGCCTACCACTCTTGATTCAGATGCCAATCTTCTTTGGCCTTTTCTCGACACTGAGCGAGGCCCAAAAGGGCGTCTCAGGTGTCGGTCTCCTCAGTACCAATCTGGCACAGCAGTTCTCGGTGGCCGAGTTGTTTGGCGCCCCGCTATCCAATACCTTCGCAACCAGTGACAAGCTCGAAGTAAAGATTCTTGCCGCAGTGATGATTGTTCTGATGACCGCTTCACAGTTCATCACGCAAAAGCAGATCATGTCTAAGAACCAAAACCCGGCCGCCATGACGGGTCAATACGCACAGACGCAGAAGATCATGTTGTACGTGTTCCCAGTCATCTTCATGATTTCCGGAATCGCCTTCCCACTTGGTGTCATGTTCTACTGGCTGACATCAAACTTCTGGACCATGGCACAGCAGTTCGTGGTTATCCGCAACATGCCAACCCCAGGATCAATCGCCCATGAGGCACGTCAGTTGCGACTGGAGAAGAAGGGCAAGTTGGCTAAGGAGCCAACCACCCTCGCCGAACTAGAAGAAGCAGAGTCAGCTAAAACCCAACGAACTCAGCCGGTCAGCAAATCTAGGGCCAAGAAGACGACCAAACCTCCGGGCAACTAAAGCCCCTATTTTTCAAACTAACTAGTTAAGAGCAGGTAAGTATGTCAAAACCAAAGGAAACCCAAGCCGAAGATTCGACCGAAGAGGTTGTTCTGGCTGCGGAAGTCGAAACCGAAGAAGGCTCGGAAGTAGCAGAAGATCCCGATGTTGCAGAAGGTATCGAAGCCGTAGATGGCTCCGACACCAGCAGCGCCGCGGTAAAGCAACTCGAGGAAGAAGGCGACATTGCCGCCGACTATCTAGAAGAACTTCTTGACATCTTCGACCTAGATGGCGACATCGACATTGACGTTCGTCAGGGTCGCGCCTACCTAGAGGTCACGGCAAATCAGGACAGCAATCTGCGCCTGATATCCGATCCAGAAACCGTTGAGGCACTCCAGGAACTAACCAGACTTGCCGTCCAGGTAAAGACCAACAGTTTCAGCCGCTTGATCCTCGACGTGGGAGGCTCTCGCCAGGCGCGAGTTTCAGAGTTGACCCGAATCGTCAACCGAATCATCGAAAAGGTAAAGACCACCGAGGCTCCGGTGCCAATGAAGCCAATGTCATCCTACGAACGAAAGATCGTGCATGACCTGGTATCCCAGGCTGGGCTAGCATCTGAGTCCGAGGGCGAAGGCCGCGACCGTCACATCGTGATAAAGCCTGCCTAATAGTTTTTATGAAGAGTTTCACGTGAAACATTCCGAGTCGTTTATCGGGTGCAAATGTTTCACGTGAAACTTTTTCGTTTTTATTCAACGTCAAGAAGGTAAGAAGAATGAACTTGAACAGCGATGACCAAGTCGACACAACACCCGAGAGCGAACCTCAGGTTGCTCAAAAGGTATTTGGCTCTCGATTGGATCTAGCTCGTCTCTACTTCGACGCCCTCGTAAGAGACAGTGACGAACTAGGTTTGCTCGGCCCAAGAGAGATGCCAAGGCTTTGGACGCGTCATATCCTAAATTCCGCCGTGGTGTCAGAACTTCTAGTGGGCGGTGAGGCAGTAGCTGATGTCGGTTCTGGCGCCGGGCTGCCCGGAATCCCACTTGCAATCGTTCGCCCGGATGTGAACTTTACGCTCATCGAACCAATGGAGCGCAGAGCTGCCTGGCTACAAAAGATTGTTGATGACATGAAACTCAGCAATGTAGAAGTTATTCGGGCCAGGGCTGAAGACGTCCACGGGCGCAGATTCGATATCGTCACGGCAAGGGCGCTGTCTGCAATGCCAAAGCTGTTGCGTCTCACCGTGCCACTGACCAAGTCCGGCGGGCGTATTCTCGCGCTAAAGGGTGGCAAGGCCGCTGAGGAAATCCAGGAGGCGCGGCCCTTGATGAAGAAACTTGGAATCGCATCGTTTGAACTGTTAACGACAGGCGCAACGCTTTTAGCCGAGCCAACATCAGTGGTTCAAACTAGGCTAGTCTGAGCAGTTGAATCTGGATTGGGAGTAATAACTTGTCGCAGCATGAATCGTCAGCAATAGAGCCCCAAACCATCACAAACTCCCCTGAAGCCGCGCGGTTCTCGAATCCGGGAATAGTCGTGGCTGGCCTTGGATATTCCAATGGCAGAGCGGATATCAGCCCAGAGCCAACCGGCTGGCACCCAATGGACAACGAAAAGGTTTCACGTGAAACATTCAACTAATCTCAGAACGATTGAAACGGCTCCTGAGTCCGGTGATTTTCACGAAACACCGCTGGCCCGAGAACTTACCGTCAACAATCGAAGACTTCGCGACATTGACTCCCAGCCGATTCAGCGACCACAGCGCACCCGAATCTTTACGATTTCCAACCAAAAGGGTGGCGTTGGTAAGACCACAACCGCGGTAAACCTAGCAGCAGCCCTCGCCCAGAAGGGTTTGAAGATTTTGGTCATCGACCTGGATCCTCAAGGAAACGCCTCGACCGCGCTCGGAATCAATCACCACGCTGGCACCGCTGGAATCTACGAGGTTCTCATTGACGGAATTTCTCTCGCATCAGTGGTTCAGGCGAGCCCAGAGATGCCCAACCTGTTCTGCGTTCCAGCAACCATCGACCTAGCCGGTGCCGAGATGGAACTCTTTTCCATGTTTGACAGCACCCAGCGCAACCTTCGCCTGCGTCAGGCAATCGAGCACTACTTGGTTGAGCAACCCGATCGCCCAGATTACATTTTTATTGACTGCCCACCGAGTCTCGGCTTGCTCACCGTGAACGCTTTTGCGGCTGCCCGCGAGGTACTTATCCCCATCCAGTGCGAGTACTACGCGCTTGAAGGACTCAGTCAATTACTGAAGAACATTGACCTTATCCAGCGTCAACTGAATCCAAACCTAAAGTTATCCACAATCTTGCTAACAATGTATGACAGTCGCACTAGATTGGCATCGCAGGTGGCGGATGACGTTCGCGAGCACTTCCCGAGAGAAACTCTCAACGCCGTCATTCCGCGTTCGGTTCGTGTCTCAGAAGCGCCAAGTTATCAGCAGTCAGTGATCACCTACGACAAATCTTCACCTGGATCCATCGCTTACATGGAAGCGGCAATCGAATTGGCAAACAAGGGAGCAAATAATGGCTGAACGTAAAGGTGGCCTCGGCCGCGGCATCGGCGCCCTGATTCCAACTTCTGAAGTTCCGAGCGAGCGCCCAGTTGACGCATTCTTCCCAAACGGCGGAACCAAAGCGGCTCAGCCAACTGCTGAGGCAGCAACCGATTTGGTTCCAGTTCCCGGAGCACGTTTTGGGCACCTTGACCTCGCATCCATCGTTCCAAACCCGAAGCAACCGCGGTCAGTTTTTGAACCAGAGGCATTCGGCGAGCTCGTTCACTCGATTCGCGAGCTGGGAGTGTTGCAGCCAATCGTGGTTCGCCCGCTCGCCGAGGTCGACGGGGTGCCAACCTATGAGCTAATCATGGGAGAGCGCCGACTGCGCGCCTCAAAGGAGGCCGGGCTCACCAAGATTCCGGCTGTGATTCGCGAGACCGCAGACGAAAACATGCTTCGCGATGCCTTGCTTGAGAACCTGCACCGCAGCGATCTAAACCCACTCGAAGAAGCCAGCGCCTACCAGCAACTGCTCGAGGACTTCGGAATCACCCAAGAGCAGCTCGCCGCCAAAATCGGCCGGTCTCGCCCGGTAATCACCAACGCGATTCGACTACTGAAGCTGCCAGCCAGTGTGCAGCGAAAGCTGGCAGCCGGAGTGCTAAGCGCCGGCCACGCCAGGGCTATCCTCGGCGCGGTTGACGAAGCTCGCATGGAGTACTTTGCCAACAAGGTGGTAAATGAGGGCATGTCGGTGCGCTCGCTAGAAGAGGCAGTTGCCCTAGACAAGCCGGTTCAAAAGAAGGCAACGATTACCAAGGGTGGTCGTCAAGACATGCTCAAGGAAATCGCCGATAAGTTTGGTGACCAACTAGACACCTCGGTCAAGATCGCTCTCGGCACCAATAAGGGCCAGTTGAGCATCGATTTTGCTACCTTCGCAGACCTAAACCGAATCCTCGACCTACTGGGTTACAAGCGCGACTAGCCTCTGCCGTGCAGCGCGGCTTCGGCGAGGCTGTGATAAACCTCACCAAGCGAGCTTCCGGCGGCCAAAACGGCAAGCGGCAGCAAAGATGTTTCGGTGAGGCCGGGAAGCACGTTGGCTTCCAGGAACCAGGGCGCACCCTTTTTGTCTACGATCATGTCAACTCGGCAAAGGTGACGAAGCCCCAAAGCCTCATGAGCGGCAATGGCTGCCTTGGCCGCGCGTTCGGCAACCGTCTTGGTCAGCCGCGCCGGAACGTAGTAGTTGGTTTCGCCTGCCGTGTAGCGCTCTTCAAAACCAAAGTTTCCCTGAATCGGTTCGATTTCGACGGCGGGGAGGGCGATCGGCCCGGCCCCTAAATCAATTACCGAAACGGCAATCTCGGTACCCTCGACCAGCTTCTCGATGATCGCAACGTCGCAGTAAACGTAGGCGTCAATCATGGCCCTCGAAAGTTCGCTCGCCTTATAAACCAGCGTCACGCCCTGCGCCGAGCCAGATCGAGCCGGTTTCACAACGAGCGGGAACGAAAGCGCATCGCTAACCGCTTTTAGAACTCCCTCGGCGTCCAACTCGCGAAAGGTGTCTTTCGGAAGGGTGATCGAGTGCGGGGTTTGCACTCCAACTCGACCAACCAAAATCTTGGCGATGGATTTATCCCAGGCCAGCCTCGCAGCGTCAGCGGTGGCACCGACAAATGGAACTCCGGTAAGACCGAGAATGTCGCGCAAAGCGCCGTCCTCACCTGATGCTCCGTGAAGCACCGGCCAGATAACGTCGGGGCGGTCGCGTTTGATGTTTTGCAACAGGTTTTCGTCCGGTTCGCGAATCACAACGGTCGCGCCATAATCGGTCAGGGCATCGGCGATCCGGCGGCCCGATTTGAGTGAAATGTCACGCTCATGCGATATTCCGCCTGCCAAAACCTGAATCTTGAGTGCCTTATTTCCATTGTGCTTAGGAATCATCGGTTGCCCCCTTTGGTGCCGAAAGTTTCGATTAGCTCAGTTTGACGGTTGATTACGTTGGCCAACCGGCGCACGCCTAACTTGATGTTATCTGGCGTTGGGTACGAGAACGATATCCTCAGATTTGCCTGCCCGGTTCCGTTTCCGAAAAATGCAGTTCCGGGGGTGTAGGCCACCAACTCGCTAACGGCAAGGGGAAGCATCGCCTTTGAGTCAATGCCCTCGGGAAGGGTCACCCAGAGATAGAAGCCACCGGCCGGGCGCGTGGTTTTCAGGTTCGGCAGGTATTCGGCCATGGCCTCGAGCGCGGCATCGCGTCGCTCGCGGTAAACCCCGCGGAAGGTTTCAATTTGAGCTTCCCAGTCGCAGTTGGCTAGGTATTCGCTGATGAGCATCTGGCTGAACATGCTCGGGCTAAGAATCGCAGATTCGTTCGCTAGTACCATTTTGTCGCGGATCGCCGGCGGTGCCAGAACATAGCCAACCCGGAATCCAGGGGCAAAAATCTTCGAGAAGCTGCCCAGGTAAATAACCCCGTCCTCATCCATCGACCGAAGCGCATTTGGTGGTTTCTGATCGAAGTACAAAAGACCGTAAGGGTTGTCTTCAATTACTAGGATGTGCTCGCGGCGACAAATCTCAATCACCCTCGAGCGTCGCTCAGCCGAGAGGGTCACGCCAGACGGATTGCCAAAGTTTGGCACCAGATACAAAAACTTGATTTTGCGCTTTTGCTCGCGCAGCCGATCGATTGACTCCTGAAGCGCTTCGGGTGAAATGCCATCATCGTCGGTAAACACGTGTTCTACGTGCGCCTCGTAGTGGTGGAAAATGCCGAGGGCCCCAACATAGCTCGGAGCCTCGGCCAGAACCACATCGCCCTGGTCCAAAAATAGCCCCGCCAGCAGGTCGAGACCGTGTTGAGAGCCCGTGGTGACAATGAGGTCCTCCACCGAGCTGCTGATGCCTTCGAGGGCCATTAGGTCACGAATTTGATCGCGCAACACAACGTCGCCCTGGCCACCACCGTATTGCAGTGCCAAATCGCCACGCTTGGCCATCATTTCGTTGAATGATTTGGTCAGCAGGTCCTTAGGCAGCGCAGACACGAAAGGCATACCGCCGGCGAGTGAAACAACCTCTGGGCGACTAACCACTGCGAACAGGGCGCGCACCTCTGAAACCGAAAGGGTCGACGCTCTGTCCGCGTAAGAGTCCAACCAGCGGTCTAGGTTATTGGCCTGATTGTTCTCTTGAGGCATTTGAAACTCCCGTTAATAGCCGAAACCCGCGCCGAGACACCGATTTCGTTCAACTTTACTAAAAACCCACCCCCACTGCCTCAACGGCAACGGGGGTGGGACTTCAAAGGATCGGAAAAACCTACTTTAGAAACTCAGCAAGTTCGGCAACGATGACTGGCTTTGGCTTGGCGCCAACCATTTGCTTGACCAGTTGACCACCTTGGAAAACCTGGAGTGCTGGAATCGAAACGATGTTGTACTGCATGGCGATTGCCTGCTCTTCGTCAACGTTCACCTTGACGATTTCGATCTTGTCGCCGTACTCATCGGCAATCTGGTCGAGAATCGGGGAAACCTGGCGGCAAGGACCACACCATTCTGCCCAGAAGTCGACTAGAACCGGCTTCGGGTTGTTGAGAACATCCTCTTGAAAAGATGCGGTGGTTACGTTTTTTGCTGCCATGATTTTCTCCTAAGTTTTCTATCTAGTGGTTTTGAAGGTAGTGCTCGGCATCCAGTGCCGCGACGCAACCGGAACCGGCGGCCGTGACGGCTTGGCGGTAGGTTGGGTCGATTACGTCTCCGGCAGCGAAAACTCCCGGAAGATTGGTTTTTGAACTGCGACCCTCGACCTTGATGAACTTTTCGGCTGTGAGTTCAACCTGGTCTTCAACCAGCCAAACCCTAGGGTCGTTTCCGATGGCAATAAACAACCCATCCAGTTCGAGTTCAGAGGTTGCGCCCGTGACTGTGTCTTCAAGCTTCACGCCGGTCAACTTGGCCTCGCCCTGAAGTTCGGTGATCGCGCTGTTCCAGATCACTTCAATCTTTGGGTTGCTGAGCGCGCGCTCCTGCATAATCTTTGAGGCCTTGAAGCTGTCACGACGATGGATGAGGTAAACCTTCGCAGCGAATCTCGTCAAAAAGTTGGCTTCTTCCATGGCGGAATCGCCACCGCCAACCACGGCAATGGTCTTCTCACGGAAGAAAAATCCATCGCAGGTGGCACACCAGGAAACTCCGTGCCCGCTGAGTTCCTTTTCGCGTGCCAGACCAAGCTCGCGGTAGGCCGCACCGGTAGACAAAATAACGGTTTTGGCCTCGAAGGTCTGGCCACCACCGGTCTTTAGAATCTTCACGTCACCTTTGAGGTCGACCTCGGTCACGTCATCAAAAAGGATTTCGGTGCCGAATCGCTCGGCCTGTGCCTGAAAGTTTGCCATGAGGTCTGGGCCCATTAGGCCCTCTGGGAAGCCCGGGTAGTTTTCAACCTCGGTGGTCTTCATGAGTTCGCCACCGGCTTCGACCGAACTGGCGATCAGCAGGGGATTCAAACCGGCTCGAGCGGCATAGATGGCCGCGGTATAGCCGGCCGGGCCGGATCCGATGATGATTACGTCGCGCACAGGGGCTCCTGATTTCGATGGTTTGGGCTTGGCCCAATGCAGATAAATCCGCAGTTAATGAATGAAGCCAATTTTAGCGGCGCAGTATTCCCTTAACCATTGAAACTATTCCATCAACTTCTTTGACCCGAAGCAGTTTTAGAAGCACGAAGTAGGCAATCACCATTACAAAACCGGCGACCGATGCCGAAGTCAGAGCGGTCAGCACCTTGTCAACCACGAAACTTGCCGGGTGAATGCCACCAAGCGCCTGAAGCGTCAACCAACCGGCACCGGCTGCCACCAATCCGGCTAGAGCAAATGTCAATGTTGCACGTGAAACCCCGTATTGCTTCAGGCTGCCGATTCTGCGGGTCAGTCCGTAGTAGGCCAACATCGCCTGAACCAAAACTGTGAAGCTGGTGATGAGTGCCAGCCCAAGCACCAGATACTGAACCGGAGCGAAAAACGCGAGTGTCACCGAGGCGCAGATGTGAAGCGCAATCTGCACGCAGGTGAAAAGGAACGGGGTGCGGGTGTCCTCGAGCGCATAGTAAGCCCGCTGCATCATGTAGACGAAGCTGAACGGCACGAGCCCAATCATCATGGCCATCACCACGTTGCCAAGCGCCAGAGTCGCGTCGTATTCGCCAACAAAGACTCGCGAGGCGGGGTAGGCCAGCACGATTATCGCGACGCTCGAAAACACGCTGATCATCGAAATGGTTCTCAAGCCCCCGGTCAGATCGGCCTTTAGGTCATCAATCTTGCCGGCTTGGGCGTGAGCGCTGATTTTGGTGAAGTACGCGGTCGCGATTGAAACCGTGGCCACCGAGTGGGGCAACATAAAAATCAACCAGGCGATGGATGCTGCCGCGATACCGGCCACTGCCGGCCCACCATCTCTGAGCGTTACGGCCCTCGAGGCAACAATGGTCTGCACGAGTCCACCGATTTGGGTGACCAGTACCATGCTGAGCGACCAACTCGCCGCCTTCATTGCCGGGCGAAGGCCGAAACCGCGCCACTTGAAGTTAAACGTGAAGTGCAAGCCGATGCGGTGCCAGCTTAGGAACAGAATCAAGGCTTGAGCCGCGACTCCGATCGTGGCCGAACCGGCCAGCAGTGCCACCTGTCCGGCTGACCAATCCTGCACCGATTGTGAACCGGTTGGGTCAACCCCAAAAATCCAAACGTAAGCGACCATGCCGGCGATTGCCACAATGTTGTTGAGCACGGGAGCCCACATGTAGGGGCCGAAGGCGCTTCTGGCGTTTAGCACCTCGCCGAGCATCGAGTAAAGCCCGTAGAAAAACAGCTGTGGCAAACACCAGTAGGCGAAGGCGGTGGCCAGTGCCAGTTGCTGTTGCGACCAACCGTTGGTGTAGACGCTCACCAGGAATGGAGCGGCAACGGTGGCCAAAACCGTGACCACCGTGAACACGGTAATTGCCAGCGTTAAGAGTCGATCGATGTAGCCCTTGCCGCCGTCTTTGTGCGCTCGGGCTCTGACGATTTGGGGCACCAAAACGGCGTTTAGCACTCCACCGGCGATGATTGCGTAGACGCTGTTTGGAAGTTGGTTGGCGACACCGAAAGCATCGGCGGCGTTAGTTGTGACACCGATCATGGCGGCAAGTGCGACTGCGCGACCGAAACCGAGCACCCGCGAAAGAACGGTGCCCCCGGCCATTAGCAGGGAGGATTTTGCGACGCTCAAACGGTGGCTCCAACTTGTCTGCGTTTACGAACCGTGCGAATCACGCCGGTTGCCAAAAGTAGGGCAACCACAATCGCGAAACCGGTCATCAGCGTGCCTTCAACCTCGGCGTTTATCGTCATGTGCACTTTGACGCTTGGGCCGAGGCGCAAGCCTGAGAAAGTGGTTAGCCAAGCTACCAAATCGACCTCGCCGTCGGCAACGGCTCTAACGTCAACCTTCGCCGTATAGGTGGTGTTGCCTGGCACGGTCACTTCGGTTGCGGTTGGTGCGTTGAGTCTGAGGTTGGAGGGGCGAATGTGAACCTGAACTCGAATCGATTCATCGTAACCGTTTTCGATCACGATTGGAATTCGACCCTCACTGGCGACCAGTGTGAGGTTGGATCCCGGAACGATGCGGATTTTATAGGTGGGCAGGCTTTCGGCCTGAGCCGTGGCACCGCCGGACAGGGCAATGATTGCTGCCATTAGGAGGCCGAGCGCAAAACGAAGGGTCTTCACAGTTGATTTCTCGCCACCCATTCCTGAACTCCTCGAGCCATTCTTCGCTCGTTCTCATGTGCCAACTTGGTGATCATCAAATCAACACTGAACCAGGCAGCCTCGCTTGCCTCGTGGTGCGGGTCTTTTTCCACGGTGAGGAAACCGCCGGTTTGCCTCATTAGGAAGTGATGGACCGTCTTGGATATGATTTTCGTCCCGGTTGAAAATTCGTAGTGAATGTCGCCGAGCGGGGCCAAAATCTCGGCCTCTAAACCGGTTTCCTCGGCTATCTCGCGAATCGCGGCCTGTTCAAGGGTTTCCGTGTTTTCGGGATGACCCTTT
Source organism: Microbacteriaceae bacterium (assembly GCA_947378555.1). Classification (GTDB taxonomy): domain Bacteria; phylum Actinomycetota; class Actinomycetes; order Actinomycetales; family Microbacteriaceae; genus Rhodoluna. The sequence continues at coordinate 30,476 of CANCKM010000007.1, forward strand.
GGAACACACCAGTCGAGCCGCCCCTGTCGGTTGGTTCGCGCGATCAGCGCAACCCTTCCGGTTCCGTCGTTCGCCAAAACAAACCCACCGGCCGAAACTTCTTCGACGCGGCGAAGTTCTCGCTTCGGCTTTCTCGGATACATATAGACAGCCTAAACGGTGCGCGCTGTCTGTATCCTGAAGCGCACTGTGGCACACTAAAAACCATGCAAACGGTGGCCCAAGCTCTGGAAAATCTCGAACGGCTAACTGACAGCCAACTTTTCGTCGAACTCGGGCGAGTTTTTAGTGATGCCGGCTTCGAGCTGGCGCTGGTCGGTGGCCCGGTTCGAGACGCTTTCCTCGGGCGTCGTTCGCCAGATTTAGATTTCACCACCAATGCCACACCCGATCAAACCATCGCGGTGCTTCGCGGCAGCGTCGACACCTGGTGGGACATCGGCAAGGAATTTGGCACAATCGGTGCGCGCATGGGCGATGACACAATCGAAATCACAACCTATCGAGCCGAAAAGTACGATCCGGATTCCCGCAAGCCAAAGGTGGTTTTTGGATCCGACCTGCTAGAGGACTTGTCGCGACGCGACTTCACCGTGAACGCCATGGCGCTGCGTCTGCCTCAAAAAGTTTTCGTGGACCCCTGCAACGGCTTGCGCGATTTGCTCGACGGAGTGCTTCGCACCCCTGGTGCGCCAGAGGTTTCCTTTGGAGACGATCCGTTGCGAATGATGCGGGCGGCTCGATTCACCTCGCAGCTCGGATTTGAGATTGAACAGCAAACCTTCAACGCGATTACCGATATGGCTGATCGCATCGAAATCATCTCGGCAGAGCGGGTGCAGGCCGAGCTGGTCAAACTGCTGCTCGGTGCCAATCCAAAGAGTGGCCTTCAGGCCTTGGTTGATAGCGGTTTGGCGCAGCTTGTGCTTCCCGAACTTCCCGCCCTGCGGCTCGAAACCGATGAGCACCACCACCACAAAGATGTTTATGAACACACCCTCACCGTGCTCGAGCAAGCGATCGGCTACGAAAAGGAATACGGCCTCGAGGGCGATTTCACATTGCGCTTTGCCGCACTGCTTCACGACATTGGCAAACCACTGACCCGCAAACTTGAGCCGGGCGGTGCCGTCTCTTTCTATCACCACGACATGGTTGGTTCGAAGTTGGCCATCAAGCGCATGAAGGCTTTGCGCTTCGACAAAGACACCACAAAGGCGGTGGCCAGGCTGATTGAGTTGCACCTGCGATTCTTTGGCTACAGCGACCAACCTTGGAGTGACGCGGCTATCCGACGATACGTGAGAGACGCTGGGGATCAACTGTCTCGCCTGCACGTTTTGACCAGGGCGGATGTGACCACCAGAAACAAAAGAAAAGCCGATCGACTGTCTCACGCCTATGACGATTTGGAGCACCGAATTGAGGCCGTCATGGCGGCCGAGGAGCTAAACGCCCTGCGACCGGATCTGACGGGCGAAGACATAATGCGTTTGCTGGAGTTGAAGCCGGGGCCGGAGGTTGGGCAGGCTTATCGGTTTCTCATGGAACTTCGCTTGGATGAGGGGCCGCTCGGCCAAGCGGAAGCCGAGAAGCGCTTGCTTGAGTGGTGGCAAAAGCGATAGGCTTGGAAGGTTGCTCGTTAGCGGTTAAATAATCGCGACATACTTTCAACAGATGCCAATACCCTCCTGTCACGGAAATCCCGTGGCCGCTCTAGTCCAAAGGAGGTGGGTTAGTTATGCATCAGTATGAGCTCATGGTAATTCTCGATCCAACACTCGAAGAACGCACCGTTGCTCCATCCCTCGAAAAGTTCCTAAACGTTATCCGCAACGGTGGAGGCACCGTTGACAAGGTTGACATTTGGGGCAAGCGTCGTTTCGCTTATGAAATCGCCAAGAAGACCGAAGGCATTTACGTTGTAATCGCCATCACGTCTAAATCTGACGACATCATTGAGCTTGACCGTCAGCTAAAGCTTTCAGAAGCCGTGCTTCGCACCAAGGTAATGCGCGCCGACGAAGCAGTCGTTGAAATCACTCCAGTCGTTGTTCCAGAAGTTTCAGCTGCCGAAAAAGCCGCTGACGCCGCAGAAGACGAGAAGCCAGTAGCTAAGACCGCAGCGGCTGTGCCAGCTGCCGAAAAAGCTAGCGAGTAGTAATCGTGGCAGGGGACGTAATCGTAACGGTCGTCGGCAATCTTGCCGATGACCCGCAGTTGCGCTACACCCAGGGTGGAATCGCAGTGGTTAGTGTTCGGGTGGGTTCAACCCCCCGAGTCATGAACCGCCAGACCAGCCAATGGGAAGACGGCGAGACCCTTTGGGTCACTTGCACCGCTTGGCGCGAGGTAGCAGAAAACATTGCCCAGTCGCTCACCAAGGGAACCAGAGTTGTGGTTTCCGGGCGATTGAAGCCGGCTTCTGCTTACCAGACCGCATCGGGCGAGGCTCGCGCCTCGGTTGAGTTGGAAATCGAAGAGATTGGCCCGTCGTTGCGTTATGCAACCGCCGCGGTTACTCGTCGTGCCCGCGAAGGTTCAGCACCTGCCTTCGGTGGTGGCAACGCAGCACCCGCTTTCGGTGGTGGCGGCAACGCCCCAGCGTTTGGCGCGGGCAGCAATGCTCCGGCAACCAGCCCATGGTCAGAGAATCCAGCAGCCACTCGCCCGGGCAACGCCCAGGCGAACGACAGCTGGGCCAACCCGGGAACCGCATCTGCTGGCGCAGACGACACCCCTTTCTAGATCTTAAAGAAAACTTAGGAGAATCAAATGGCTGCAAAGTCACAAGACACCCGTCGCAAGCCAAATCGCAACGCTAAAAACGCGAAGCTTGCACCGGTCAAAGCAATCAAGGTTGGCGTAATCGACTACAAGGATGTCGCCACCCTACGCAAGTTCATCACCGACCGCGGAAAAATCCGTGCCCGTCGAATCACCGGCGTCTCTGTACAAGAGCAGCGCCTAATTGCCCGTGCCGTTAAAAATGCTCGCGAAGTGGCTTTGTTGCCATACGCGGGTGCTGGCCGCAGCTAAGGAGTAAGTGAATGTCAAAGCTAATTCTGACTAACGAGGTAACAGGCCTCGGTTCAGCCGGCGATGTTGTTGAGGTAAAGAACGGCTATGCCCGCAACTACCTCATCCCTCGCGGATTCGCAGTTGTATGGAGCAAGGGTGGTGAAAAGCAGATCGACCAGATTCGCGCTGCTCGCACCGCTCGCGCACTGGCTACCGTTGAGGAAGCCCAGTCGCTCAAGGCAGCTATCGAAGCCAAGCCAATCAAGCTAGTCGTCAAGGCTGGCGAGGGTGGCCGTTTGTTCGGTGCCGTCAAGACCGCAGACATCGTGAAGGCAGTTGCCGACGCGGGTCTAGGCGAGCTAGACAAGCGCAAGATTGAGTTCGTCGCGCCGATCCGCTCAACTGGAACCCATGCTGCAACCGTGCGTTTGCACGGAGACCTATCGGCCAGAATCACTCTTGCAGTGGTGGCCGCTAAGTAAAACCATTTAACCAGCTAAAAACGGTGGGCCATAGGCCCACCGTTTTTTGTTTCTGCACCAAAAACGCTCAAGAAACGACACGGGTTATCCACAACCCTAAGGTATTGCTTTAGAGTTACTGTTAATACTTATCCACAGAGCGATATCCCTTATAAGTACTACATTTTTTGGGTTTTTGAACAATTTGTCCACAAGGTTATCAACAGATTTAGAAGAGTTGTTACGGCGTGTCTGGCAGGTTATGCACATATCTATCCACAGGGCGATTTTCATCCATCGTGTCTGTAGGGGATGCTAGACAAGCACCAAACTAATAGCTGGAGGTTCGCATGTCACTTGCATCAGTAGCGCCGGTTGAACCCAACTGGGGCAACGAGCGAATGTTGCCAAACGATCTGTTGGCCGAGCAGAGCACGCTCGGTGGAATGCTGCTATCTCAAGAGGCAATCGCCGAGGTATTTGAATACGTCAAGGGCAAAGACTTTTACGCCCCCAAGCACGAAATAATTTTTGAAGCGCTTTACAGCCTCTATGCAAAAGGTGAACCAACCGACGTCATCACCATCACCGATGAGCTGACCAAAGCCGGAAACCTGACCCGGGCCGGGGGAGCCGATTACATTCACTCCCTCACCTCGATGGTGCCAACCGCCGCGAATGCTTCCTTCTATGCGCAGATAGTCCAGGAGAAGGCAATCCTGCGCCGCTTGGTTGAGGTGGGAACCCGCATCGCGCAAATGGGTTACGCCAACGAGGGCGAGGTGACCGATTTGGTCAACCGCGCCCAGCAAGAGGTTTACGACGTAGTAAACGACAACACCGGCGAAGACTTTACCGACCTGAGCACCTCGATGGCAGTGGCCGTTGAAGAAATGGAAGCCGCCGCCGGTCGCGGTGGCGAAATGGTCGGTGTGCCAACCGGCTTCGTCGAGCTAGACGAAAAGACTCACGGTCTGCACCCGGGTCAGCTCATTATTGTTGCGGCTCGACCTGCTGTGGGTAAGTCAACTCTCGCTCTCGACTTCGCCCGCCACGCGGCAATCAAGAACAACAAACCAACCATTTTCTTCTCACTCGAAATGGGTCGATCCGAAATCGCCATGCGTTTGCTGTCGGCCGAGAGCAACACCCTGTTGCAGGGAATGCGCAAGGGTTCGCTTGATCAAGCCGACTGGACTCGCATGGCTCAGGTTCGAGGCCAAATTAACGACGCACCGCTCTACATCGATGACAGTCCGAACCTCACCCTGGTTGAGATTCGCGCCAAGTGCCGCCGATTGGCACAGCGCATCGGCTTGCAAATGATCGTTATTGACTACCTGCAGCTTTTGAGCTCGGGTAAGAAGGTCGAGTCGCGCCAGCAGGAAGTTTCTGAGTTCTCACGTGCCCTGAAGCTTTTGGCCAAGGAACTTAAGGTGCCGGTAATCGCAATCTCTCAGCTGAACCGAAACTCTGAGAAGTCTGAGAACAAGAAGCCCGAAATCTCGCAACTGCGTGAGTCTGGCTCGCTCGAGCAAGATGCCGACGTTGTCATCTTGTTGCACCGCGAGGGAATGGGCGAGCGTGACCACCCAAGGTCAGGCGAAGCCGACTTGATTCTGGCCAAACAACGAAACGGACCAACCGGAACCATGGTGATTTCGTTTCAGGGTCACTACTCGCGCTTTGCAAATATGAAACAGTAGTCAGGTGCGTATCGTTCTAGCGGCCCAGGCCGCAATAAGTTTTGCGGTTGGTTGCTTCATAACCTTCACCCAGCAACTTCACACACCGGCACTGGGGCTTATGGCTCTGGTTTGGTTTGCGGCCCTCTATTCGGTGGCAACGGCCGTCGGCAGTGTCGTCTTTACCAAGGGCCTGGTTGCCATCGAGAACATTCCGCTTGCTGTGATCGCAGCGGTCATCGCTATCCTGGCTGGTTTGAACCTGTCATCAAACAAAGACCTGCTAGCCGGGTTTGTTTCGCTGGTGACCATCTGGTCGTTGTTGACCGCAGCCTTTGAGCTCTATTTGGCGCGACGAGCCGGTTTTTCAACTGCCGCCGGCAGAGATCGATCGATCAGCTCGGGCCTGAGCTTCCTGCTTGGTCTTATTTTTCTTTTGGCTCCGCTCGGTGAATCTAAAAACGCCTTGGGATTTTTTGGAGCCTATCTGGTGTTATCGGCAGTGCATCTTGCAATCACCGCTGCAACGCCAGTCTCACCGGCCGAGCCAAAGAGTTAGGCTAAAAGCATGTCTGTAACCCCACCAAAGAAAAAAATCGGCGTGACCGCATTTCTCACACTCTCCGCTATTTCGGGTGTGGTGGTTGGCCTAGTTGTTTGGGGCGGAGTGCGCGACCTGAATGCATCCCTACTCTGGGGCGGTGCCACTTTTATCGTGGTAATCATGAGCATCGCGACCTTGGCGCTAATGGTCAAGGACGACAGCACCGATCCAGACGCGCCAAAACTTAAGTAGTTTTAGCCCAAGAACTGAGTGAGTCTCTCGGCCAAACCAACGTAGGTCTGTGGCTTGAGCGCCAGCAAGCGATCCTTGGCTTCCTGACCGATTTCGAGTTGCTGGATGAACACGGCAAGATCCTCACCGTTTAGCCGCTTGCCCCGGGTCAGTTCCTTAAGCAGTTGGTAAGGGTCGCTGATGGAAGACCTACCGGCAGCCACTTCGGCGCGAATCACGGTTTGAATCGCCTCGCCCAGAACCTCCCAGTTGTCGAGCAGATCTGCGGTCAAGACCGATTCTGATAACTCCAACTCGCCAAGCCCACGAAGCACGTTGTCGATTGCCAAGAGCGAGTGACCAAAGCCAAGACCGATATTGCGCTGGCTACTTGAGTCGGTAAGGTCGCGTTGCAGTCGAGAGGTCACGAGGGTGGCCGCGAGGCTATCCAAGATCGCATTAGACAACTCGAGGTTTGATTCTGCATTCTCGAAGCGAATCGGATTGATCTTGTGAGGCATCGTCGATGACCCGGTGGCCCCCGGCTGCGGAATCTGCTTGAAGTAGTTCATCGAGATGTAAGTCCAGATGTCTGTGCAAAGGTTGTGTAAAACCCTGTTGAAAAGTGCCACCGAGGCATATAGCTCGGCTTGCCAATCATGCGATTCAATCTGGGTGGTGAGCGGGTTCCAGGTCAAACCAAGACCGGTGACAAACTCCTGTGACTCTTGGATCCAGTCGACATCAGGCGCTGCCACGACGTGGGCCGAATAAGTTCCGGTGGCTCCGGAGAATTTTCCAAGGTACTCGGCGCTTGCGATGCGATCGAGCTGACGTTGCAAACGGTGGACAAAAACGGCTAACTCTTTGCCCATTGTGGTTGGTGTCGCCGGTTGCCCGTGGGTTCGCGCCAACATGGCAACCGAAGCGTACTGATCAACAAGCTCATCCAACTTGGTCAAAAGCGCATCGGCTCTTGGCAACCAAACCTGAATTACCGCGTCGCGCACCGTGATGGCATAGGACAGGTTGTTGATGTCTTCGCTCGTGCAGGCAAAGTGGGTGAGTTCTAGCAGGTCATCGCGCCCCAGTTTGCTTAGTCTGGCGCGCACAAAGTACTCAACAGCCTTCACGTCATGCTTCGTGGTTGCCTCGGTGGCAGCCAACTCGGCCACGTCCGCGTCGCTGAAGTTTTCAACAACGGCCCGCAGGCTGCTGGCCTCGGATTCGCTGATTGGTCGGTTGTTGCCAAGCAGGTTGCGATTCGCCAAGTGAATCAACCACTCAACCTCAACCGAGATTCTGGCTCGATTTAGCCCCGCCTCAGATAGGTGCAGCCCAAGGTCTGAAACGGCTGCTCGATAGCGACCGTCGAGTGGGCTGAGGGGTTGAATCGAAAGCTTAGTCATGAGTCCATATTGCCCTATGAACCCCGAACCGCCTGATTCCTGCGGGTTTTTCCACACCGAATGGCACCCTTGCCTTATCAACGGAAGCGCCCGAGCAACCCCGCAAAAGTCAGAGCCCAAAACAAAATATGCAGATGGATAACATCACAGCAGAATTGGTCAAAGCAATTGGGTGGTTGCAAGAAGCCCACCCGCTGCCCGGCAAATGGTCGGGCCAAGCGGCAACTCGTTGCTCGCTTGCCATCGATGAACTCGCGGCCGAGATTCGCGCCGCCGACACTCGTTTGAAGATGAACTTTGGCGAGGCCGCGTTGAACTACCTCGGTTCGACTCCCATCGTTGCCCTGCATTTAGCGGGCAAGATATGAGCGAATTTGAGATTTACGGCGGCGATACCCAAGTGGTTGCCACCCGGCAGGAGATAACTCGCGTTGCCACTCAACTGCACCAGGTTTCTGACCTGTTACAGAATCAGATCCACCTTGGCGCGATGTTTAGCAACCCGATTCACTTTGCTCAAACCTTGATTGAGATGGAAACCCTCGTGGCAAGCATAAACGTGGTGCGAAATGCCTGTCACGCCGCCGCCGAGTCGTACTTCAGCACCGAAGCCCAAATCCATCACATCTTTAGCCCACTCGAACCGGTTCCGGTTTCCTGGTTGTCGCTCGGCGTGATTGCCATCACCGACCCAATCAGCTTGGTCATGCCGGCCCCCGCAAAGGCCACCAAGATTTCGGGTAGTGGATTGGCGCTCGGCCCAACCAATCTGGCCACCCTCGCAGATCGAATCAAGCAGGTAAAAACCGATAAACCGGGTGCGATTCGCATCGAGGAGTACGGTGCCACTGGCAGCAAAACCTTCGTGGTCTATTTACCTGGCACCCAATCTTGGTCGCCAATCCCGAGCAAAAACTCGCTCGACCTGCAATCCGAGTTCAAGGCACTCGCCGGCGCTAACATCTCGGTTAGCGAGCGAGCAACCCAGGATGCACTCGATAAGGCCGGAGTTCGCGTGACCGACAAGGTTGTGCTGGTTGGTTTCTCTCAGGGTGGCACCATTGCGGCCAACATTGCCAGCCAACGGCAAAGCTACGACGTGGCAGGTGTTGTCACCTTTGGGGCGCCGATGAACACGGTCGAGATTCCAAAGGGAATTCCGGTGATTGCGCTAGAACACACCAACGACATCGTTCCACTGCTCGATAAAGACAGCAATCCGCTAACCAAGGATTGGGTCACCTCTCAGAACAGTTCACCCTGGCATATTGGCGAAAACCCATTCAAGCCACATTTTCTGAACTCGTACCTATTGAGCGCCAAAGAACTTGATGTGGCAAACGACTCGAACGTGACCGCAATGCGCGAGCGCATCTTCGGCGACTTCGAAGGTGAACCGGCGAAGGTGAGCTACTACTCGCTAGAGCAAAAGTAGCGATTGGCCAGTGAATGCGATCGGCTCAAACGACAGCGAACCAGCACAGCTCAAATGCTAGAGAATGCGCGCCGCCCGGAAAACTCCGCGAGTGATGAAGGACGCGAGGCTCATGACGATGGCTCCCAGGATGGCCCAGCCTAGCGAGGCAACGGTCAGGCCGGTCTTGGTGAATCCATCGATTTCGAAACCGTGACCACCGATTAGGCCGCTCAACCAAGCAACGAAAAGCAGGATCGCTCCATTGATAACGAAGGCAATCAAACCAAAGGTCAGAATGTAAACGGGGATTGCCAACACCTTTACCACCGGCGCGATGATGGCATTAACCAGCCCGAAAATGGCTCCAACCAGCAAAAAAGAGCCGATGGTTTGCCAGACGCCAGTGCCACCATATGGTGTCAGGTGGATCGCTGGAATGATGATTGTGGTTAGCCATAGTCCGACCGCGTTTATTACGGTTCCGACGAGAAATCGTTTCATGTCTCGATTGTGCCACTAAACAACTAAATTAGAGACCGTGACTTCACAAGACGCCAACAGCGTGCCTATGGTTCAACTGCTCTCACTCGAGGGTGAGTTCAGCGTTCCCAAGGGCCAAGAAGAGTATGCCGAGTACGTATCCAAACTGACCGAGGCCGATTTCCTCAAGTTCTATCGCGACATGGCTCGCTGCCGTCGCTTTGACAACGAGGCAACCGCCCTCCAGCGCCAAGGCCAACTTGGACTATGGATACCCGCGATCGGGCAGGAGGCCGCTCAGATCGGTTCCGGTTACGGGGTAGGCCCGAACGACCACATTTTCCCTAGCTATCGCGAGCACGGCGTTGCCATCACTCATGACATCGACCTCATGTCGATTCTCAAGATGTTGCGCGGCGTGAACCACGGTGGTTGGAACCCAGACGAAACTCGCTTCCACCTTTACGCCATCGTGCTTGGCACCCAGACTCTGCACGCCACCGGTTATGCCATGGGCATCAACTTTGATGGCAAGGTCGGCACCGGCAACAAAGACGAAGACCTCGCAGTCATTACCTACATGGGCGATGGAGCAACCGCCGAGGGCGAAGTTAGCGAAGCGCTGCTGTTTGCCGCCACCAACCACACGCCACAGGTTTTCTTCTGCCAAAACAACCAGTGGGCCATTTCCTCACCGGTCGCTTCCCAAACCAAGGTTCCGCTTTACAGACGCGGCGATGGATTCGGTGTTCCCGGAGTTCGAGTCGATGGCAACGATGTGCTCGCCTGCTATGCGGTCACCGCAAAGCACATGGACGACGCCCGAAACGGCCTTGGCCCATCGCTGATCGAGGCTCTCACCTACCGCATCGGTGCTCACACCACATCCGACGACCCTTCTAAGTACCGCTCGAACGAAGAGGTTGAGTATTGGAAGGCGCGCGACCCACTGGATCGCCTCGAGAAGTACCTGCGCCGTGAGGGTGTCGGTGACGACTTCTTTAACGAGGTTGCCGAGGCCGGCGACCTATTGGCCGAGGATATCCGCAAGCAAACCTTTGCGCTTGGCGAACCCCCGGTCGAGAACATGTTCAACCACGTTTATTCAGAACAGCACCCGGTTATTGACGAGCAGCTGGCCTGGATTCAAAACTACGAGGCTTCCTTCGAAGCGGGCGGTGCCGCATGAGTAACTTTGTAGAAATGCCAATTGCCAAGGCCATCAACGCCGGTCTGCGTCAGGCAATGCTCAAAGACCCAAAGGTGCTTTTATTCGGCGAGGATATCGCTGAGCTCGGCGGAGTGTTTCGCGTAACCGAGGGTTTGCACAAGGAGTTCGGGCAGTCCCGCATCTTCAACTCACCGATTGCCGAGGCCGGAATCGTCGGCACCGCGGTTGGTTTGGCAATGCGCGGTTATCGCCCGGTTGTCGAAATCCAATTCGATGGATTTATTTTCCCGGCGTTCAACCAAATCACCACCCAGCTGGCAAAGCTCACCAACCGCTCAGAGGGATTCTTGCAGATGCCGGTTGTAATCCGCGTGCCATTTGGCGGCGGCATCGGAGCGGTTGAGCACCACAGCGAAAGCCCAGAGGCTTATTTTGCTCACACCGCCGGTTTGCGCGTGGTTGCACCGAGCAACCCGAACGACGCCTACTGGATGATTCAGCAGGCAATCGAATCGAACGACCCGGTCATGTTCTTTGAGCCAAAGCGTCGGTACTGGCAAAAGGGTTCGGTCAACCTTGACGCCGCACCGCAGGCTTTGCACTCGACCAAGATTGTGCACCCGGGAAACCAGGTGACCGTGGTTTGTTACGGCCCGATGGTGACCGTCGCACTTCAGGCAGCCGAACTGGCAGCCGCCGAGGGAGTCAGCCTCGAGGTAATCGATATTCGCTCGCTTTCACCAATCGATTACAACCCGATCATTGAGTCGGTTCGCAAAACCGGTCGACTGATCGTTGCTTCAGAGGCAAGCACCTTTGTCAGTTTGGCATCCGAGATCGCCGCCAAGGTTTCCGAGTTGGCTTTTTTCAGCCTCGAAGCTCCAGTGCTTCGCGTCGGCGGTTTTGACGTTCCTTATCCACCTG
>CANCKM010000008.1 GCA_947378555.1 Microbacteriaceae bacterium
TCCATCGGCTAGCTTCACCGCACCGGGTGGAGATGCGGAATTGCTAGGTGTCTATTTTGCCGACGCCGGGCAGCACCTCGAACATCGCTTGTTTGTTGATCACGCTGTAGCTAACTGCAAGTCTCGGGTTACCTATAAGGGAGCGCTTCAAGGCGATAAGGCTCACACCGTTTGGGTTGGCGACGTGCTGATTAGAGCAGAGGCCGAGGGAACCGACACCTACGAACTGAACCGCAACCTGTTGCTTACCGATGGGGCCAGAGCCGACTCGGTGCCAAACCTAGAAATCGAGACGGGCCAGATTGCCGGAGCGGGCCACGCAAGTGCAAGCGGTCGCTTCGATGATGAACAACTTTTCTACCTACAGGCCAGGGGCATAACCGAAGGTGAAGCAAGAAGACTCGTAGTCCGTGGCTTCCTGAACGAAATCATCCAAAAGATTGGCAACCAGGAGATCGAAGAACGACTCATTGCCTCAATCGAAGCCGAGTTGTCGAGGAGTGAAGTTTAATGGCGCTTAGAATCTGCAAGGTTGAAGACATCCCGCTGGGAAAAAGCATTCGCGTGAAGGTCGGCGATGTTGCAATCGCCATCGTGAGAACCCCCAACGGTGAAGTTAAGGCCATCAACGACCTTTGCTCTCACGGTGAAATCTCACTTAGCGAGGGCTTCGTCGACAACGAAACCATCGAGTGCTGGGCACACGGCGCCAAGTTTTCCTTGGAAACTGGAGCCCCACTTAGCCTTCCAGCTTATGAACCCGTCCCCGTCTATGACATCCTGATCGAGAATGACGAAATCTTCCTCGACTACGATCCCGCCTAACCCAAAACGAGAGCCAAAATAATGTCGATTCTTCAAATCAAAAACCTTCATGTCTCGGTTTCCACCGATCAGGGCAAAAAAGAGATTCTTCGCGGAGTGGATCTAACCATTCGCAGCGGTGAGACCCACGCCATCATGGGACCAAACGGTTCTGGCAAATCAACTCTCGCCTATTCAATCGCCGGGCACCCAAAATACGAGGTCACCGAGGGTGAGATCCTCTTGGATGGCGAAAACGTTCTAGAGATGTCAGTTGACGAGCGAGCTCGAGCCGGATTGTTCTTGGCCATGCAGTACCCGGTTGAGATTCCGGGAGTCAGCGTCTCAAACTTCCTACGCACAGCAAAGACCGCAATCACCGGCGAGGCCCCTGCTCTTCGAACCTGGGTCAAAGAGGTACGCGAGTCGATGGAAGCCCTGCGCATGGACAAGAGCTTTACCGAGCGCAACGTCAATGAAGGATTCTCCGGTGGAGAAAAGAAACGCCACGAAATTTTGCAGCTCGACCTTCTTAAGCCAAGATTTGCGATTTTGGACGAAACCGACTCGGGATTAGACGTTGACGCGCTCAAGGTTGTTTCAGAGGGAGTCAACCGAGCCAAAGCCGCAACCGAGTTTGGTGTTCTGCTGATCACTCACTACACCAGAATCCTCAAGTACATCAAGCCCGACTTCGTTCACGTATTTGTGGCTGGTCGAATCGCCGAAGAGGGCGGGCCTGAATTGGCCGAGCGCCTCGAAGCCGAAGGCTACGACCGCTACGTCACGGCATAGATGTCTGAGACGGAACTCGAACCCGCGGTCTACGACCGGGTTGAGGAAGCTCTCAAGGACGTCATTGACCCAGAAATCGGCGTCAACATCGTTGACCTCGGTCTGATCTACGGTCTCAAAGAGTCCGAAGATGGCAATCTGCTAATCAACATGACGCTGACCTCAGCCGGTTGCCCACTCACCGACATCATTGAAGAGCAAATCGCAGAGGCCTTGGATGGCGTCGTTGAGGCGTTTCGAATCAACTGGGTCTGGATGCCACCATGGGGTTCAGAGAAGATCACCGAGGACGGTCGCGAGCAAATGCGATCCATCGGATTTTCAATCTAGGTCTTAAAGAAAAAACCCCGTTTCAGAAACTCGACATCCGAGTTCAGAAACGGGGTTTTACTTTTTAAAACTAGCGTTTGATCTTCTTGACGCCTGCCCAAGCTAGCGGAAGAACCGCAGCGGCAAGGGCAATCTTGATACCGTCACCGATAATGAACGGCACGAATCCGGCGCTCAGGGTGGAAACCAGGTCGTTTGGCAAATCGACACTGCCAAGGAAGACCGAAAGCATTGGAAGACCAACGGCGTAGATGGTTAGGTTGCCAAGCACAAAACTGGCGATTACTCCATAGAACTTTTTGTCCCAGCCACGTTCAGCAAACCAGCCAACAACGGCGGCGGCCAAAATGAAGCCGACTAGGTAGCCAAGGGTTGGGCCGAAAGCCCAGCCGGACTTGGCACCGGTAAAGATCGGCAAGCCGAGGGCGCCAAGCATGACATAGAGCCCCATCGACAATACCGCGCGATTCATTCCAAGAGCGCTGGAGACCAACAGCACGGCGAAGGTTTGGCCCGTGATTGGAACCGGCTGCATTGGGATCGAGACCTGAGCGGCAGCTGCTGTAAGAGCGGTTCCGGTAACCACGAGGGCGAAATCGGCAACCAGGCTGCGTGGGATCAGGCGATCAACGATTGTGGGGTTTGAAGTCAAAAGTAATGACAAAGTTGGCTCCTTGAAATTTGGCTAGATACAAACTGCTTTACTCGATTGTAGACTAGAGACTTTGGTAGTCGCCCGAGATAAGCGACAAATCCTCACCCTACTTTTTGGAGTTAGTCATGCTTAACGTGCGCGATGTCGAGATTCGAATCGGCGCTCGTCTGCTGATGAACAATGTTAACTTTCGAGTTGACCGCGGCGACAAGATTGGTTTGGTCGGTCGAAACGGTGCCGGCAAAACCACATTGACAAAGTTTCTTTCGGGGGAGGGCACACCGAGCGCCGGAGTCATCGAGCGAAGCGGTGAGATTGGTTACCTGCCTCAAGACCCGCGCACCGGTGACCCATCGGAACTTGCTCGCACCCGGATTCTGAACGCCAGAGGGCTCGGCGACATCTTGGCAAAGATCACCAAGGCCACCGAAGACATGGGCAGCACAGACGAAAAAGTTTATGAAAAGGCCATGAGCCGCTACACCCGACTCGAAGAAGAGTTCCAGGCAGCCGGTGGCTACGCGGCGGAAGCCGAAGCTGCCGCCATCGCGAGCAATCTAGGACTCAAGGAACAGGTTCTAACTCAACCGTTGTCAACTCTCTCTGGTGGTCAGCGCAGGAGAATTGAGTTGGCAAGAATCCTGTTTTCTAACGCAGACACCATGTTGCTCGATGAGCCAACTAACCACTTGGACGCCGACTCCGTGGTGTGGCTACGCGATTTCCTCAAGGGATACCAGGGTGGCTTGATCGTAATCAGCCACGATGTTGACCTAGTAGAAGAAACAGTAAACCGTGTCTTCTACCTCGACGCCAATCGAGCGGTCATCGATGTTTACAACATGGGCTGGCGCGCCTATCAGAAGCAGCGCGAGGCTGACGAGGAACGTCGCAAGCGTGAGCGATCGAACGCCGAGAAGAAGGCTTCGACACTTCAGTTGCAGGCTGCCAAGTTCGGTGCCAAGGCCTCCAAGGCGGCTTCCGCGCAGCAAATGGTTCGCAGGGCAGAGCGTTTGTTGAGCGAGCTCGATGATGTTCGAGAAGTCGATCGCGTTGCCAAGATTAAGTTCCCGGATCCAGCGCCTTGTGGGCGAACACCTCTGATGGCTAGCAATCTGAGCAAGAGCTACGGATCGCTTGAGATTTTCACAGCTGTTGACCTTGCGATTGACAAGGGCTCGAAGGTGGTCATCATCGGGTTGAACGGTGCAGGAAAAACCACTCTTTTGCGAATGCTCGCCGGTATCGACAAGCCCGACACCGGTCAGATTGAACCGGGCCACGGCCTCAAGATTGGCTACTTTGCCCAAGAGCACGAAACGCTAGACGTCAACAAGACGGTGCTGCAGAACATGCAACAGGCAGCTCCTCAGCTTGCCGACACGGACGCACGAAAGGTCCTTGGCTCATTCCTCTTCAGTGGCGACGATGTTGACAAGCCGGCTGGCGTGCTATCCGGTGGCGAAAAGACTCGCCTCGCTTTGGCATCGCTCGTGGTTTCATCGGCGAACGTGTTACTGCTCGACGAACCAACAAACAACCTTGACCCGGCCAGCCGACAGGAAATTCTTCGGGCACTGGCATCGTTCACGGGTGCCGTTATCTTGGTATCTCACGACGTTGGCGCGGTATTGGCACTCAACCCGGAAAGGGTTTTGATTCTGCCCGATGGGGTCGAAGATCACTGGAACGACGGATACGCCGAACTAATTTCGCTTTCCTAACAACAAACGATGGATGCGCTACTCGGCCCCGAGGGCTGCGTCCTCGGCGGCGTTATCGGCATCCCCGGGCTGACGGCGGCGCTTTGGCGTGTAGGTGGAATCGGCCTGAGATCTTCGAATCCTGATCTCTTGTCTGATTCCCCAGCCGAGAGCAATAAAAGCCATTACCCCAAAGGCTAGCCACTGAAACGCGTAGCTGAGATGATTCCCCTCATCGATCTCGGGCTTGGAAACGGAAACCGGATAACTCTTGCTGGCTGGGCTCTCGGTGCGAAGTCGAAGGTAAATCTTTGTGAAAAAATCCGAGCCGGTGACCGAACTAAGTCTCTTCATCTCGGCGAGGTCGATTGACGGTATTTGACCAGTTGGGGCTCCGCGATCCAACTTGGGTTCACCCAGCCGGATTCGCCCAGTAAGCAGGAGGTGTTCACCGGTGGGTAGTGGCACAACGTCTGGGTAGTCCTGTTTGTTGCCAGTTGCCAGCCAACCACGCTCGATAACGATGGTGGCACCCTCATCGGTTTGGAATGGAACCAGTTCTAGAAAGCCGGGTTGCCCGTTATTTGGTCGGTTGCGCACCAGGGTCAGGTCTTTGATGAGATAGTGACCGGAAACCGAAGCGCTGCGCCACTCGTTTTCGAGGTTGAAGAGCCCGTCAGCGCTAGCGAACTTGGAAAGGGGCGCTGCTGGCAGGTCGTAGTTTCGCTCGATTTTGTGTATGAAGGCCAGCTTCTCGCCACGGCGATTCAACTGCCAGTTGGCGAGCAAAACGCAGGCTACGGCAAAAAGACTGGCCACCAGTAGCCACGCAACCCAGCGTCGCCAGGACTTGCTCAGATATTTCATTCCACCGCTCTCGACTCGAGAAAAAGTCCTCGCGTCGATAAATATTCAACCAGAAACTCGCGATGTATGAGGCAGGCCGACCAAACTTTGGTGCGACCCTCGGCGTGGATTTTCGGATTCCTCCAAAGAAGTCGGTACTCGGCAGGTTCTGAGCAATTAGCCCGAGAGCACTTATTTTGCTGCAACGAGCCGCCAAACAAACTAGTTCCCGTTGTCGGTTTTGGCGTTTGTGAACGCATCTGCTGAAATGACCAACTTTGGTGCTTCCACCTTGGTCAGCTGCTCTCCGGGCTGACCAAGCCCCTGAGCGTTAGCAATCACAACCGCGAAATAGGGAAGGAATATTGAGCCCGCAAAAAATACCCACATCAGCCACCCCTGAACCGTAACCGCCAGGACGATGCACACAACTCTCACGCCCATGGCAACTAGATATTTAATCATTCGAGCGCGACGCTCGATTTCTGGAGAGACCGCCACGGAGGTGACGCTTTGTGTTCTGGATGCCACTGATACCTTCGATTCGTAAGCTCGGCTAGCGCTAGACTTCACTTGTCTAAAACCGAAAACAGCCTCTTCTATTCCCAGCGAAAGAGATCCCAAAGATGACCACCCAAAGAACCGTTTTAGTAACCGGTGGCAACCGAGGCATTGGGCGATCCATCGCCGAGGAGTTCGTCGCTCAGGGGCACCGAGTAGCGGTCACCGTCAGAAGCGGTGAAGGGCCGGCTGGCACTCTAAGCGTCGTGGCAGATGTCACAGATGCAGCTTCCTTAGACGCCGCATTTGCCGAGATTGAAGAGAAACTTGGCCCCGTTGAGGTTTTGGTAGCCAATGCTGGCATAACGCGAGACACCCTACTGATGCGCATGAGCGACGAAGATTTCGAACTAGTTCTTGACACCAATCTAACCGGAGCATTCCGAGTGCTAAAGCGCGCCACCAAGGGAATGATGAAGGCCAAATTTGGTCGAGTCATTTTTGTGGGCAGCGTTGTGGGGCTCCTTGGAAGCGCCGGCCAGGTTAATTATTCGGCCGCGAAGTCTGGACTCATCGGCATGGCCAGGTCGCTAACCCGCGAGCTTGGTGGGCGCGGCATCACAGCTAATGTCGTGGCACCCGGATTCATCGATACCGACATGACCGCCGCCTTGCCAGAAGAACAACAGGCAGAATACAAACGCAAAATTCCGGCGGGGCGCTTTGCTCAGCCACAAGAGGTTGCAAAGGTCGTTGCCTGGTTGGCATCTGAGGACGCGTCCTACATTTCCGGGGCCGTAATTCCGGTCGACGGTGGCCTAGGCATGGGTCACTAGATTCTTTTAGTAGTTTTAAGTAAAGTTCCTCCAAACCACCAAACAAAGGAAAACCATGGGCATTCTTGAGGGTAAAAAAATCCTTGTAACCGGTGTTCTCACCGAAGCCTCAATCGCATTCACCGTTGCTCGACTGGCGCAGGAGGAAGGCGCTGAGATTGTTCTGTCGTCATTTGGACGCATGTTGCCAATCACCACGAAGATTGCGGAACGCTTGCCAAAGCCTTGTGCCGTCATCGAACTTGACGCAACCAACCCGGACGACCTCGAAGCTCTCGAGTCTCGCGTGCGCGAACACCTTCCTCACCTAGATGGTTTGGTTCACGCAATTGCTTTCGCACCACAGACTGCCCTCGGTGGTAACTTCTTGGAAACCCCCTGGTCAGACGTTGCCACAGCGGTCGAGGTTTCGGCATACTCGCTCAAATCGATCACAATGGCTGCCAAGCCACTGCTCAAGAACCCTTCATCGGTTGTTGGGCTGACTTTTGACGCCACGGTCTCCTGGCCGGTCTACGACTGGATGGGTGTTGCCAAGGCGGCATTTGAGGCAACCTCTCGCTACCTGGCCCGCTACCTCGGCAAGGATGGTATCCGCGTCAACCTAATCTCGGCCGGTCCACTTCGCACCACGGCAGCCAAGGGAATCCCAGGATTCGCGACGATGGAAGAGCTTTGGACTGACCGAGCTCCACTCGGTTGGAACCTGACCGACACCGAAGCCGCGGCTCGTGGCATCATCGCTCTACTTTCAGACTGGTTCCCAGCAACCACCGGTGAAATGATTCACGTCGATGGTGGTCTGCACTCCACCGGAGCGTAAGTCTCTCGATTCAAAGAAAAAGCACGCAACCGGTCGGTTGCGTGCTTTTTCGTTTCCTAGGAGGAATCCGCAGACTAGGAGCTGATTATTGGTATCAGCTGGGCCAAATCATCGCCGTGGATCACGATGCTGGCCAAATCTCGAACCACCGGTTTGGCGTTGAAGGCAACTGAAAGCGCTGCGTGGCGCATCATTTCAAGATCGTTTGCTCCATCGCCCACGGCAATGGTTTGATGCGACGCAACTCCGGATTGCGCGGCCCACTCATCCAAAGCCTCGGCCTTTGCCGTTTTATCGATAATATTTCCCGACACGCGCCCGGTCAATTTGCCGTCGATAACTTCGAGTTCATTGGCGCGCCAGTAATCGAGGTTGAGTCTTTTGGCTAGGGGATTGAGCAGTTGGTTAAACCCACCCGAGACCGCCCCAACCAGCCCACCATTGGCGTGAATCGCCGCAATCAGTTGCTCTGCACCGGTTGACACCCGAATCTGTTGCAACGCCCGGTCGAATATCTGTTCAGAAAGCCCCTCAAGCGTCGCTACACGCGCTATCAGGCTCTCGGTGAAGTCCAGCTCGCCAGCCATGGCGCGTTCGGTCACAGCCGCAACCTGCTCGCGAACCCCGGCAAAGTCAGCGAGCAGTTCAATGACCTCGTCTTGAATCAGGGTCGAATCAACATCAAAAACAACAAGCAGGCGACTCACGGAGTGACTAGAACGCCTTTACCAACCACGGTGATTCCGGAATCGGTGACTGTGAAGCCTCGGTCGAGGTCTCTTTGCTTGTCAACGCCGATGGATGCACCATCTGCAACCACAACGCTCTTGTCGAGAATCGCCTTGCGAACCGTTGCATCGCGACCGACGAGCACTCCATCAAGCAACACCGAGTCGGTAATTAGCGCCCTAGAGTGAACCCGAACGTTTGGCGAGAGCACGCTGCGCTCGACGATGCCACCCGAAACCACTGTGCCAAGGGAAACGATTGAGTCAGTTGTACGACCCTGATTACCCTCACCATCGTGCACGAACTTGGCTGGCGGCAGGTTGATTTGCTGCGTGAAAATCGGCCATTCGGAGTTGTAAAGATTGAAGACCGGCATGACCGAAATAAGGTCCATGTGGGCGTCGTAGTAGGAGTCAAGAGTTCCAACATCGCGCCAGTACGAGTGGTCTCGATCAGTTGAACCGGGAATCTCGTTGAAGGTGAAGTCATAGACCCCGGCGTCCTCGCGGGCAACCATGTATGGGACGATGTCGCCACCCATGTCGTGCTCTGAGTCGTCAAGGGTTCCATCGTGCTCGATTGCGTCGATCAGGGCCTGAGCCGTAAAAACGTAGTTACCCATTGACGCCAGAACCTCGCCGGGGGATTCGAGTAGCCCCTTCGGGTCGCTTGGCTTTTCGAGGAAAGCCGAGATTTTGGTTGGATCCTGATCATCGATTTCGATCACGCCGAACTGGTTAGCCAGCTCGAGCGGCTGGCGAATAGCCGCGACCGTAACTCCTCGCCCGGATTTGATGTGTGCCTGAATCATCTGATCGAAGTCCATGCGATAAACGTGGTCGGCACCGACCACAACGACGATGTCTGGGCGCTCGTCACCAAGCAGGTTCATGCTCTGCAAAATGGCGTCGGCACTGCCACTGAACCACCGTTTTCCAAGCCGCTGCTGCGCAGGAACCGAGGCCACGTATGACCCCAAGAGTGGCGACATTCTCCAGGTGAGCGATATGTGACGGTCCAAACTGTGTGATTTGTACTGGGTGAGCACCACAATTCTGCGCAGTCCAGAGTTGATCAAATTCGAGAGTGCGAAGTCGATAAGTCGATAGCTACCACCAAACGGAACCGCCGGTTTTGCCCGATCCGCAGTCAACGGCATCAAGCGTTTTCCCTCGCCACCGGCAAGGACCATTCCAAAGACTCTAAGTGCACTCATATCTGGAATGTTATTGGCAATTCTCCTCAACCACTAACATGGCGTCATGAGAGTCGACATAATCAGTAAAGAATATCCACCTGCCGTTTACGGCGGAGCCGGCGTACACGTGGCTGAATTGGTCAAGGTGCTGAGGGGTCAGCTTGACGTCAAGGTTCGTTGCTTCGGCGCGGAACGTGATGAAATTGATACTTTTGCTTACACCCACGGTTCACAATATGACGCCAGCAACGCGGCTCTTCAGACCTTGGCGACCGACCTCTCGATGGTCTCAGACATCGCCGGCGCGGATTTAGTTCACTCCCACACCTGGTATGCCAACTTCGCCGGGCAAATAGCCGGCGCGCTCCACGGGATTCCCCACCTCATCACCGCCCACAGCCTTGAACCACTTCGCCCGTGGAAAGAAGATCAGCTCGGTGGCGGATACCGACTTTCTTCATGGATTGAACGAACCGCTTACGAGGCGGCCACCGGAATTATTGCTGTGAGCCACGGAATGCGAGCCGATATTTTGCGTGCCTACCCGCAACTGGATCCGGCCAAGGTATCCGTGGTCCACAACGGCATCGACCTAGCTGCCTTTCAATCGGCTGATCAACCAGACCTGGTTCGTGCCCTAGGCATCAATCCCGACCAGCGAAGCGTGGTCTTTGTTGGCCGAATCACCCAGCAAAAGGGTCTCCCGTACCTGTTGAAGGCGGCTCGCGAACTTCCGGCCGATGTTCAGCTCGTGCTCTGTGCCGGCGCCCCCGATACCGCGGAAATTCAGAACCTGGTTACGGATTTGGTCACCGAGTTGCGAAAGACTCGCGACAACGTCGTTTGGGTCGAAAAGCATCTGAGTCGCACCGAGCTCATCGCCGTACTTTCGGCGGCGACGGTTTTTGCCTGCCCATCGATTTATGAACCACTAGGGATTGTCAACCTTGAGGCAATGGCCTGTGGAACACCTGTTGTGGCGACGCGAACCGGAGGGATTCCCGAGGTTGTTGCCGATGGCGAGACCGGAATCCTCGTTGATATCGAACAGCTGAACGACGGCAGTGGCAAGCCGCTTGACGAGGCAAAGTTCGTTGCGGATCTGGCGGGCGCTCTAAACACGATGCTCGAACACCCACGGATTATTGAAATGGGTCTAGCGGGTCGCAAACGCGTGGAGGAAAACTTCAGTTGGAACACCATCGCGGAGCAGACTATTCGTGTCTACCGAGATGCAATCAACGCAAACGCTTAGGCTCTAAATCATGTCTCGAGTAATTGACTTCAACAATGTCACGGTGTTACGTGAATCCAAGCCCATTTTGAACAATATCGATTGGCAGGTGGAGTCAGATCAACGTTGGGTCATAATCGGGCCAAACGGTGCCGGAAAAACCACTCTGCTGAGAGTTGCGGCAGCGCAAATCCAACCGAGCACGGGAACCGCCATGGTGCTTGATGCCGTGCTTGGCGAAGTTAATGTTTTCGAACTTCGAACTCGAATTGGCTTTGCATCTAACTCACTCGCGGCTCACATTCCAAATTCCGAGCGCGTACTCGATGCCGTAATGACGGCCAGCTATGCGATAACCGGTCGTTGGAATGAAAAATACGAAGACGTCGATGAGCGTCGCGCCAGGAGAGTCTTGGGGGAGTGGCAGCTTTCTGAATTCGCGGATCGTGCCTATGGAACCCTCAGTGACGGCGAGAAGAAAAGAACTCAACTTGCCAGGGCTGTAATGCCGGACCCGGAACTGCTGCTGCTCGACGAACCG
The DNA here is from genome assembly GCA_947378555.1 of Microbacteriaceae bacterium. Taxonomy (GTDB): domain Bacteria; phylum Actinomycetota; class Actinomycetes; order Actinomycetales; family Microbacteriaceae; genus Rhodoluna. The sequence goes on from CANCKM010000008.1 coordinate 10,996, forward strand.
GTCGCCAGTTTGGACATGGCAGCTCGCGAGCAGACCGTTTCGATTCTTGGTGAATACGCCCAGGCTCCGGCTGCCCCAGCCATCGTGATGGTCACCCACCACGTTGAGGAGATTCCAGCGGGCTTCACCCACGCCGTGCTCATGAATCAGGGCCAGATCTTTTCTGCTGGCCCAATTGAAGACACACTCACCAGCGACAAGGTTTCCGAAGTCTTCGGTTTTGCACTAAAGGTGCAGCTCGACAACGGCAGATTCCGAGTCACCTCGGCGCGTTAGCAAGTTAGGTTGATTGAAACCTACTGGTTCTGGTATACTTTTCCCTTAGTGCCTAAGCGCTAAACTCTTATTTTTACCTTTAGGAAGTACGTCATGAAGAAGGACATCCACCCAAAGTACGAGCAGATCGTATTCCGCGACCTAGCCTCGGGTGAATCGTTTTTGACCCGTTCGACCGTCAAGAGCAACAAGACCATCGAGTGGGAAGACGGCAACACCTACCCAGTCTTCGACGTTGAAATCTCTTCAGCCTCACACCCGTTTTACACCGGAAAGCAGCGCATCATGGATGCTGCTGGTCGTGTCGAGCGCTTCAACGCCCGCTACAAGAACTTCGGAGCATAAGCGCTTCGATTCAATCTTTGAGATTCAAAAAAAATACCTCGCTTCGGCGAGGTATTTTTTTGCGCTAAATAATTCAGCTCTCAATCAGCAGCGGCTTGGTGGGCCAACCCCTCACCACGGTGAACTCTGGGACGGTTCGGCGCCGAAAGCTCTCGTAGCTGGAATCAGAGGCTTCGCTCCAAGCAACCTGCTGCTGATGCACTTCAAAAATGTCGGTTGGCAGCTTCTCTGAATATTTTCGAGCTATCGCCTGAAGAACTCGGCCTGCGGCGACCGCATCTGCGGTTGCATTGTGCGCGTCGCTCAGCTCAACGCCGTAGAGCGCGGCAACCGTTTCCAGATTGCGCTTGCCCCCGCGGTACCGCTCAAAAGTCTTATCGAGCACCAGGGGATCGAGAATAGGCATTGGGCTGTCGAGCGGCTCTAGGGCGTGGCGAAGAGCCTCTGCTCGAAGAATGGTGAAGTCGTATGGCGCGTTGTAGGCGACGACTGGAATGCCCTCCGCCAGATAAGCGCGCAGGGTGTTCAGCACCTCGGCAACAACCTCGGCAGCCGGAGCGCCGTTCAATCTGGCGAACTCTTCGGTGATGCCATGCACGTTGCTGGCAGCTACCGGAATAGGCACGCCAGGATTGGCCAACCATTCGCGTTCTTCACTGATAATTCGACCTTCCGCGTCAAGAAGCACGACACAGGCGGTGACAATTCGAGCCTCATTCAAATCGAGTCCCGTGGTTTCTAGGTCAAAAACCGCAACTCTCGACGCCCAGTCTGGAAGCGGTTTGGGTTCGGGGGCCATTGAAGCCGAGATTGGGCTTACGGATTCAAATAGCGAGGGTTCTAAGTTTTCATGCACGAGTTCAGACTATTACGAGCGGGCGACAAGTCCTACGCCCCGCGCCAATTCGAGAGCCGCTTTCGATTGATTCAGAGTAAAAATGTGCAAACCCGGTGCACCAGCTTCAAGTAGTTTGGCCCCGAGTCGAATGCTGAAATCCATCCCGATTACACGAGACTCTGCCTCGTTTGCGCTTTCTAGTCGTTGCAGCAGGTGCGCGGGAATAGATGCCCCACTCATATTCGCCATTCGAATGACCTGTTGAGCATTTGAAATCGGCATCAGTCCTGGAATTATCGGCAAATCTGCGCCAGCTTCGGCGCTTGCGGACAGCAAGTGCAAATAACTTTCGACACTGAAGAAGAGCTGCGTTATTGCATACTTGGCACCGGCATCCTGCTTGAGGCGCAGCACCTTGGCATCATGCTCAAGACTCGGTGACTCCGGATGAATTTCTGGGAACGCCGCAACGCCAATCTCGAGGTCGGTGAAGTCACTGATCAGCTCGATGAGCTCGAGTGCACTTTTGATTTCACCTTCGGCCAAGGCGTTTGGGTTGTCTCTTGGTGCGTCACCGCGAAGTGCCAGAATCGATTTGACGCCAGCGGCTTCAAACCTCTTGACGACCTCCAAGGATCCGGCCCTGGTTGAACCCACGCAGGTGAGGTGACCAATGGTTGGGATGTCACGGGCCATACGATCAACCACGGCCAGTGAACGCTCGGGATTGGAGCCACCGGCTCCGTAAGTCACCGAGACAAAGTCCGCATCCGCATCCAGCACTGCATCGAAGGTCTTCCAAAGCCCAAGTTCCGCCGAGTCATCCCTGGGTGGAAAAAACTCAAAGGAGAGGGTTTTCTCGGCAAGTACGGTGCGCTCCGAGATTAGCTGACCTACGGTTTGGCCAAGCATCTGGTCTCTTGGTGTCTGATGGAGCGATGTTTGGTTTGGCATCCTTCGAGTTTAAGCCCTCGGATAGACTTAGAAGCCTATGTTTACACCCAAATCACAAGCCCTGATCGAAGCCGTTCGCAGTCGTGTAGTTGTCGCCGATGGCGCGATGGGCACAATGATTCAAGAGGCGAAGCCGAGCCTAGAAGACTTTCAGGGTTATGAGGGTTGCAACGAGGTTTTGAACATAACCAGGCCTGACATCATCTCTGCCATTCACGCTCGCTACCTAGAATCTGGTGCCGAGGCAATCGAGACCAATACCTTCGGTGCCAATTTTGCCAACTTGGCCGAGTACGACATTGAGTCGCGAATCGAGGAGTTAGCCCTTGCCGGGGCACAAATTGCCAGGACGGTGGCTGATGGGTTTTCCACCGAGGCTAAGCCGCGTTGGGTTTTAGGTTCGGTTGGTCCGGGAACAAAACTGCCGAGCTTGGGTCACGAGAAGTTCTCGGTGCTGCGCGACGCTTACCAAACTCAAACCCGAGGCATGCTGGTCGGTGGCATCGATGCCGTCATGATCGAAACCGCACAGGATTTATTGCAGGCGAAGAGTGCCGTAATCGGAGCCAAACGAGCAATGGTTGAAACCGGTATTCGGGTTCCCATTTTCGTTTCGGTCACGATTGAACAAACTGGAACCATGCTTCTTGGCTCGGAAATCGGGGCCGCCCTAACTTCGCTGAGCGCCCTAGGAATCGACGGTATTGGGCTCAACTGCGCAACCGGCCCCACCGAAATGAGCGAGCACCTGCGCTACCTCGCTAAATTCTCAAGTTTGCCTCTCGTTGTCATGCCGAACGCCGGCTTGCCCGTTTTGGGCCCCAACGGCGCGCACTACCCGTTGACCCCGACTGAACTGGCAACGGCGCAACTGCAGTTCGTGAACGAATATGGCGCGGGTCTAGTGGGAGGTTGTTGCGGCACCACTCCAGAGCACATTGCTGCAATTGCCGGCGCCGTTCTAGGCAAACAACCGAATCGACCCGAGCTGATCGACGAGCCCGGCCTTGCGAGTCTTTATCAGCACCAGCCATTCGACCAAACCATGACTTACCTATCCATCGGCGAGCGAACCAATGCCAATGGCTCAAAAGCTTTTCGCGAGGCGATGTTGGCCGAAAACTGGGATGAGTGCATCGAAATTGCGCGATCTCAGACCCGTGAGGGTGCACATCTGCTCGATGTCTGCGTGGATTACGTGGGCCGAGATGGAGCGCGGGACGCGAGGGAACTGGTTTCGAGGTTAGCCACGGCAACCACCCTGCCTCTGGTTCTTGACTCGACAGAACCCGCAGTGCTTCAGGCTGGTCTGGAATGCATGGGCGGCCGGGCCATGATCAACTCGGTGAACTATGAAGACGGGGATGGGCCAAAGTCTCGATTCGCCCGCATCATGCCTCTGGTGAAGGAACACGGAGCTGCCGTTGTGGCTTTGACGATTGATGAGACCGGACAGGCGCGAACCGCCGAAACCAAACTGGAAATTGCGTCGAGACTCATCGATGACCTAACCGCCAACTGGGGCATGCGTCTGGTCGACATCACGGTAGACACCCTTACCTTTCCCATCGCCACCGGCCAAGACGAAACCAGACGAGATGGCATCGAGACCATCGAGGCCATTCGGTTGCTCAACCTCAAGTATCCCGGCGCCCAAACCACGCTCGGCATCTCAAATATCTCCTTTGGCCTCAACCCGGCGGCCAGACACGTACTGAATTCGGTGTTTCTAGCCGAGTGCGTCAAGGTAGGTCTAACCTCGGCCATCGTTCATGCGGCTCGCATCATGCCCCTTAATCAAATACCCAAGGTTCAACTGCAGGCCGCACTCGATTTGATTTACGACAAGCGGGAGTATGACTCCGAAGGCATCGTGACTCGCGATCCACTCACCGAATTCCTCGACGTGTTTTCCGGTGTCGATTCGGCTGCGGCGAGGCAGTCTAGAGCCCAAGAGTTGGCCGCCATGCCACTTGACGAGCGCCTTGAACGCAGGATTATCGACGGCGAGAAAAAGGGCCTCGAAGCCGATCTTGAAGAGGCGATGGGTGCTGGTAAAAGCGCTCTCGAAATCATCAACCAGCACCTGCTCAAGGGCATGCAGGTGGTGGGCGAACTCTTCGGCAGGGGAGAGATGCAGTTGCCTTTCGTCTTGCAGTCGGCAGAGGTCATGAAGACCGCGGTCGCTCACCTAGAACCGTTCATCGAAAAAACCGATGACTCTGGCAAGGGCCGCATCCTGCTTGCAACCGTGCGAGGTGACGTTCACGATATTGGCAAGAACCTCGTTGACATCATCCTCAGCAATAATGGTTTCGACACGGTAAACCTCGGCATCAAGCAGCCAATCAACGAGATTCTGCGTGCCGCCGAGGAGCATGATGTCGATGTCATCGGCATGAGCGGGCTGCTCGTGAAGTCCACGCAAATCATGCGCGAGAACCTCGAAGAGATGAACCTCAGGGGAGTGGCCGAGCGCTGGCCGGTAATTCTTGGGGGCGCCGCCTTGACGAGAAGCTTTGTTGAACAGGACTTGGCCGAGGTTTACGATGGCGAAGTTAGGTATGCCCGAGACGCATTCGAGGGTCTGCGGCTCATGGACACGATCGTAAAGATAAAACGTGGCGACCCAACAGCGAAACTGCCGGAACTCAAAAAACGAGTTGTGCCAAAACAACCCGGGCTGGTTCTCACCGAGGCCGAGAATATTCCAAAGAGATCCGATGTGACGATGGATAACTCCGTGCCAAAACCGCCATTCTTCGGAACTCGGATTGTCAAGGGCATTCCGCTGCGCGATTACTCTTCATTCCTCGACGAGCGAGCAACTTTCATGGGCCAGTGGGGCCTCAAGCCCTCAAGGGCCGACGACGCCCCGAGCTATGAGCAACTTGTCGAAACCGAGGGTCGACCGCGTCTGCGGGCTTGGCTAGAGCGAATCCACACCGAGGGGTTGCTTGAGGCGGCTGTGGTTTACGGATACTTCCCAGCGGTTTCCGAAGGCGATGACCTAGTGATTTTGCACCACGGAGCCGAGAACTCAACCGACGGCGGTTCCGGTGGCGAACCAGGCACCGAAAGATTGCGGTTCAGCTTTCCAAGGCAGAGTAGAGACCGCCACCTGTGCCTGAGCGACTTCGTAAAGCCCCGTGAAAGCGGCGAAATCGACGTCGTTCCGTTCCAGCTGGTCACCATGGGAAACAAGGTGTCCGAGGCAGCCAACGCGATCTATGCCGATAACCAGTACCGTGACTATTTGGAACTTCACGGTCTTTCGGTGCAACTGACCGAGGCCCTTGCCGAATTCTGGCATTCCAGAATTCGTGAAGAGTTGGGGCTCGCTAAAGAGGATCCAAATGATTTGGCCGGGCACTTCAAACTTGATTACCGCGGTGCCAGATACTCGTTTGGTTACCCGGCCTGCCCAGACCTGGAAGATCGCGTCAAGCTAATGGAGCTTTTGAAGCCGGAAAGCATCGGCGTGACCTTGTCTGAGGAACTGCAGTTGCACCCGGAGCAATCGACCGACGCGATGGTATTGCACCATCCAGAAGCGAAATACTTCTCGGTCTAGGTCTCGGTCCTAATGCCTGCCAAGACTATTGGTCAGGACACCGGCACCAGGGTCTTTGGGTTGTAATCCTCAATCGACCACTCGGTTTCGGAATGGCTAATCAGGCTGAGCGAGGCGTTTCCGAACCGTTCACCCTCGCGAGGGAGCGTGCCCTTGCTAACCATTTTGATGACCTTGCGAATCAAAGCTCCGTGTGACACCACCAAAACGCGCCTGCCCGGATAGGTGTGAGCGAGGTGTTCAAGCAACTGCCAGCATCGAACTCGCAAATCCTCAAGCGATTCGCCCCCGGGAATCGGGGTTCCTTCGCCGTAGGCAACCTTCCAGTCCTCATGCTTCATGCCCTCGGCCTCGCCGAACGAGCGTTCGAGCAGCAACGGTTCAACAATCAGGGTGTCGAAACCGGCTTCGGTGGCCACAATTTCCGCAGTCTCCTTCGCCCGAGACAGCGGTGAGGTGAGCAACACATCCCAGTCATTTGCGTCTATCACTCGACCCGCGAGCAACGCCTGATCGCGACCGGTTTCATTGAGCGGTATGTCGGAGGTGCCTTGCAGACGAAAGTCGATGTTCCAGTCGGTTTGGCCGTGGCGCAAGAGGCCAATGGTGGTTCTAGTCAAGAAAAAGCCTTTCCAGGGCCAAGGAAGTATTAGCTTCAATCTTGGCGAGTGCTATTGAATCGGCCTTGGTTTCCCCAAGGTTGACGATGATTATCGGTTTAGAGGCTCGTTGGGCGCGCTTGGCAAAGCGCATTCCAGAGTTGACGGTTAGTGAGGTTCCAGCGACCACCAGAACATCGGCCGAATCCAAAGCCGACATTGCTTGCTCAACTAGAGAAACCGGGACAGACTCACCGAAAAACACGACGTCTGGCTTCAGAACGCCTCCGCAACTCGGGCAACTTGGTATCAGGAAGTCGGCCGTGGCCTCGATTTCGGCGTCACCGTCTGGTGTGAACTCAATTTTGACGTCCTTGGTCACGGTCGGATTCAACTGAAACAGCAAATCATCAACCGCGGCTCTGGAAATCACCGCTCCGCAGCCCATGCAGCGAACGCGATCGAGACGCCCGTGCAAATCGATAACTTTTTTGGAGCCGGCTCGTTCATGAAGGGCATCCACGTTTTGGGTGATGATTTGCGAGACCTTCGACTGCGCCTCGGCAGCGGCGAGCGCATAATGACCCCGATTTGGCGTTGCCTCGGCAATCCGGTTGTAGCCCACGTAGCTTCTGGCCCAATACCGTTGCTGTGCCGCTGCTGAGCCGAGAAAAACATCGAATGTCATCGGGTGTCTGGCGACCCTTCCAGCCCCGCGGTAATCGGGAATGCCAGAATCAGTGCTAAGACCGGCACCGGTGAGCACAACAACGTTCTTGCCGGCGATTTGGTCGCGGGCATAATCGACGGTGTATTTGGCCGCGGCTGAGAGTTCGTCTTCCGACTTTTGAAAATCTGACATTTCCTTAAGTCTAACTTTGCGAGCACCCAAAACCATCCGCGTGACTGCACCGGCGGGCAATCGTGGCAGACTAGCAAGACAGGAGATTCGGTGATTAAATACATAGGTTCCAAGCGCACATTGGTTCCGTTGCTTAGCGGTTTAGCCGCGGCCTCGGAAGCCAAAACGGCACTCGACCTGTTTACCGGAACCACCAGGGTAGCCAAGGCCTTCAAAGAGTTGGGGCTGGCCGTCACGGCGGTCGATCTGGCCTCCTACTCCGAGGTCTTTGCCAAAACCTGGATTGCCCTGGACGGCGGGAGCGCGAATCTCGCCGAACTGCAGCGAGCGATGGCAGAGTTGAACTCACTGACAGGCAAAGCCGGGTACTTCACCAAGACCTTCTGCGAGGACGCACGCTATTTTCAGCCGAAGAACGGCGAGCGCGTCGATGCGATGCGCGATGCATTAGAGCGTGATTACCGCGGCTCCTGGATGTACGAACCACTCCTGACGGCCCTGATACTGGCTGCCGACCGAGTTGACAGCACCACCGGAATCCAAATGGCCTTCTTGAAGAATTGGGCGCCAAGAAGCAACAACCAACTCGCCTTGCGCGACCCTGGTTTGCTTGCCGGGTCAGGAACCGCCATTCGAGGCGACGCTATCGCACTGGCAAGTCAACTTGAGCCGGTCGACTTGGCTTATCTAGACCCCCCATACAATCAGCACCGCTACTTCAGCAACTATCACATCTGGGAGACCCTGGTGCGTTGGGATAACCCCGAGACCTACGGCATCGCAAACAAACGAATCGATGTGCGCGGGGACGACAACCGAAGTGCCTTTAACACCAAGAAGTTGATGCCGGCGGCGTTATCCCAGTTGATAAATGACGTTCGGGCCGACACCATGATTTTGAGCTACAACAGCGACTCCTGGTTGCTCAAGGATGAACTGATTGACCTTTGTTCGCAGCGCGGTCACGTTGAGGTGATTGATGTCGATTTCAAACGCTACGTTGGTGCCCAAATCGGGGTTTACAACAAGTCGGGTGAAAAAGTTGGAAGCCCGGGAGCCAAACGTAATCTAGAGCACGTCGTGATTGCCGGCGATAAGGTCAGGGTCAAACGCATGGTCAACTCACTAGTTTGAGAGTCAGCTCAAAGTCCTGACCGGCACTTTCAACCTCGAAACGCTGGCCCAGGTCAGAATCGCCACCGTGCAAAACGACGGTGAAGACCTCTCGACTGAACTTTTCGAAGCCTTGCCCCGACACAACTCCCGAAATCAGCAGCTGATCGGCTACTCGCTCGAGGCGCAAGCGAGTTGTGAACCGCTGGCCCCGATTCGCGCCGAAGGTCAATCCATCGTCTTCTTGCAGCACGCTTTCATGAACACCCTCCAGCGCCGGCACAAACACGTGAAGTTCAATCTGATTCTCGTAGTGAGCCACCGTGCTCTGTGGGGTGCCGGCAAACATTGGAACGATGGATCCGGCTCGAGCGAATAACGGAATGGTCTGCAGGGGAGCGGAAGCGATGATTGTCTGCCCGCCCTCAAGGTACTGGTCGGTATTCCAGTCAAACCAGGCGCCCGCTGGCAGGTAAACGGCTCGCTCGGTCTGACCGGCCGCGAACACCGGGGCTACCAGCAAGTCGCGACCAAAAAGGTACTGGTCGTCGATTTCACGCACCGCTTCATCGAACTGGTAGTCAAAAACAAGCGGGCGCTGGATAGGTTCACCCGTGACCGAGGTGGCGACGAAGGCGCTATAGATATACGGCAGCAGTCGATAGCGCAACTGGATGGCCTCCCGTGCGATGTCAAGAACCTCAGGCCCGAAACTAAAGACGTACTGATCCTGCTGATTGGTCGCGTTATGGTTTCTGGCAAAAGGGGTGAGCGCTCCATACTGAATCCAGCGGGCGAATAACTCGGGGGAACTGTCTTCTCCAAAGCCACCGATGTCTGCGCCCACAAACGACTGACCCGATAGCGAAAGACCGGCGGCCATTGGCATGCTCAACCAGAGGTGATCAAAGCGACTCATGTTGTCACCCAGCCAGTTGGCGGCATACCTTTGGATGCCGGGGGAGCCGGCCCTTGAGAGCACAAAGGTGCGAAGTTCTGGCTTGCTGGCTAGCAAACCATCGACCGTCGCCATCGCCATCAGTGTCGCGTATTGATTGTGGAAGCGGGCGTGCGAGGCGCTGCCACCATCGAAGAGCATTTCGTCTGGCGAAATTTCGCCGGTTGCCGGTTCGTTCATGTCGTTCCAGATGCCGACCAGACCGCTTTCGACGTGAGCGGCGTTGAGTTTGCCCCACCACTGTCGGCCCTTAGCACTGGCAAAATCAGGAAACGCCGTATTGCCCGGCCAAACCTGCCCGATGTAAACGTCGCCACCCTCGGTTTTGCAGAAAATGTCTTCGTCGATGCCGGAATCGAAGACCGAATAACCGGGCTCGAACTTGACTCCCGGGTCGATGATTGTGATGACGCCAAGATCCTTCGACTTAAGGGTTGCCAAAGTTTCCTCAAGGTTCGGGAAGCTCTCTTCGTTCCAGGTGAAAACTCGGTACCCATCCATGTAATCGATGTCGAGCCATAGGGTGTCCAGCGGCACGCTCAACTCACGGTGCTTATCGGCGAGGGCAACTAGTGAATGCTGGTCATAGGCGTGCCAACGACACTGGTGATAGCCCAAAGCCCAAATCGGCGGCAAAGCCGTCCTGCCGGTCAACCAGGTGTAATCCTCGAGAACCTGCTTCATGGTTGGCCCCGCAAAAACGTACTCGGTGTACTGACCTCCAGAGAAATGAATCAGGTACTCATCCGGCAGGCTGAAATCATAAAAGGCTCGGTATCCGTTGTCGACAAACGAGCCAGAGACCGCACCGCTGCCTGCGTTCTGGTGATAAAAGAACGGAATCGAGACGTAGTAGGGGTCAAACTCGGTTGAAGTCTGATCGGCCCGAGGGTCGCTGTCTTCGAGGGCGGCCCGAAACTCGCCGGTGGCCGTTGGGTTGAGCACATCGGTGTTCCACAGCGTGAAGTCCCGACCGCGTCGGTTTTGCCTCCCGGTTTTCTCCCCGAGGCCATAGATGGCGTCGTTCTTCCCAATTTTCCGCCGCAACGCAAAGGCGTCGTTGAGTGTCGAGTAGGTCAATGGCAACCCGTTGTCATCCAGGGCGGTTTGATAAACCACGGATCCGTCGGTGCGATAAACGTCGATTTTAAACGGCTTTAGCTCGAGCTTTAGATGCAACTCGGCGGTTTGCAAGGAAACGTCATTGTTTTCGGTCTCGAACACAAAACTTTGGTCAAACCCGGACTCTTTGGCCAAGGCGATTGGGTCAAAATCAACCGCTGCCGAAGGTTGGTTGTCAAAGCGCCCGCCCCGAGAAATCTTGATTCTCAAAAGCCCAGGCCGTATGACGTCAACCCTGAGGGTTTCAACCCCGACTGAGGCTGTGAAACCAGTAGCGCTGCGCTGAACCTCGGCGGCTTCATCCAAAGTCAAATAATGACTGGTCTTCATGGTTCACTCCTGTTTATTGCCACCACGGCACTGTTTCGAGGATAGTGCCGATTTTCGATTTTGATTCTCTATGGTTAAAGCAACGATATTTATCGCCTCACTCCCGATTCACCCAAAAGGGATTCATTGCAAACCAAAACCCCAACCCTTAGAGCCGACATTCAGGCTTTTCGAGCCGTGGCAGTGTTGCTAGTGGTGGTTTTTCATCTTTGGCCCAGCCGGCTACCCGGTGGCTACATAGGCGTCGACGTGTTCTTCGTCATATCTGGCTTCCTCATTACCAGCCACCTGGCTCGAGACATTGTGCGGCACGGCAGGGTGTCGCTAGCCAAGTTTTATGCCGCGCGTATTCGCCGATTGATTCCAGCTAGCTTCACGGTTTTGGCGCTCACCGGCATTGCCGTTTTCCTGTTGCTGCCCCCGACCACGATGCAAATTGAACTCGGACAACTGGTTAGTTCGGTCTTTTACGTTCAGAACTGGCAACTGGCCGCCGAAGCAAGCGACTATCTGGGTTCCCAAAATGGAGCAACCGCGGTTCGTCATTTTTGGTCGATGTCGGCCGAGGAACAGTTTTACCTGTTCTGGCCACTATTGCTCCTTGGGTCAACTCTGCTCGCCAAAAGGCGTGCCAACCCGCCACTGCGCGAAGCACTCGGGGCCATCGTCGCCATTACAGTTTTGAGCCTGGCGTTTTCGATTTGGTACACAGCAGTTGCCCCGGCGGCGGCCTACTACATAACTCCAACGAGGGTCTGGGAGTTTGGCGCTGGAGCGATCCTGGCATTGTGGCAAGCGACGCGCCTTGACTCCGAAAGCCACAACCTATCGGCTGCGCGAGCCCGGCTAGCACTCTGCTTTTTGCCAATCGGCGCAATCATTTTGGTTGCAAGCAGTTTTCTGCTCACCGCGGCCACGCCGTTTCCAAGTTTTTGGGCGTTGCTTCCGGTGGTTGCCACCGTCTTGCTAATAACTGGCGGGCCAGCAATGAAAGAGGGTGGTTGGCAATATAGATCAATCTCACTCAAACCGGTTCAGCTGATTGGAAATCTGTCCTACGGAATCTACCTCTGGCATTGGCCGCTGATTATCTTGGTTCCCAGATTGATACCCTTCGACGACCTCGGGTTTGTGCGAGTCGGCATCATTGTGGCTTCGGTGGCCCTGGCCTACCTGACCAAGCGCTTCATCGAAGACCCAATTCGCTACTCACCAAAGATTGTGGCACTCGGCATGAAAAGAACCTTCACCGCTCTGTTGCTTGCCTCGCTCGTCATCGCAACACCGGCGGTGGCAACGGCAAATCAACTGGCTTCCTCAGCGACCAAGGAGCTTTCGGGAAGCGAGGGCGCGCTTCGCGATCAAAGCAACTGCTTGGGCGTGCGAGCCATCGTCTTTAGTTATCGTTGCCAACTGAACTCGGGCAAAGGCCTGTATCCGAGCCAGCAAGCGATGCTTACTGATACCGGGATTGGTTACACCTGCTACGTGCAGCAGCCAACCGACCTGCTGAAGGTTTGCAACTACGGTGAGCTCAAGAACCCCAAAAAACGCATTGCAATCGTCGGTGACTCACACGCCGCAATGATGCTCGCACTGCTAAACGCCGAGGCAAAAAATCGCGGCTGGCAACTGACTACCTTTATTGGTCGCGGCTGCCTTTGGTCGACCTTCGCGCTGGATGACCTCACCGACCCCTGCCACAACCGAATCGTCAAGACTAATTCAAGCCTGCTCAGCTCCCACTTCGACGCCGTAATTCTGGTGTCGCGACGCAGTCCCGGCTTCACAAACGGGGCTCACAGACCGAATTTTGACGCAGCACCAAAACAGTGGGGGCAGCTAACAAAAATGGGAACCAAGCTCATTGTGGTGTCTGATAACCCGATGGTTCCCGCCCAAAAAATCACCTGCGTGCAGTCGGCAACCAACCTTATTAAAGCCCGCAACGTTTGCATTTTCAGCAAGCGCGATGGATACGCTCCCGACGACAGCGCTTATCGAACCGCAATGTCTGCGCGGGTTTCCAAGCTCTACCGAATCGGAACAGCCAAGTACTTCTGCGTCGATGGAAGCTGCCCGATGATTATCGGTGACGTGGTGGTTTATCGCGATCGAGATCATATAACGGCCAGTTACGGCTACACCCTCGGGCCGCTGGTGGCATCCGATATTCAGGGAATTCTGGACAAATAGTCGCCAAATAGCTAAAAAAGTGAAAACCCCCAAGCCTGTGGATGCCTGGGGGTTTTCTGCATCGCCCAGGAAAACCCAGGGATGCAATGCAGCTGTCTCTAACTACGTGTCCGAAAGGGGACTTGAACCCCTACCCTCATAAGAGGACTAGCACCTCAAGCTAGCGCGTCTGCCATTCCGCCACCCGGACGGGTGATGTTTCGTGAAGCCATCATGGCAACAAAGACCAATGTTACCACGAAAGATAGGGTAGTTTTGCTATATGGCACAAGACCCGCGTTTAACCCTTCAGCACTTCATTACCTCGCTAGAGAGGCATTTCGAGGCCGTGTCCACTCGCAGATCACCGGGGGACCCGGCGGTTGAGCAGGCTTATTACGAGCTGGAGGACGCCTTTTTGGCCTACGAAGAGGCCCTTGAAGACAACTTCCAAGAGTTCCTTCCAATGATGCAGTTGGAAGAGGACGAGGAATGAACCCATTTGACGCCCTGCTTCTCGGTTTAATACAGGGGCTCACCGAATTTCTGCCGATTTCATCATCAGCTCACCTGCAGATTGCGGCCTCGCTAATGCACTTGGACGTTGCAGCACCGGGTCAAAAGAACGCCCTCACAGCCTTCATAGCAACCATTCAGCTTGGAACCGAAGCCGCTGTCCTGATTTATTTTTGGCGCGACATTGTAAGAATCGTTTCGGCCTGGGGTAAGTCACTCGTTTCGCGCAAACAACCCGTATCGCAAGACGCCAAATTGGGCTGGCTAATCATCATTGGAAGCATCCCGGTTGTCGTTATCGGTCTTTTGTTCAAGGACTTCATCGAGACCGACCTGCGAAATCTTTGGGTCATCGGGGTAAGCCTTATAGTTTTTGGCTTGATTCTTGGCTACGCAGACCGGATTGGTAATAGGCAGCTTGGTATCGACAAATTGACACCGGCTCACGGCGTTCTCTTCGGATTGGGTCAAGCGCTTTCGGTAATCCCCGGAGTTTCGCGATCGGGAGGCACAATCAGCGTTGGTCTGTTTCTTGGCTACTCTCGTCAAGCAGCGGCCCGCTACAGCTTCTTGCTGGCGATACCCGCAGTCCTGGCAAGCGGTTTACTCGAGTTTGCGACCAGCTACAAACTATTGAGCTCAGCCGATTTGGTTGCAACCGCAATTGCAACGGCAATGTCGTTCGCTGTCGGTTTCGCCGTGATAGTAGTTTTGCTTAGATACCTGAGCCGCGGTTCATTCTTGCCGTTCGTGCTCTGGCGCGTGCTAGTTGGGTCAACCATCCTGGTGCTGCTTGGCTTCGGCGTACTGAGCGCCTAAAACCAATCTCTGAACTACTTTTCGGGGTTTCCCTGCTCGTCGTTCTTTGCCTTGAGAAACTTCTCGAACTCGAGCGCTAATGCTTCGCCACTGGCCGCCGGAGAGGCGTATTCATCTCTGGTTTTTTCCAGTTGTTGAATGTAGCTGGCCATCTCTTCATCGGTTTCGGCGGCCTCGTCGATTCCACGTTCCCAGCTGAATGACTCTTCGGCGAGCGCCTTGTGATCAATTTGCAAGCCAAGCAATCGTTCCACTTCGGTAATCAGTGCGAGGGTTGCCTTGGGTGATGGGGTGTTGTGAACGTAGTGGGGCACCGAGGCCCAAATGGCGACCGTTGGAATGTCGGCGTCTTCGAACGCCTGTCCAAGAACGCTGAGAATCCCAACCGGCCCCTCATACTGACTGCGCTCTACCTCGAGCTGCAATCTGGCGCGCTCATTCTGGCTGGTAGCCATGACTGGCATTGGGCGACTGTGTGGAACATCGGCGAGCATTGCGCCTAGAAACAGAACAGCGTCAATCTCTTGATCTTCAACCAGCTCTAGAACCTCGGCGGTGAAAGCCTTCCATCTTCTGGAAGGTTCGTGACCAATCAGGAGGCTGATTCGACCAAGGTTTGGATCCTGCGACCTGATTTCGGGCGAAGCAACATACATCTCGGTCGATGGCCAGGCGAAGACGCGACGGCCCGAGGGTTCGTAGGAAACCTCGGGGCGATTGAACTGAAAGTCGTAGTAATCCTCGGGGTCTACGGTTCCGACAAGCAAACCCTGCAACTGCTCGCAGAGAAACTTTGCGGCGCTGCTTGCCGCCTCGCCGGCATCGTTCCAGCCCTCGAAGGCGACGATGAGGGTACGGCCCCCAAAAATCGGTTTGTGTTCGGTCAAGACGTTTAGTTCCTCATGGTTCGAATAAAAACTACTAATCAAACTCTAAGGCAAGGCTCGTAATCTAAACTCAAAACATTATGTCTGCAACCAAATTCCCCGCCGCCGTTTTGTGGGATCTCGACGGAACCCTAGTCGACTCGGAGAACTATTGGCTTAGCAGCGAGAAACAACTCGCCGCCGAACACGGTTATGACTGGACCGAACAGGACGGTTTGGATTTGGTCGGGTTTAGCCTGTTCGAATCTGGCGAAATTATCCGAGTTAAAATCGGAAGCAAACTCACGGTGCTTGAAATCATCGAGCGATTGACGATGGATGTGGTTGAGCAGCTCAAGACCTCCATCGCTTGGAGGCCCGGGGCCCAGGAGTTGCTCTCCGAACTTCGGGAGGCCGGCGTGAAAACCGCACTGGTCACAATGTCCTTTCGCAACATGGCCGAGTTGGTAGTGAACAGCATTGGCTTTGATGCGTTTGACGTGATTGTTGCGGGTGACGAAGTCGAGTTCGGTAAACCACACCCGGAGGCCTACCTCAGAGCGGCAGAGTTGCTGGGCGTTGACCCCGGTCACTGCGTGGCCCTTGAAGATTCACTCACCGGCCTAACCTCGGCCGAGCGAGCCGGCACAGTCGCAATCGGCATTCCAAACGTTTCTCACATCCCAGAGGCCGAAAATCGTGTGCTCTGGAAGACCCTTACCGGTGTCACCCTGAGTGACCTACAGGCTCTTTTTTAACCCCGAACGCATCATCCAAGATTGGAAGACCAAAGCATGAAGAGACTGCCAACCGGGCCCTTTCGCGAAGGCGACCGAGTGCAACTGACCGGACCAAAGGGAAAGATGAACACCATCACGCTAACCCCGGGGGCAGCTTTTGGAACCCACCGAGGTGACATTCGACACGATGAAATCATCGGCAAACCGGACGGCTCGGTGATTCAGAACCAATTTGGGGTTGAATATCTGGCACTTCGACCGCTGATGGCCGACTTTGTCCTCTCGATGCCTAGGGGAGCGGCCATCATCTACCCGAAGGATTCGGGCCAAATCATCATTCAGGCGGATATTTTTCCAGGTGCGCGAGTGGTTGAAGCCGGTGTCGGTTCCGGTGCGCTAAGTATGTATTTGCTCAGGGCAATCGGACCAACCGGAACACTTGATTCATTCGAACGCCGTTCGGAATTTGCCTCGGTCGCCAAAGCCAACGTGACAACCAATTTCGGTGAAGTTCCCGAAAACTGGAACATCCATCTTGGAGATTTGCAGGACGAGTTGCCTAATAAGGTAAAGAACGGCGAGGCCGATCGGATAGTGCTCGACATGCTAGCCCCATGGGAGTGCATCGACTCCTGCGCCGAGGCGCTCGCCCCGGGCGGTGTTATTTTGGCCTACGTAGCCACCGTAACTCAACTCTCCAGGTTTGCCGAAGACATTCGCAGTTCCGGGCTGTTTGCCGAGCCGGAGGCCAATGAAACCATCGTGCGCGGATGGCACCTGCAAGGTTTGGCCGTGCGCCCCGAGCACCGCATGATTGGTCACACCGGTTTTCTAATCACGGCTAGAAGGCTAGCTCCCGGCGCCGTTGTTCCAAGCTTCAAGACCCGAGCGGCTAAACCAGAGTTCAGCGATGAGGATCTGGCGGTCTGGAACCCAGAGCACTTGGGCGAGCGAAAAATCAGCGATAAGAAGCTGCGAAAGACGGTGCGAAGTGCCAGCGCCGCCGCCGAAGCGAGCATCGCGACTCGTGAAGCGCAAGAAAACTAAATCCGCTAGATAAACTGTTACAACATCAAGAAAAAGGGTAATCACTTGCGCAAATACACCGCCTTGGCCACTGTCGTAGCCGTTTCATTCCTGTTGGCCGGTTGTGCCAGCACCAACGAGTTTGATCGAATCTCGGCCGGCACCGTTCAAACCTGTGCCGACTATGTCGGTGGCGATGAAGTCAACCAGATCTCGGTGTCTTCCGACCTTTCCAAGGCACCAAAGGTGGACTTCCCAACTCCGATCAAGAGCGCCAAGGTTCAGAGCCACGTGATCGTTGAAGGCTCCGGCATGAAGTTCACCGGAAACCAGCTGGTTAGCCTCGAGTATGTTGGCTACAACGGCAAAACCGGCGCCGTTTTCCAGACCTCAAAGTTCGATGGTTCTGACTCGGCAAGCGAGTACCTCAAGCCTGGTGGCACTCCAGATTTCTGCAAGGCGCTGGGTGGCGTTCGTGCCGGCTCAAGAGTGGCAGTGCTCTACCCACCAAAGTTCGCTCACGATTCACAGGGCGTGGCTCAGTTGGGCATCGACAAAGATGCCTCGGTTATCTTCATCTTCGACGTCAAGTCGGTTAGTTTGTCACGGGCCGTCGGAGACGTTCAGCCAGCCCAGGCGGGTTTCCCTTCGGTCAGCCTGACCCCAGCTGGCGCACCGGGAGTCACCTTCAACGGCGATGCTGCTCCAACAAACTTCAAAGTTGCAACCCTTATCAAGGGTCGTGGCGCAACGGTCAAGAAGGGTCAGACCGTGATCGTCAACTACACCGGAGTCATTTGGGGCACCGGCGTAAAGTTTGACTCCTCATGGGATGCCGATAAGAAGCCGGTTCCTTTCCCACTAACCGATGGTCAGTTGATTCCTGGTTTCATCAAGGCCTTGGTTGGACAATCGGTTGGCTCTCAGGTCATCGCTGTCGTGCCACCGGCCGATGGATACGGAAGTAGTGAAAACGGAACCATTCCGGCTAACTCGACTCTCGTTTTCGTTGTCGACATTCTGGCAATCAAGTAACTCGAAGGCCAGATTTCTTTGCCCGAGAAAATTGATCAGTCCGAGCGACTTTTCAATCTGACCTGCGCTCTGCTTTACAGCTCTGCCGGGCTAACCAAGCAAGAGATACTGAGTCGCGTTCAAGGGTATAAGGAAGATTACGACTGGGGTGGCGACAACGCCTCGCTCGAGCGCCTTTTCGAACGCGACAAGGCAAATCTCACCGCGATGGGTGTGCACTGGATCGTTGAGAACCCGGTCTGGGCCATGGAGGATAACCAGGAGTTTCGCTACCGCATCCTCAACGAAGTTTTTAACTGGCCCAAGAGCGTAAAACTAACCTCGAGACAGGTTGCACTGCTAAACCTGGCGGCCGAGGTTTGGTCACGCACCTCACTATCGGCGGTGGCGAGTCAGGGAATCATGCGCATCAGGGCTCTAGCCCCGGCTGAGCCAGGTTTGGACATACTGGGTATCGCACCTTCCATTCGCACGCATTCGGCAAGCTTTGCGCCACTCACCGAAGCTCTTGAACAGCATGAGGTTGTCGAGTTTCAATACCGCAAGGCAACCGAAGATCAGGCCACTAAGCGCACCGTCAGGCCATGGGCACTCGAGCAAATCGACGGGCAATGGTTGCTGCTCTGCTGGGATGAGGTTCGCAAAGAGCCAAGGAATTTTCTACTCAAACGAATAACATCAACCATAAAGCGCGTGGGGCGTCAGTTCGAGGCCCCTTCAAAAGCTCAGCTCACGGCCATGCAACTGGATCTGGCCGAGCACACCAAGCGTCAGGTTGCCGACCTCAGGGTCAAGCCAAACACCATGGCGTCATTCCACTTCGGGCTTCCGGAGCGCAGTGCGGTTGGCGAGCCACAGGAGCATTCGATTCGCTACATGGATCTTCATCTACTGGCTGAGGACCTGCTGGAGTACGCCCTTGACATTGAAGTGCTGCGACCCAAAGAATTGCGCGAAGCCATGGTTTCGGCACTCGAGAAGGTGGCCTCACAACACTATGGCTAAGAAGATTACCGGCGCAGACCGATACAACCTCATGCTCGCCCTGGTTGGCTATCTAATTCATAACCGCGAGGTGTCGATGGATGACCTTGCCAGCCATTTCAAGGTAACTCGGGAAGAAGTGCGCAGTGCACTGGTGACCGTGTCCTTCTCGGGAATCAAGGGCTACGATCCTGGCGACCTCTTCGAGTTTGACTATTACAAGTTCAATCACGAGGGTGTCGTGAAGCTGATCCTGAAACCCGCGATTGATGAGGTGCCGCGAATTTCTCAGCGCCAGGCAGCAGCCCTTTCGGCCGGCCTCAACTACCTGCGCGATATCGAGATTTTTGCCGAGCAAACCGAGGTGACCGAACTCATCCAGATATTGGCGCAGGGGACAACGGGTGGAAGCATTCCCGAGATTCAGATTGTGCCAGGAACGCGAGCCGCCGAACTGGCAAGTGTCAGGCGCGCTATGGCTGAACAGCGCAAACTCGAGTTTGAGTATCACAACATGCGTGGCGAAATAAAGCGTCGGATTGTCGAACCACTTTTGGTTTCCCTTGAAGACAAAAACATCACCCTCCGAGCTTTTGTTCAAGAGGATGGGATGGTCAAGAACTTCCGAGTTGATCGCATGCGCGGAGCGAAAGTTTTAGACGAGCCAATATCCGCCGCTGCCAAAGCCGCCGAGGTTATTGACGCCAACTACATCGCG
Organism: Microbacteriaceae bacterium; assembly: GCA_947378555.1. GTDB lineage: Bacteria > Actinomycetota > Actinomycetes > Actinomycetales > Microbacteriaceae > Rhodoluna. Next base: position 30,846 of record CANCKM010000008.1, read on the forward strand.
GACCAAACGGACACGGAGGTGACCGTCGAGGTTGCCCCCGAGGCTCATCGTTTAATTTCCCAATTCAATGCGGAGGTCATTGAATCTAGACCGGATGGCACCAAGGTGGGCATAATCAAGATTGGGCATCTGCCAAATCTCGGTCGTCTGATAGCGTCATATGGGGGTTCTGCCAAGGTCTTGGCCCCGCAGGCGGCGAGGGAATTGGTTAGGGACTACGCGCTATCGGCCCTTGGCGAGACGGCGATGAGTAACTTAGATCGGGAGGATGACTAAAGGTGGGTTTCTGGGCCTGGTTTCTGATTTGGTCAGTTCTAATTGTGCTGACCCTGGCCGGGTTTGCTCAGGTCCTCTACTCCCTCTACAAAAAGGGAATAGCCCTCCAGAAAGTTGTCGAACCGCTGCTGCCGAAACTTGAGGCCCTGCAGCGAGCTGCTGAGCGGTCACCACAGATCGAGCAACCCGAGAGCGCCGTGTTGAGTGATCCGGTTGAGCAGATGAAAGTCAGATTGGCGATATTGCGCCGTAAGCAGAAGAAACGCGACGCGAAAGAGCATATGCTTATAAATAGAGTAAAACGAAGCAGAAACTAAGAAAGCAGTTCAAATGCCTAAATCCATCGGTTTGCCAGAGTTATTGATTATCTTGGTCATAATCGTGCTTGTTTTTGGTGCGAGAAAATTGCCTGACATCACCAAGAGTGTCGCCGAGTCAATGAAGATTTTCAAAAAAGAAGTTAAGACCACTAAAGAAGAAGCCTCGGTTGCTAGCAAACCGGAAGCCGAAGGCGACAAGCCAACCGAAAAGTAGTGGCTAGAGTAAAAAACCCCGATAGGCGCATGAACTTTGGGGGTCACCTCAAAGAGCTTCGCAACCGTTTAGCTTGGTCTGCCCTCTTTATTGCCGTTGGAACGATAGCCGGCTGGTTCTTCTTCGACCCGGTGTTTGACACCCTCCAGGCCCCAATCATTGCGGTATCAAAAGAGCGTGGACTCAACGCCACCATCAATTTTTCTACAGTGGGCGGCGCATTCGACCTTCGGATTCAAGTTTCCATTTTTCTGGGCGTTTTGGTCAGCAGCCCTTTTTGGCTCTTTCACCTGTGGCGATTCATCACTCCGGCCCTCAAGCAACGTGAGCGCCGCTACACGGTTGGATTTTTGGTCTCGGCGATACCCTTGTTTTTTACCGGCTGCTGGCTAGCCTGGATTTCCTTCCCTGCCTTCGTCCGAACCCTGCTCAGCCTCACCCCGGCGGGCAGCGCAAACTTGATAAACGCTAACGAATACGTGCTTTTTGCCCTCCGGATTCTGCTTGTTTTCGGAGTTGCATTCCTGATTCCCGTGGTCCTGGTCCTATTGAACTTCATGGGCATAATCGAGGCTCAAAACATTTTTGGTTCTTGGCGTTGGGCCATAGTTCTGTCTTCGATAATCGCCGCTCTTGCCACACCAACGGTTGACCCAACCTCGATGTTTCTGCTCATGATTCCGCTCCTGGCTCTCTATTTCTTGGCCGGAGCAATCGCAAAGTTGCGTGAGCGAACCCTACGCAAGACCAGATTGTCGAGTGACCAATGAGCGAGCGAGAAAACCTAAGCCCGGCAGAGCGGTTTTCCCTTGCCAAGAAGAGGGTCCCTAACCCTTCGCTAAACAGTTTTCTGGAGCTAATTGACTTTGGTCTCGATGAATTTCAGGAGAAATCCTGTCTTGCATTGGCCAAGGGCAAAGGTGTTTTGGTTGCTGCGCCAACCGGCGCCGGCAAAACCATCGTCGGAGAATTCGCGATTCACTTGGCTCTCGAAAAGAATCTGAAGGTTTTTTACACCACGCCAATCAAGGCGCTCAGCAACCAGAAATATGCCGAACTGGCCGCGAGATATGGCAACGAACGAGTCGGGCTACTAACCGGCGACTCAAATACCAACTCGGAAGCACAAATCGTGGTGATGACCACCGAGGTGCTTCGCAACATGATCTATGCGAACTCGGATTCGTTAATAACGCTTGGCTTCGTGGTGATGGATGAGGTGCACTACCTCGCTGATCGCTTTCGAGGCGCCGTTTGGGAAGAGGTTATTCTTCATCTGCCCAAGGACGTCAAGATTGTTTCACTAAGCGCTACGGTTTCAAATGCCGAGGAGTTCGGCGCCTGGTTGGACGAGGTTCGTGGCGACACCGAAATTATCGTCTCCGAGATTCGACCGGTGCCACTGAATCAACACGTGCTGTTTGGCGACGAAATGATTGAACTTTTTGCCGAGGATCAAAAGACACTCAAGGTGAACCCCGATTTGGTGCAGCGTCACGCGACGAAGATGCGGCAACCGATTCAAAAGCCCAATCGCGGAAATCGTGGCTATGGTGGCAGCTTTGAGAAGCATCAGGCCCGGGTTCCTAAAATCTCAAAGCCCGAAATCGTCGACATCTTGGATGAAGCGGATTTATTGCCAGCGATTTTCTTCATCTTCTCGAGGGCCGGTTGCGACTCGGCGGTTCGAGCCTGCCAATCCGCCGGCATCCGCCTCACCACCAACGAGGAGCGCCAAGAGATTCGGCGAATCGTTGAGACCAAGGTTTACAGCATCGCCGACGAGGATTTGGCGACGCTTGGCTACTTCGATTGGCTCAGCGGCCTAGAGCGGGGAGTGGCAGCTCACCACGCTGGAATGTTACCGGCCTTCAAAGAAGTGGTTGAGGAACTTTTCCTCAAAAAGCTGGTCAGGGTGGTCTTTGCAACCGAAACCCTAGCGCTCGGCATCAACATGCCGGCCCGAACCGTGGTGCTCGACCGCCTTGATAAGTACAACGGCGAAGGCCGAGTGCAAATCACGCCGGGGGAGTACACCCAACTCACCGGGCGAGCCGGGCGTCGTGGAATCGACACCGAAGGCCACTCGGTCATTCAATGGTCTGGAAACCTGGATCCAACAAACGTTGCCGGGTTGGCTAGCAAGCGCACCTACCCGCTGATCAGCCCGTTTCGACCCACCTACAACATGTCGGTGAACCTAATCGAGGCGTTTGGTCGCGACCGTGCAAGAGAAGTGCTCGAGACCTCGTTCGCTCAATTCCAAGCCGACCGATCCGTGGTTGGTTTGGCTCGCGGAATCAGAGAGAAGCAAATTTCGCTCGATGGATACGCCAAATCGATGGAATGTCACCTCGGAAGCTTTGCCGATTACGCCGCGATGCGTCGCGAGATTAGCGACCTCGAACGCCTTCTGGCATCCGGTCGAGTGCGCGAACAGCGCGGCAAAGATATTCGCCAGAGCAAGGGCAGGCACGCCCAAGAACAACGCCTGACCGATCTGAAAAGGCAACTCAAACAGCACCCCTGCCACAACTGCTCTGACCGTGAAGCGCACTCGCGCTGGGGTGAGCGTTGGTTCAAGTTGCGTCGTGAAACCGATGCCATAATCGAGCAGATCGAGGGCCGCACCAATCAGGTTGCCCGAACCTTTGACAAGATTTGCGACCTACTTATCGATCTTGACTACATCCACATGGTGGACGGCGAGCTAGAGGTGGCAGAGAGCGGAAAAATGCTTGCCCGCATTTACGGTGACCGCGATTTACTCGTTGCCGAGGCAATCCGCACCGGGATTTGGAATCAACTCGATCCGGCCGGCTTGGCTGCGATGGCAGCCTCCCTGGTTTATGAGGCAAGACGTGATGACGATGCCTTCGAGGTAAAGGTTCCGCGCGGCAACTTCTCGGACATAATGGAGCAAACCCATGAGATTTGGGATGCCCTCGAGGAACTTCAGCGCAGTCACAAACTGCGCCCGACGAACCCATTGGACTTTGGTCTTGCACTTCCTATCCATCGTTGGGCCACCGGTTCAAGCTTGAACTCGGTCCTTGACGCGGCGGACTTGCTTCCGGGCGACTTCATTCGTTGGTCAAAACAAATAATCGACATGCTTGATCAGATCGGTCAGGCCGGTGGTGCGGAGATTTCTAAAACTGCAAAGACCGCGGTAGACAAGGTGAAACGCGGAATCGTTGCCTACTCTTACTATGGATAAACGATGATATTTGCGAAGCAATCACTAAAAATCACCTGGGCGGCACTGCTGAGGTTTTGGCGTCTTTGGGCCGCCATTGCCGGTGGACTAATCTCGGCTCAATCGCTACCCAGAGAAAACCTGTGGGGGCTGATTTTTCCATCGGTGGCCCTGCTGTTGATTTCGGTTCGAGGCAGGCGCTTTTGGCCCGCCCTCGGGCTTGGGTTCGTTGGGGGACTGAGCTTTTATCTGAGCCAAATTGAGTGGCTGAGCCTATATCTTGGCTGGTTGCCGTGGGTTGCTCTCTCAGTCATGGAAGCCTTCTTCTTCGCCTTCGGAATGGTAGCCATTGCGCTGGTTTGGAACTGGCTCGAAACTAATCTGATCGGCCGTTTCAAAACTCTTTTGATTTCGCTTGCGATAGCCACGCTTTGGACTTCGCGAGAGTGGGTATCGACTCACTTTCCCTATGGCGGCTTTCCCTGGTCAAGGCTGGCTCAGACGCAAGCCGATAGTTTTCTGGCCAACTGGGTCTTCTATGGCGGCTTGTCGCTGCTGAGTTTCATGGTCACATTCGTGAGCGCACTGTTGCTCTGCACCTTTATCGAGTATGCCGGCAAGGGAATGCCGAAACGTTTCTTTCGTGAGTCAACACTCTGGATCACCGCTGCAACCATCGCATTCGTCACGGCCTTGCCGTTGCTCACCTTTCCAAGCGCAAAACCTGAGGTGGGAACCTATGTGCTCGGTGCGGTGCAGGGCAACGCCAATGCCGGGCTCTTTGCAAATCCCGTGCCCGGAAGCATCTTGGCGAAGCACCTAATCGCCAGTCGGGCGCTAGCAAAACACCCGCTGTTCAAAGACCTGCAAGGTGTGGTCTGGCCAGAAAACGCCTCGGATTTGAGCCCGCTGACCAACCCGATAGCCGAGGCGCTAATCACTGACCTGGTTGACAATAAGCTTCGCGTACCACTGTTCTTTGGAACTCTAACCGAACGCGACGGCCTGAGTTATAACACCTCCATCCATTGGGAACCGGGCAAGGGCATGGTTGACTACTATGACAAGAAAAGACCTATTCCTTTTGCGGAATACGTTCCCGACCGCTCGTTCTGGTATCCACTCGCACCAGATCTCATTGGCTTGATTCAGCGGGGCTACTCTTTCGGAACTCGAGATGGAATTTTTCACAGTGGTTCGACGAAGCTGGGTACTCTCATCTGCTTCGAGATTGCCATTGACGAAGTAAACCGTGACCTGGTGAACGGTGGCGCGAAGATAATCCTGGCCCAGAGCAATAACGCCGATTTTGGACACAGCGACGAAACCTATCAGCAAGCGGCCATAGTCAAACTCAGAGCAATCGAAACCGGCAGACCGATTGTTTACGACTCGACCGTCGGGTCGACAGCCGTTTACCTTCCGGATGGCACAATCCATGGTCAATTAGAGGCTTTCAAGCCGGGCGTATTGATTGAGCGACTACCCCTGAGAACTACGCTCACACCGGCCATGATCATCGGTGGCTCGCTGGATTTAAGCCTAAACTTACTCTCGATAACTTTAATTTGCCTGCTGCCTTTTCGGCGTCACAAACGGGGGAAGCCAGCCCAATGAACACGCTCGTAATCATTCCAACCTACAACGAAATGGGTAGCCTTCCATCGGTCATTACAGCTGTATTGGCGGCCACTCAAGAAGTTGACATTTTGGTTGTTGATGACAACAGCCCCGACGGTACCGGGGATTACGCCGGTTCGCTGGCAAAGGAAAATCCCAGGGTCAAGGTGCTGCACCGCACCGAAAAAGCCGGACTTGGTGCCGCGTACCTTGCCGGATTTGAATGGGCGACCCGCAACGGATACGAATACCTGGTCGAGATGGACGCCGATGGAAGTCACCGCCCAGTTGACCTGCCAAAACTCCTAGAACAAAGAGCCACCGCGGATCTGGTAATCGGATCAAGATGGATTTCTGGCGGCCGAGTTGAAAACTGGCCGGTTCACCGTCGAGCGATATCGCAAATCGGAAACGGCTATGCCAACTTTATGCTCGGGGCCAAGATTGCCGACATCACTGCCGGTTTCCGGCTTTACCGCACAAGCTTTCTAAACACTCTTGACCTAAGCGAAGTCGCCGCCCACGGATACGCGTTTCAGGTGGAGCTGGCCTGGAAGGCAAGAAGAGCCGGCGGTCGCATCGTCGAGGTTCCCATCACATTTGTTGAGCGCACCGAGGGTGTCTCAAAAATGACAACAGCCATAGTGTTTGAGGCACTATGGCTGGTCACCGGTTGGGGATTCGGCAGGGTTTTCAAGTCCCGCCTGACTTCTAAGGCCTAGAGGTCGGCTTGACCTCGGTCACGCTTTGTTCTGATGTACTCGATTCGTTCTTGCAAAATTTCTTCTAGTTCCTCACGGGTGCGACGCTCAAGCAGCATCTCCCAGTGACTGCGAGGGGTTTTGTCCTCGGTTGCGGTCAAAACAATTCGCTTGCCATCGGCCAAAAGGGTGCCCATGTTTGAGCACTTCTTGCACTGCCAGGTTTCTGGCACATCGGCGTCTGCCGAGAAAACAATCTCACTGACGTGATCGTTCACGCACTGGTAGAGGTGCTTGTTTCGGGCAGAGAAATGGATGCCCTTATCGCTCTCGAGGCTCTGCGTTCCTAAGCGCATTCCGCGCATGGTTTGTTGTGACATGTTTCCTCCTGGGTGGTTGCCTTTTTGAGGCATCGTATTGTTCAACCCGTGGCGCTCAAGGAATAATCCCGAGCCAGAGAAGTTGTCAGCTTTCAGGATACCGCGCGGTTATCTATTTGGGGGAGCGAAACCGTTGAATTGCTAAATCTGCTCGGTCTGTCACGATCCCGTCGGCACCGCGTTCCACAAGTTGACGCATCTCATCCGTCGAGTTGATGGTCCAGAAGTGAACCTCGACACCGGCTCGATGAAGGGCATCGATAAACCGTTTACTCGCCAGATTTAAGCCGAAAAAGCCGGTTGGAATCTGGAAAGCATCGATGCCAACCAAAGTTTTTCGAAACCGGCTAGACCAGCCGACTAGGAACAAGAGATAGCTTTTCAGCACCACCGAAGAACCGGCGGAGGTCGCAACAATTTTTCTTTGAGACTGCTCAAGCTTCGAAAGCATCGCCAACCTGCGAGCCTCGCTGAAAGCACTCACCAGCACACGATTTAGAACACCGAGCCTGAGGATGACTTCGAGCCCGGGGGAGACGGCGGCCTCCACCTTGAAATCCAGGTTAAAGCGAGTCTGGCCGAATGCAGTCAAAGCCTGCTCGAGCGAGGGGATTAGCCCCCCGTTTTTAAGCTCGATACCCTGAAGCTCGATCCAGTCAAAATCGCTAATCGGGCGATTCAGGTGGTCGGGGTTCAGCGGATGAGCAAGCACCCGATTGAGGTTTTCATCGTGAAAGAGAACTGCAACACCGTCTTTCGAGGCCTGTACGTCGGTCTCAATGTAATCGACACCGCTAGCGACCGCGGCTGCAAATGCGGCGAGCGTGTTCTCGTCCAGGGAATCGCCAGCCGGCCCCAGACACAGACCGCGGTGCGCAAAAACCCGCGGTTTTTGAGTCGCAAAGAAATCCTTCATGCCTTCGAGGTTAGCGCCCGAAACAGTCTTGTCGGTTAACGAATAGTGTTAAACAATGTCCACACCGCCGAACCGAAGAATAATTGAGCGATTCATTCGCCTAATGATTGGACTGCTGGTTTACGGGTTGGGCATTGGACTCATGGTTCATGCCAGAGTTGGAATAGCTCCCTGGGATGTCTTTGCGCAGGGAATCAGCCTGCAAACTGGACTGAGCTTTGGAATCTCCTCGGTTGTCGTCAGCATGATTGTTCTGGTCTGTTGGATTCCGCTCAGGCAAAAACTTGGTTTGGGAACTCTGCTAAATGCCGTTCTAATCGGTATTTTTGCCGACCTAATCATTCCTTTTTTGCCGCCGTTAAACGACTACTTAACTCAGCTGCTCTCGTTCGTTCTCGGAATGGTCATAGTGGCTTTCGCGACCGGGCTTTACATCAGCAGCCAGTTTGGCGCGGGGCCACGCGATGGTCTGATGGTGGGAACCCAAAGGGCCACCGGATGGCCATTTTGGCTGGTTCGCAGTCTTTTTGAGGGCACAGTCTTGACCCTTGGCTGGTTCATGGGCGGCCAGGTGCGCGAGGGAACGCTTATTTTCGCCGTCTGCATCGGCTATCTCATGCAACGTTCGATGGTGCTGTTTGGCTTGGAGGGCAGCCGAAAGCCGAAATATTCGAGGGCCAAGGCGGGGGACTAATGCTTGTTCGGCATCGCGAGGCTTCAAGGGTTTTGCTTTTAGATTCGGAAGACCGTGTCTTCTTATTTCTCACACACTGGGATCCGGGCACCGGTCAACCACCGCGCTGGTTGATTCCGGGCGGCGGTATCGATGCCGGAGAAACGATTCTCGAGGCAGCCGTTCGCGAGCTCCGCGAGGAAACCGGTCTCGTAGTCGCGCCGCAGGAGCTTGGCGAAATCATTCACGTTCAAGATTTTCGAGTTGACTGGGTAAACGGCGACTTCGAAACCGGTCGGCACCATTTCTATCAGCTTCGAGTCGAGACCGGTTTTCAGCCGGACGTTTCTGGTTGGACCGACGAGGAACATCGCGACGTCATCGAATACCGTTGGTGGTCGATGGATGAGTTTTTTGCTGCCGAGCAGCGTTTGGGGCCGGAAGGTTTCGCCGCGTTCCTGAAGTCGCACCTGCAAACCCGCTAGGCGTCAGCTAACTGCCACTTCAGGCGCACCAGCCAGCCACTTCCGGGTTATCAGGGGAACCCTAAATAACCGCCGATAATG
>CANCKM010000009.1 GCA_947378555.1 Microbacteriaceae bacterium
GAACTTCGTCAAGTGACACGGCACGTTCTTCGACCTCGATGCCTCGGTCTCGAATCAGAGTGAGCACCGAATCGCGGGTGATGCCGTGCAAGATTGTGCCGTCTAGCGAAGGGGTGACTACGTGTCCGTCTTTATAGACGAAGAAGAGGTTCATTCCACCGAGCTCTTCGATTTGGGTGCCGGTGTCGGCATCCAAGAACAAAACCTGGGAACAACCGTTGTCGTAGCCTTCACCCTGTGCTTGCAGTGAAGCGGCATAGTTGCCGCCGGTTTTGGCCTCGCCGGTTCCGTGCCTTCCGGCCCGGGCCGAATCCAGTGCAATCCAAATGGCAATCGGCTTTAGTCCGCCGGTAAAGTAGGGGCCGACGGGGGATGCAATGACGCGGTATTCGGCACGATGCGCTGCCCGAACACCTAAAAAGTTCTCGGCGGCAATCTCAAATGGGCGAATGTAAAGGGTTTTCTCGTTGACCGGTTGAGGAACCCAGGCACCATCAACTTCAATTAGCTTGCGCAGCGACTCTACAAAGACCTCGACCGGCAACTCTGGCAAAGCCATGCGTCTTGCAGAGCGTTGCAAGCGAACGGCATTTGCGGTTGGGCGGAAGGTCCAAATCGACCCATCCTGATGGCGGTAGGCCTTGATTCCCTCAAAGATTTCCTGACCATAATGCAAAACCGCAGACGATGGATCCATGAGTATTGGGCCGTAGGGCTCGACCCGAGCCGAGTGCCAGCCCTTGTCCTTTTCCCAAACCACGATTACCTGGTGATCGGTGAACTTGGTGCCAAACACCGGGTCGGCAAGAATAGCCTCTCGCGCGGCATCTGGAAGCGGGTTATCCGAACGAATAATCTCGAACTCGATCGGGCCCTGTTGGATGCTCTGATCTGCCATTGATCGCACTTCTTTCCTAATGCTTTGGTTGAAAACTAGAGGTTTGCGAAGATGCCTTCGGCAATTTGTCTGGTGCTGCGCTTGGTTGTTCCACGGCTCGCCAAATCGGCGGCAACCGCGTTTTCTATTCGAGCAGCTGCCACCGGATTGGCCAGGTGATTCAGCAACATGGCGGCCGAGAGAATGGCAGCAGTTGGGTCGGCAATGTTTTTGCCAGCTATGTCGGGGGCCGAACCATGAACCGGTTCGAACATGCTCGGGAAGTCGCCCTCGGGGTTTATGTTGCCCGAGGCACCCAGACCAATCCCGCCACCGATGGCCGCTGCCAAGTCGGTAAGGATGTCTCCGAATAGGTTGTCGGTGACAATCACGTCGAAGCGCTGCGGGTCGGTGACCATAAAGATTGTTGCCGCATCAATGTGCAGGTAGTCGGCTTTGACCTGCGGGTATTCGAGCGCGACGCGATTAACGATGTTTTGCCAAAGCCAACCGGCGTGCACCAAAACGTTGTGCTTATGAACCAGCGTCAGTTTTTTGCGGTCGCGCGTGGCTGCCAACTCGAAGGCGTATCTAACGGTTCGCTCAACGCCAAATGCGGTGTTGACCGAAACCTCGTTTGCCACCTCATGCTCGGTGCCAACCCGAATCGCCCCGCCGTTTCCGACATAAGGCCCTTCGGTTCCTTCGCGAACCACGACGAAGTCAACGTGACCTGGTTTAGCCAGCGGGCTTTCGACGCCAGGGTACAACTTGGTTGGTCGCAGGTTGATGTAGTGGCTGAACGCGAAGCGCAACTTCAGCAGCAGCCCACGCTCCAAAACACCAGACGGCACCAATGGGTCGCCGATGGCTCCGAGCAAAATCGCGTCGTGCTCTTTCAACGACTCAAGATCGGCATCGGTTAGGGTCTCGCCGGTTGCGTGAAAGCGGCGGGCACCCAAATCGTATTCGGTGGTTTCAAAGACGACACCCGAACCTCTGGTAGCCAACTGCATAGCCTCAAGTGCTATCGCGGTGACCTCAGGCCCAATTCCGTCGCCACCGATTACGGCAATCTTGTATTCACGAGTCATTTCCGGCTCCCAGAGAGTTGTTTGTTCAACTTTACCCGCATTGCCCGCGCCAGTCGGGGCTCAGCGCCGCGTGGCTTTTAGAACTACAACGGTCGATGGCTTGAAGCCGTCTTTGGTTTGCACCAGCCCATCGCGGTTGGTTAGCACTTCGATTTCAATCGGCTGACCCTCAAGAATTTCGGTCAAACTTTGAACCGTGGGCAAGACGGCCGGGTCTTGTGGGCCACCGTAGCCAATGTTTTGATTTTCACCGGCGTGCCAGACGCCAAAAAGCACGCCACCGGGTTTGATGTTGGAAATTAAACGATGGATAGCCTGTTGCAGCGCTGACTTCTCAATTTGCAGATAACCAATCAGCCCTAGGTCAACCGGCGCTAGTTTGGATTCAAAATCGGCACCGCTGGCAACGTTTCCGAGACAAAGATCGGCAACGCCACGTTCCTCGGCAAACTTCAGAAACTTTGCGATTGCAATGGCCGAAAAATCGATGTCCTCGACCTTCCAGCCGCGTTCGGCTAACCAGACAGCATTTCGGCCTTCGCCACCGGCTAAATCAATGGCCGTTCCAGCTTCGAGTGGCTCGAGGTATTCCTTGACGAACATGTTCACGTTGCCGGTGTAAACCAGCCCTTCGGTGTCGTACTTTTTGTTCCAATATTCAGCATCCATCGTTCTATTCAATCAGTTGGCAAGTTCTCTAGTTGAACGGGCAATGAAGTGGCAAACTTGAACTAGAACATAACTAAATGAAAGGCGGCCAACATGGCAACCGAAGTAACCGTTTCTGACCTGGCGCTAGCACTGCAAGACAATGCTTGGCTTTTGGATGTGCGCGAGGACGACGAATGGGAAGACGGTCACGTGCCAAACGCCCACCACATTCCGCTAAACCAGTTGCCGGACCTCTTTCACAACGTTGCCGATGACGAGCGCGTGTTCGTAATTTGCCGCTCGGGCGCCCGCAGCCAGACCGCGGCCGACTTTTTGCTGAGCAAGGGAATCGATTGCGTTTCGGTTTCGGGCGGAACTCAGGGTTGGATTGATTCGGGTCGCCCAATCTCTTACGAACCAAGTCTCTAAAAAGCAAGCCTCTAAAGAGCAAAGCCTCTGAAGAGCAAGGTCTCCAAATAAACAACTAATTCGAATCGGGGGGTTCAAAATGGGCAACGTCAGCAATCTGTTTAAGAAAAAGCACAAGAACATTTCGGCATTGGCGGCGCATGACAAGTTAGAAGGCGGCGCCGTCATGGTCGATGTTCGTGAATACGACGAATACAAAGTCGGGCACGTGGCCGGCGCAAAGAATCTGCCGATTGGCGAACTTCACCGAGCAGGTCAGATTCTTGACAAAGACCTAGAGCTGCTGGTGATTTGCCAGCATGGTTCCAAGTCGGCCAAGGCTGCAAAAACCCTCAGGGCTCAGGGGTACAAGGCCGTCAACGTGGCCGGTGGCACTTCGGCCTGGAGTAGTTTTGGGCTACCAATGAGTAAATAACTAACATGAAAGCAAAATGCGAGTACTAATAATCGGCGGAGTCGCCGGCGGAATGTCAGCGGCAACTCGGCTAAGAAGGCTCGATGAATCTGCCGAAATCGTTGTTTACGAAATGGGTGAACACGTAAGTTACGCAAACTGCGGTCTTCCCTATTTTGTGAGCGGTGTCATTTCAAACCGCGACGATTTGCTCTTGCAAACCCCGGAATCGCTGTGGCGCAGATTTCGCATCGAGGTGAAAAACCTATCTAAGGTTCAGTCAATCGACCCGGAAGCTCAAACAATCACGGTGAAGAATCTCGCGAGCGGTGAGGTTTACGAAGATAGCTACGACAAGTTGATTATCAGCACCGGCGCCAAGCCTCGCGTGTTGGACCTGCCTGGATTTAGTCGAGCCCTCACCCTGCGAAACGTCACCGACGCCGATCGAGTGCGCGCCGAGGCAACCGAGGCCGGGCAAACCACGGCGGCAATAATCGGTGGCGGTTTCATCGGCATCGAGTTGGCCGAGAACCTGCGTGAGCTCGGTTTGCAAACCTCAATCGTGCATCGCGGCGCAAGTTTGCTGGCTCATTTCGACATCGAAATGATTGAACCGTTGCAGCAGCGCCTCGAGGAACACGGGGTCAAACTTTTTCTAAACGCTCAGCCGGTTTCTGCCGAAGCCAATCAAGTTTTGCTCGCCGACGGGGGCGTGGTTGACGCCGCCATCCTGATTTCAGCCGCCGGCGTGATTCCCGATAATCAGTTAGCCAAGAAAGCCGGTCTTCGCATCGGCAAAACCGGTGGCCTGTGGGTAGACGAGCAACAGCGCACCAGCGAACCAGACATTTTTGCAGCCGGCGACGCGGTTGAAAAACTCGGCCTGCTGACCGGAGAAGAAGCGTTGGTTCCCCTTGCCAACCTTGCCAACCGCCACGGTCGGCTAGCGGCCGATGCCATAGCCGGCCTAGCTGTCAGCGCGCGGCCCGCACTTTCAACGGCAATCATTGGCGCTTTCGGTTTGGCAGCGGCAATAACCGGGCTCAACGAACGGCAGGCCGAAGCCGCCGGCATTGACTATCAGGTGATTCACCTGCATCCATCGAGTCATGCCGGTTATTACCCGGGCGCCAAACGCATCTCGCTCAAGGTGCTTTTCGAGGCCGAATCCGGTTTGCTGATCGGGGCGCAGGCTACCGGTGAAGACGGCGTCGATAAGCGCATCGACATTATTTCGACGGCGATTTCTGGCGGCTTAACCGTTGATGAGCTGATGGATCTTGAACTCAGCTATGCACCGCAGTTCGGTTCGGCGAAGGACGCCGTCAACCAGGCCGGCTACGTCGGCAACAACGTGCTCAGTGGCCGCACCCCTACTCTGCAGTGGCATGAGCTGGCTGCCGAGTTAGCTTCTGGTGCAACCTTGGTTGACGTGCGATCGAGCACCGAACATGCCGCCGGAGGAATACCAAACTCACTGAACATTTCGGTTGATGAGTTACGCGAACGCATGGCCGAGTTGCCGGCCGGCGACCTCGTGGTGCACTGCCAGGTTGGCCAGCGCGGCCACATCGCAACGCAAATCTTGTTGGCTTCCGGTCGATCCGTCAAAAACCTCGACGGCGGCTACCTCACTTGGAAAGCGGCGATGGATGCGGTTGCCCGCAGCTAAGTTTCTGCCTTAGACCGTTAGGTCTACCGCCTTCATTACGTCGGCTTCGATTGCGACCCTGACCTGCTCTAGAACTTCTGGAGCCACCTTGGAATCCACGGTGATTACCGAGAGTGCTCGGCCACCCTTGGCGTTTCGGGCAATCTGCATTCCGGCGATGTTCACGTTGTTGTCGGCGAAGGCCTTGCCGTAAATCGCGACGATTCCTGGGCGATCGGTGTAAACCATGAGAACCAGGTGCTCGGCCATAGCCAACTCAACGTCGTAGCCGTTGATGTTCACAATCTTCTGGTGAAGCTTAGGGCCAATCACGGTTCCCGATACCGAAGCTGTGGTGCCATCAGACAGGGTTGCCTTGATGGTGGTCACGTTGCGATACTCGTCGCTGTTGGTGTCTACGGTTAGTTTGACGTCGACACCGCGGGCCTGAGCCAAAAGCGGAGCGTTCACATAGGAAACCTGCTCGGTTACTGCGTTCTGGAAGAAGCCCTTGAGGCCGGCTAGCTTGAGCACCGAAACATCGTGCGCCGCAATCTCACCGCGCACCTCAACCTCGATGGCCGCAACGCTGCCGCCCGAGATGCCGAACAAGATTTGACCCAGGTTCTCCATCAACGAGATTCCAGGCTTTACCGAGGAATCGATAACTCCACCGGCTACGTTTACGGCGTCTGGAACGAGGTCGCCGGCCAGAGCCAGGCGAACCGACTTGGCAACCGAAATACCGGCCTTTTCCTGTGCCTCATCGGTTGATGCGCCCAGGTGCGGGGTGACAACGATGTTTGAAAGCTCAAGCAGTGGCGAGCCGGTCGGTGGCTCCGAAACGAAAACGTCTAGCCCGGCTCCGGCGATGCGGCCGGTCTTCAGCGCGGCATAGAGCGCTGCTTCGTCGATGATGCCACCGCGTGAACAGTTGACGATTCGAAGGTTTGGCTTGGCAATGGCGAACTGTGCCTCGCCAATCATTCCGGTGGTCTCTGGAGTTTTTGGAATGTGAATGGTGATGAAGTCAGACTGAGCCATAACTTCTTCGAGTGTCGCTAGCTTTACGCCAAGTTGCTCGGCGCGAGTCGGGGTCACGTACGGGTCGTAGCCGATGATGTTGACACCAAAGCCGGCTAGCCGTTCTGCAACGAGGGCACCGATGCGGCCAAGGCCAACGATGCCGATGGTCTTTTCAAAGAACTCGACTCCGGTGAACTTTGAGCGCTTCCACTCCCCAGCCTTCAAAGATGCGTTGGCATCTGGAATGTGGCGCGCGAGGGCAAACATTTGCCCGATGGCAAGTTCGGCGGCTGAAATAACGTTGGAAGTTGGTGCGTTGACCACCATTACACCGGCTGCTGTTGCGGCCTTGATGTCAACGTTGTCTAGGCCAACTCCGGCGCGAGCCACGACCTTCAGGCGCGGTGCGGCAGCAATCGCCTCAGCGTCAACCTGAGTCGCCGAGCGAACGAGAATCGCATCCGCGGTGGCTAGTGCCTCAAGCAAAGCGACACGGTCGGTGCCATCGACGTTTCGCACCTCAAAGTCAGGCCCGAGAGCCTCAACGGTTGCGGGTGAAAGTTCTTCGGCGATTACGACAATTGGCTTGGTCAATATAAATTCATCCTCAAAAAGGGGCGGTTGCCTAGATTGGCAATTTTGGCCGGCTGCAACGGCGGTGCTTAAAGTCTATCGATTGAACGCTCCGGATGGGGTTATGGCTTCCATTGAATCCCGAATTGGGCCACTCAAACTAGGCTGTTCAGATGATAGAAGTTGTGTTTTACGCCGCAGTTAGCAGAGACGGCTTTTTGGCCGCACCAAATGGCGACATGGCTTGGGCCGAGAAATACCTAACAGGCGATGAAGACTATGGATACTTCTCGCTCGTGCAGTCCTGCACCTCGATTCTGATGGGTCGGCGCACCTTTGATTTCGAACTCGAGGCAATCGGTGACATGGAGCGCATCCTGCCCACCTATGTGCTCACCAATGAGCCACTTCGCTTTGATGGCCTCAAGACAAGAGACATCACCTTCATCGCCGGCGACATGGGAATGATCATCGACCTAATCGAGAGCAAACACCCGGGGCAGATTTTTGTGGCCGGCGGCGCCGATGTGGTTTCGCAGCTGATCCTTGCCGATCGACTCACCCAGATTCGGCTCTTCGAATGCCCCGAAGATCTGGGTGCCGGCACCAGCTTGTTTGCCGAGGGGGTCAGCCTGGCAGGTTTCGATCTTCTCGAGACCAAGGAATACTCCTCTGGTCTAGTCGAGCGTCGATACCGCCTTAAATAAAAATCCCGCCAACCCTCGTTTTACCGAGGATCAGCGGGATTCTTGACCTTAGCTTTTAGGCCTGGTCTGCAAACTTCTTTGCGCGTGGGCGCTTTTCGCTCGATGGCTTATCTGCCCATCGACCCTTGCCCTGGCCACCGTAGTTGCCCGAGCCGCCGCGACCGCCGGAGCGAGCGCCACCACTGTTGCCACCGCGGTATCCGCCTTCGCGGTCTGAACGACCACGACCGCCACCACCGTTGCCACCGCGGCTGTCACCGAAGTCAAGGACTTCAGCGGCAGGCATTGGGGCAATCGGGCCGGCAAGTTCTTCAAGCAGCGGGCTGCTTGGGCGAACATCGTTGTAGATACCTTCACGTTCGGCACGGTGCAACAGGTCTTCGACGCGGCGACGACGGCTACGTGGGATCAAAGTGACCACGGTGCCTTCCTTGCCGGCGCGACCGGTGCGACCGGAGCGGTGTAGGTAAGTCTTGTATTCCTCTGGTGGATCAACCTGGATGACAAGTGCAACGTCATCTACGTGGATTCCTCGAGCTGCAACGTCGGTTGCCACTAGAACACGAACCGCACCCTTGGTGAAACGCTCAAGGTTGCGTGTGCGCTGGTTCTGGTTTAGGTCACCGTGTAGACGAGCCGATGGAACACCGGCCTGGGTCAGGCTTTCGCTCAAACGCTCTGCGGTCATCTTGGTGCGGCAGAAGATTAGGCTCTTGCCTTCACCCTGAACTAGACGCAAAAGCACCTGGCTGCGCTCCTCGTTGTCAACCATGAGAACACGGTGAACAATCGTTGAGTTTTCCTGGGTCTCGTTTGGAACTTCGTAGACGTATGGGTTCGGCAAGAACTCGCGAACCAATGCGTCAACTTCTTTATCCAAAGTCGCCGAGAACAAAAGCTTCTGGCTGTCTCCGGTGGCGCGCATTACGCGGCGTACACCTTCGATGAAGCCAAGGTCGCACATGTGGTCGGCCTCGTCAACAACCATGGTCTCAACTTCGCTGAGGTCAATGATGCGCTGTGAGATGAGGTCTTCGAGTCTTCCCGGAGTCGCTACGACGATGTCAACGCCACGGCTCATCGCGATTTCTTGACGACGCTGTGGAACACCACCGTAGATACAGGCCGTGTAGAAACCTACCGAGCGAGCCAGCGCCGAAACGGTGCGGTCGATCTGGTCGGCTAGTTCACGGGTTGGAGCCAAGATTAGGGCACGTGGCTTGTTTGGCTTGCGTGGCACCGAACCGGCAGCAACTAGCTTGGTGATCAGTGGAACGGCGAAGGCAATGGTCTTGCCCGAGCCAGTCTTTCCACGGCCAAGCACATCGCGGCCTTCAATAGCGGCTGGGATGGTTGCCTGCTGGATTGGGAACGGAGTTTCTGCTCCCATGCCGGTCAGTGCGGTTACTAGGCGTGCGTGCAAACCCATTTCTTCGAAGGTGCTTGAAACCACGATCTCTGACTGATCGGCAACTGCCAACTTGTCAAGAACCTTGTCTTCGAAGAAAGCCTTCTTGTTTGGGTTTGAGTTGCGTGCCGAGTCGAAAGTGTTGTCGCGGCTGCGGTCACGCTCAACGCGGTCGGCGCGGTCTGGGCGACGTTCTTCCCATTCGCGGCTGTTGCTGCGAGCTGGGCGACGGTCGTCTGAACCACCGAAGCGTGGGCGATCGGAACCACGGTTGTCACCGTAGGAAGGTCGGTCTGAGCTTGGACGGTCTGAGCTTCCGGTGCGTGGTCCACGGTCTTCCCATGGACGTGACGGACGGTCTGAGCTTCCGGTGCGTGGGCCACGGTCTTCCCATGGACGTGACGGACGGCTGTCGCGGTCACCGTATGAAGGGCGATCTGAAGCCGGACGGTCGGTGCGAGGGCCGCGGTCTTCCCAAGGACGTGACGGACGGCTGTCGCGGTCACCGTATGAAGGGCGATCCGAAGCCGGACGATCGGTGCGAGGGCCACGGTTTTCCCATGGACGAGAAGGTCGGTCTGAACCTGGACGGTCTGAGCTTCCAGTTCCGCGGTTTTCCCAGGGGCGTGACGGACGGCTGTCGCCGCTGTCGCGACGGGCACGATCGTCAGCGTTGTAGCGTGGCTTGCGGGCATCGCCCGAACCGAAGTCGCGAGCGTCGCGGCTAGGGCCACCGGTGCGTGGCTGCCAATCGCGTCCCTTGTCTTCACGGCCACCGGCCATTGTGCGCGGTGCGCCATCGCGACCGAAGGCACGGTTGCCATCACGGTTTGGGCGGGCTGCATCGCGGTCACCAAAGGCTGGGCGTGCGTCGCGGTCGCCATAAGTTTTTGCTGGGCGATCTTCGAAGAATGGGCGGCTGTCGCGAGCTGGTCGCTCTGAGCGGGCTCCTTCGGCGCGGTGAGGCGCACGTGCGCCACGGCCGTCTTCGCGGGGCTTAAAGCCACCGGTTGATTTGCCAGCTGGTTTGTCGCGGCCACTCTTAGGAGCGCGCGACGATGAATTGCCAAAATTAGGCATAGTTTTTTCCTCTTTAGTTGTGTGTGCTCGACGGGAGTAGCGCCGATGCACGTGGACTAGTCGAACTGCGCTAGACCCACACACGAGAAAATCGTCCGCAATACGGCGGACTCTCAATTAGAGGAAAAGACTGGCACGTCTCAGAGCCGGCACTTAGGTGGCCGGGTGAATAATTGACATGCTGCAAACGACTACTGTTGAAAACTTTCTCAACCTTTGAATACTAACCGATTTAATTCCGCTTGGCTAGTTTTTATTGCAAATTGGTTACGAACCGACTAAATCAGCCCACGTGCCTGTAATGCACTTTGTAGATCGGCATCGCTTGGTTCGACCAAATGGGTGCCATCCGCGAAGAGAATTACCGGAATGTTTTTGCGCCCTGCGATGGTCTCGGCCTCGTTAGCCAAATCCGCACTCAGCTCAACATTCTTCTCTTCAAATGGAACCTGAAGTTTGGTCAACAGCGACTTTGAACGGCGGCAATCGCTGCACCACTCGGCACCGTAATAAGTTACCTCGGCCATTTTCTTTTCCTATCTCAAGCGATTTTTATCTGGAATGTAAAGCTCTTCACCGTCGAAGGTGATGCCCTTTAAATCCCTGACCACAATGTCTGCGGCCGTGGAAAGCGCCCTAGCGCTGACTCCAACAACCAACCCTACGCCGGCTGCGATGGCAGCTTCAACTCCGGCCTCTGCGTCTTCAAAGACTACGCAATCGGCGGGGTCTAGACCAAGTCGCTCGGCACCGACGAGGTATGGTGCCGGGTCAGGTTTGCCGTGTTCAACATCGGCTGCGGTAACCAGGGCTTTTGGCAACGGCAGACCGGCTGCCTGCAGTCTGGCCCTAGCCAATAGCGGATTAGCCGAGGTGCAAACCGCCCAGGTGTCGAGAGGCAAGCTTCTCAGCAGTTCCTGCGCCCCGCCCAGCGGCATGGTTTGATGGGCGGACTCTTGCTCGAGCGCGTTTATGCGGTGGTTGGCCTCTTCAAACAGATGAGGTGCAACCTGTTCGCGAACCTTGTCTTCCGCGCGACGACCAGCGTTCTCGGGCACATCCCAGACAAAATGCGGTGCAAATTCAGTAGACCACTGTTGCCAGGCTACGAGCGCGGCAGAATGACTGTCAACCAACACCCCGTCACTGTCGAACAAAATCCCCTTAGCGAAGAACTGCATTCCTATTCTTCAACATCGCGGGTTCGAGCCCAAAGCAGCAGGTAAATGCCGCTGGCCGCGATGATGAGCAGCACAAGAGCTGGCAACCAATCATCGAGCACTAGGCCAAGGGTCAATGGCTTGATTACCAAATGACCGGTGGCGTTATAGGTTTCGAGCTTTCCGACGGCGCTCATGCCATAACCGAAGGCCATTATGGTGACCACGGCAGACCAGATGATGCCAAGAATAAAGTTGATTCGCTTGGCCCCCGTGGTGGCGCCGATTTTCTTGCCGCCCTTTGATCGAAACTGGTCCGCAATGTTCGAGTACCAAGTTCCGAACATCAAGGAGATTCCGATGATGAGTTGAATGATGACCCAAATCCAGATATTCAGATCGGTCTGGGTGATGTCGCGAACCATGAGGCCTAGAACAATGGCAATCGTGGTTCCAATAACCGGAAGCGCGAAACCCATGCTGAGCCCCTGCCTAGCTCGCTGCGCCTTTGAATTACTCGTCATCGTGATCGCCCTTCTTCCAAACAAACGCCTGCAGAACCACGAACAGCACTAGAACCGCGTAAAGAACGATCGGCAGGTAAGTGCCTAGCAAACTCACGAGCGCGCTCTCTGCGTTGCCACCTTGGTCTAGGTGCTGCATGAATACCGCGAAAGCCATGAATACCGCAGTAATCAAGCTTGCGATGATGGCCACGATCGTGAACCCTTTGGATGCAGTTGCAAACCTGGATTCGCCGGCACTATCGGCCAGCTTTTTGCCGAACATGGAAGCCAAACACAGGGCGGCTATTCCAACCAACATTATGTAAGTCGACGGGCGAACCGTTTGCCCGTACATCATGCAATTTATCTGGGTGCTCGAACTGCAGTCGTTCATTCGCATCATGAGGTCGGCGTAACTGGCCGAAAGGGTGGCAATCCACATGATCGTTAGCCCCGCAAGTGGTATCGCTATGGCCTGGGCTGCTCGGGGCAGTCGCCCAGCTTCAGTTTTCTCAGTCATGCCTTCACTCTAGACCCCCAATTAAGAAAGCGCCTAGCCCGAAACGCTGTGGGCTAGACGCTTTCTTTAAAGCGAATTACTAGTCGCCTTCGACCTTGATGGTCTGAATGGTTCCCGTGATTGTTCCAACCAGCGTGTCGCCGGTGAAAGTTGAGGTTGGGGCATCTTTAACTATGCGACCCAAGCGCAAAACCACGATGCGGTCGGTGACCTCGAGCACGTGCGGAAGGGTGTGTGAGATGAAAATGACTCCCAGGCCCTTCTTCTTAGCTGCCTTGATTACCTCGAGCACTTCGCCGGCTTGGCGAGCACCTAGGTGGTTGGTTGGTTCATCCAAGATGATTACCTTGCGGGCCCAAGATACGGCGCGACCAATGGCCACTGCCTGGCGCTGTCCACCCGAAAGTTGGGCGACTGGGCGGTTGGCTGCCGGGACGGCAATTCCGACTCGCTCTAGATCAGCGTGGGCGTCGTGTTCCATCTCTTTGCGAGCCAGGAAGCCAAGCTTGCCAAGCAGACCCTTGACGGTTTTCTCGCGACCGAGAAAAACGTTTTGGCTAACGGTCAGGTGAGGGGCCAGTCCGGAATCCTGGTACAGGGTTTCGATGCCGGCGTCTAGGGCTTCACGAGGTGATGACCAGCTGCGCTCTTCACCGTCTAGGAAAATCTGCCCGCCATCTGGCTCGTGGGCTCCCGAAAGAACCTTAACCAGGGTTGACTTGCCGGCTCCGTTGTCTCCAACCAAACCGATAACTTCGCCAGCGTGCAGTTTGAGGCTGGCACCGTCAAGTGCAACCACCGAGCCGTAGCGCTTGGAAACGTTCTTTACTTCGTAGATGACTTCTCTTTTTTCTGCGCCAGCCATTAGCTTCTCCTGTTCGATTTCTGAAGTCCCTGGGCTGCGACGGCAGCCGCGATCAGGATTGCAACAACGACTTTTTTCCAGTCCGGGGCAACGCCAATCATGATGAGACCTGATTGCACGGTGAATAGAATGAGGGCTCCCAGAACGGTGCCCCAAAGGCGACCGATTCCACCCATCAGCGATGCGCCACCGATGACGACGGCTGCGATTGCGTCGAGTTCACGACCGGTTCCTGAGGATGGGGATCCTGCTCCGAGGCGCAGGTAAACGTACATTCCGGCCAAACCGGCGAGGCCACCCGAGAGGGCGTAAACCTTGGTGAGGTGCTTTTCGACCGAGATACCAGCGGCTCTTGCGGCGAAGGTGTTCGATCCGATGGCGTAGGTGTAGAGGCCGAACCTGGACTTGTGCAGGAACAATCCGACGATTGTAATAACTAGAGCCGAGCCCAGAATGGCCCATGAGAATGGATTCGTCTTGGCATCCATCGCAGAAATTAGCTCGTAGTTGGCAGGGCCTTGAATCGGCATACCGCTAGAGATGATGACCGAGAAACCAAGGGCTGCACCCATGGTTGACAGAGTCGCGATGAATGGAACGATTTTCAATTTGTTGATGAGCACTGCGTTTAGCAGACCAACCGAAACTCCAACGGCTACTGAAACCAAGAGGCCAACTAGAAGTCCCCCGGTAGCCTTTGAACCCGTGGCGGTTGAATCAAGGTGAAGCACGTTCACCATGGTCCAAGCCGAGATGACCCCGCTGAGGCCAACGACAGCACCGACCGAAAGGTCGATGCCGCCGCTGATCACAACTAGGGTTTGGCCAACAGCCAGCAGAACAACGGAACCCCAATCGGTTAGGACGTTGTTCATGGTTGCGGCGGATAGGAACTTAGGCTCAATCGATCCGAAGACCGCGACCAATAGAACCATCACACCGACGAGGATTGTGCTCTGGTTAGAGAGCATCCCTTTCAACCGGTCAGCCACAGCGACCGAAGTCGTCTGAGCTGATGTTGCCTGCTTGCTGTTTGCCATTTTGTACCCTTACTTTTTGTCTATTTTACGAAACGACTAGTTGGTCGCTACGTAGGTGTACTGAGCGAACTCAGCGTCGGTGCTGTCAGCGGTCAGTGCGAAGTTAGGAATAACTACGTCGCGCTGTGCTGGCTTGGTGCCGTCCTTCAAGAAAGCAACGAGGGTCTTGATTGCAAGACGTGCTTCGGCTGCTGGGTCCTGTGCGATAAGGGCGGTGAATACGCCGTCCTTGATCAACTGAACGTTTGCTGGGTAAGCGTCGTAGCCAACCAAAGCAACCTTGCCAACGAGGTTCTTGGCCTGAAGTGCAGCGGCTGCACCTGAAGCGTTAGTTCCGTCGATTGCGAAGATGCCCTTTAGGTTTGGGTACTTGGTCAACCAGTTGCTGACGTTGGTTGCGGCCTTCTCAGGGTTTGACTCTGAGTAAGCAACATCCTTGATCTGGATGCCTGGGTAGTTAGCTGCTACTGCTGCTTCGAAACCCTTTTGACGGTCAACGTTGGTGGTTGCGGTTGCCGAGGTAAGACCGATTACAACTTCATAGGTCTTGCCAGCGGTGTAACCGATTGCCTTGGCGATTGCGTCTGCAGCCTTTGCGCCACCATCGGTGTTGTCACCGGTGATGAAGGTAACTACCTTTGAAAGGTCATTGGTGTGGGTGTCAACGTTTGCAACTGCGATTCCCGCTGCAACTGCCTTGTCAGATACTGCCTGAAGAGCTACTGGGTCGGTCGGGATTAGAACTAGACCGTCCGGCTGCTGCGCCAAAACTGACTCAACGATTGGAAGCTGGGTCTCTGCTGAGTAGTTGGCTGGGTCGCCCTGCCAGATTAGGTCTACGCCCTGAGCTGCGGCTTCTGCTTCTGCGCCGACCTTCATTGCTTGGAAGAATGGGTCAGACTCTGCACCCATAACGAAGGCGATGGTCAACTTTTCTGGTGTTGCTGATGCGCAACCGGTTGCGGTGAGAGCAAGAGCCGCCACTGCACCGAGAGCTGCGATTGTTCTGAATGAACGCTTCATAGTTTCTCCTTGTGAGTTTTTTGTGAGAATTTGCGAGAACGTTCTCGCAAATCTTGCTATAATAATGACAGTACCAATGTTTTGTTTGCAAATTATTCCGATAACGGTTTTATCACGTTCGAAAAGAGGTTGCGTTGCCAAAATCAAAAACCGGTCGACCGACCATAGTTGATGTAGCAGATCGAGCTGGGGTCTCTCGTGCCACGGCCTCTCGAGCTCTCAGCAGCTACGGCAGAATCAACCCGGAAACCGCGAAACTGGTTAGAGCTGCCGCCGAGGCAATCGGATACCGACCCAACGAACTGGCCAGAGCCATGCGAGCGGGAAAAAGCAAAACCATCGGCCTAGTGATAATCGCCGACTTTACGAATGCGTTCTTTGACCGAGTTACCAAATCCATCGTTGATTCGGCTCGCGGTCTTGGGTATCAGGTTCTGATCACAAACACCGACGAGGATATTGCGGCCGAACGAAGTGCTGTAGAAACCCTGATTGAAAAACAGGTCGATGGATTGATCGTTGTTCCCTCGACCTCGGCCGTGCACGATCACCTTTCTAATGAGAGCCTGAACGGCAAGCCGGTGGTGCTGGTCGACCGCCGACTCAATGGCATTCGGGCAACCACCGTTATCACCGAGGACTTTGTTGGTTGCGAACTTGCAGTGCGGCACGCCTACTCGCTGGGACACCGACGGATGGCCTTCTTGGTTGCAACCGCTTCGGTGAAGGGCATGTCAACCGAGCGGCCAGCGATGCTGATTTCCTCGGTCGAAGATAGAACCAACGGCTTCTTACAAGGCGCGAGCGAATGCGGAATCAAACCGAAGGCCCAGTCCTGGATGTTCTGCGAGGACGCACCCGAAATTTCTGAAGCGGCCGTTGCCAAACTGCTAGACACCGCGAAACCACCGACAATCATTTTCACCTCCAACAATGACATGTGTCTTGCGGTGCTGAAGGTGGCCGGAAACCGTCGCATGATTATCGGCCAGGATCTTTCACTGGTGACTGTCGATGACAGCCAATGGGCTGCCGCCATGGTGCCTGGCATCACAGTGGTTTCACGCCCCGTGGAACTCGTCGGGCGGCTCGCTGTCGAAAAACTTGTCGCGCAGATGCAAGACTCTACTCTGGCACCCGAAAAAATTTCCTTGCCAACCGAACTAATTGCCCGCCAATCCGTCGCGAATCTTATTTTGCGACCCGAACTAGACCCACTGTTTAAGGACTAAAGAATGATTCTCGTTATAGGCGAAGCGCTGATCGATCTAATCGAAAACAGGTACCAAGCCGGTGCATTCAACGCCATTGTCGGTGGCGCTAACGCCAACGTTGCCATTGCACTTGCACGTCGCGGCACCCCTCAACAATTTTTAGCGCGCATCGCAAGCGACCGCTTTGGTGGCATCATCCGCAAGCGACTAACCGACAACGGGGTTGGGCTGGACTATGCGGTTTCGGCTGACGAGCTCAGCACGTTGGCAGTGGTATCCATCGACTCACAAGGCGTTCCCAACTACTCTTTCTATGTAAATGGCACCGCCGATTGGGGCTGGACTCCGCAGGAGTTGCCAACCGCCGCGCAAATCGAGGCCCTTGGCGCAACCGCCATTCAGTTTGGTTGCCTGACCATGGCGATGCAACCGGGTAACGAAATCATCGAGGCTTGGGCCAGACGCCACTTCGAAGCGAACTCACTAAGCATCAGTCACGACATCAACATGCGCCCGGCCCTTGGCTTTGACAGCGAAACCGAACGACTGCGAGTTGAGCGAGTCAACGGAATCAGCCACCTGATCAAAGCCTCTGACGAAGACATCGAGTGGCTCTATTCATTGGACTCGGGTTCAGACGAAGCCCAAAAGCGAATCGACGAGATTGTTGCCGAGTGGATTGGCGACACCGCGAAGTTGGTTTTTGTGACCCGAGGTGGCGATGGCGTCTCGATTTACCGCAAATCCCCCGATGGTTCCATCCAGCGCTCCGATGTCGCCTCTCGCAAAATCAATGTTGTCGATACCGTTGGTGCCGGCGATACTTTCTGCGCAAACCTGCTCGGGCAACTTCAGGATTCCGGCTCACTCGGAACCAATCCGTTCGATCGATTTAGCCAAATCTCAGACGCGACCTTGCAGGAATATGTTCGGGTTGCTGGCGTTGCCGCCTCGATCGCTTGCGAACGTGCCGGCGCTGAACCCCCAACCAAATCAGACTTGGATGCGGTTCTCGCAACGCTTTAGTTCAGTGAGCCGCCGTCAGACTAGCGTTTGAAGGGGCAGTGTCGGCAGATGTTTGCGCAACAGACACCCTCTGCGGCTAGCTGTTTGGCGGTAAACACGAAGTAGCCGGTCTCTGGGTCGGTATAGCCAGGCTTATCGAGCGCCATAGCAATCTCGTGGCGTTGCAAAATCTCGGTCCGGTGGGGGTTCGATTCAGCCAACCGAGACTCGTGCGGCACATTGAGTGGGCGCGGCAGCCTGCGAATTGGTTTATTCATGATGGCCTCTCAGTCTAGAGGGCAAACCATGATTTGATGGATAGCCTGCGGCAAGCCCTAATTCGTGGCGGGGACCACCGAGTTGATTGCCACAAGGACATCATCGGCGGTAAATAGCTCGGTTTTATCGAGACAAACCGCCTGTCCATCGAGACCCTCAATTGCCGTCTGGACCTCCTGGAGGCCGCCGGATGCTAAAAACACCAAGCCCGCATCGGGGCTAACACTGCGCAGGGCACTAGCGCATTCCGCCGGCGACATCGGCCCGGCTGTTGCCAGGTCGACCACCACCCCCGCGGGAGCCAGCCGATGGCATGCCAGCCTGCCATCGTGAGTGTTCGCAACCCTAGAAACTTGAAATCCAGCTTGTTCAAGGGTTTGGCCAAGCAACTGCCTTAGAATCGAATCCCCTTCGACCAAGACCACGTGATTGTTTCCCATTCGCAACCTAACGTAAAGTTAAGGTCATTCTGGCACAGAAACTACATCTTGACTAGGCAAAACTTTTAGTTTTTTCAGTGTCGGATCGGACACAAAGGCGATGCGTACGCCTGAATCTCGAGCGGCAAAAAGAGCTGCCAGGGCGGCTTCGGTTATAAGTTCACCGGGCGAAAGCACGGGAACGCCCGGCGGGTATGGGCAAATCATTTCGGCACTTACTCGGCCAACGGCCTCGGCGGCATCGACGACCTCGTAGTCGCTGAAGAAGGCGGCTCTTGGCGAGACCATGACGACGGGTTCAATCGAGAAGGCGGCTGCGGTTGCAATCGGCCGCGCCGGACCTCGATTGCGATTTACTGCTGCGATTATTCTCGAAATCAAATCCTCGATACGATCCGGAGTATCGGCAAAGGTAATCATTGGAATTACGAGATCACGATTGGCCATCTCTACGTCGATGTTGGCCGCCAGCAACTCTGCCTCGATCACGTTGCCATCTGCCCCGGAGGATGCCAGCAGAATAACCAACTTCAGTGGGTCAATGTATTCGCCGTCGATAACATCGATACCAACATCCCGGAGTTGGCTTCTGCCCTTCGCCGTCGCCGCGATTACCGGGTCGAGCAGAGCCTGCCCGTGCCGTTCGAGCAGCGCCCTCGCGGCATCGATCGATGCCAGAATACGACCCGACATCGAAGTGGTTTGAGTCGAATCGAACATCTTATTGAATCGGTCAAGGTCAACGTACTTGCTGTTCACCAGAACAAACGAGGCCTGCGAATAGCTTGGCAGCGTCTTGTGTGCCGATGTCACGACGATGTCGGCACCTTCGGCCAGCGGGTGGTTTGGCAGACTCGGGTGAAAACCGAAGTGTGCCGCCCAAGCCGCATCAACTACCAACGGAATGCCGTATTCATGGGTCACCTTGGCCAATCGCGGGATGTTTGACATTGTGCCAACGTAGGAGGGTTCGCCGATCAGAACAGCCTTGGCGTCGGGGTGTTCCTCTAGCGCCTTAGCCAAAACCGATGATGGCAGGTACTCGGGCAATCCGGTGGCCGGGTTGATTTCTGGTCGCACCCAAATCGGCGTGACTCCGGCGTAGACCAAACCAACCAAAACCGACTTGTGGAGGGTTCTCGACACAATAACCTTGTCGCCGGGGCCGGCAACTGCCATTACGGCCGCGTGATTGGACCCGGAAGAGCCATTTACTCCGAACCTACATAGGTCAGCGTTCCAGAGATTTGCCGCCAATGCCTCGGCCTCAAGAATCAGCGAGGGAGAAATGCGGTGGGGGTGGTTTCCGGGAAGGACGGGAATGTCACCGTCAACTATTGCACCGGTGAGGTCGGTGCGGCCCTTGTGGCCAGGGATCTGAAACGGTGACCGATCGGTCTCCATATCGCGAATCCAAGCATCTAGCAGAGGTGCGCTAGAGCGCAGTCCCATTGGGTCTTTCGGGTCAAGCAGAGTTGCTGCGCCAAACGCGTGCTGCGACAATATCCCACCTTTCGATTGAAGCGTATGTTGGTTTAGAGGTAAGTGCCATAGATGAAAAGAGACCGGGTTCTTTCGAACCCGATCTCTCAGCAATGAGTTTTGGAGTTTTTTTAGAACTCAACCTTGGTCACGTTGGTGTCTAGCGGGATGCCAGGACCAAAGGTGGTTGCGATTGAGGCCTTGAGCATGTAGCGGCCCTTTGAGCTGGAAGGCTTGAGGCGCATTACTTCGTCAAGTGCAACGGCGAGGTTCTCGCCAAGCTGCTCCTTGGTGAAAGATGCCTTGCCAATGATGAAGTGGAGGTTAGCCTGCTTGTCAACGCGGAAGTCAATCTTTCCGCCCTTGATTTCAGTTACTGCCTTGGCAACATCCGGGGTCACGGTTCCGGTCTTTGGGTTTGGCATCAGGTTGCGGGGTCCTAGGACCTTACCTAGACGACCCACCTTGCCCATGAGCTCAGGAGTTGAAACTGCCGAGTCGAAGTCAACCCAACCGGCTGCAACCTTCTCGATAAGCTCGTCGCCACCGACGAGGTCGGCTCCGGCTGCGGTGGCTGCGTCAGCAGCGGCACCGGTTGCGAACACGATAACGCGTGCGGTCTTACCAGTTCCGTTTGGCAACTTTACAGTTCCACGGATCATCTGGTCGGCCTTACGTGGGTCAACACCAAGCTTGATTGCAACCTCAACGGTTGAATCGAACTTCTTGGAGCCGGTCTCACGGATGAGGGTCACGGCTTCGGCTGGGGTGTAGAACCGGCCTTCTTGAATCTTTGCTGCGGCTTCTTGATAAGCCTTTGAGCGCTTTGCCATTCTGCTATTCCTTTTCTTTGGTCACAGTTAGTGGTTGACGGGCCAGGAGGCCCTCCCACTTATTTCTTTTTTGTTATTAACCCTCGACGGTGATGCCCATTGAGCGGGCAGTTCCGGCGATGATGAGTGCTGCTGCCTCAACGTCATTGGCGTTTAGGTCAGACATCTTGCTTTCAGCAATCTTCAACAGCTGTTCGCGAGTTAGCTTGCCAACCTTAGCGGTGTGAGGCGTTGCTGAACCCTTTGCAACTCCGGCTGCCTGCTTGATTAGTTCGGCTGCTGGTGGAGTCTTTAGAACGAAGGTGAAGCTACGGTCTTCGTAAACAGTGATTTCCACTGGAACGATGCTTCCGCGCTGATCTGCAGTCGCGTTGTTGTACTGCGTGCAGAATTCCATGATGTTAACACCGTGCTGGCCAAGTGCTGGACCAATCGGCGGGGCTGGGTTAGCAGCTCCGGCCTTGATCTGGAGCTTGATCATTCCGGTGATTTTTTTCTTTTTCGGTGCCATTTTCTTTTCCTTTGAGTTTGTTTTGGAAAACCTGTTAGATCTATTTAGTTAAGCGGGCCAACCTGCTCGAAACCGAGCTCGACTGGAGTTTCGCGTTCAAAGAGCGAAACCAGAACGGTCAACTTGCCGCTCTCTGGCTTGATCTCTGAGATGGTACCTGGCAGACCGGCGAACGATCCGTCCTTGATCATGATGCTCTCGCCAACCTTGAAGTCCACGTTGATTGGAATCGCCTTGGCCTTGCCCTTTGGAGTTGCGCCGCTCTTAGCCGCAGCCTTGGCAGCGGTTTCCTCTGGCAGCTCATAGATCCATCGCTTCAAAACCTCAAAGGCTTCGCTAGGGCGAAGCGGTGTTGGGTTCTGCGAGTTACCTACGAATCCGGTCACAGCCGGGGTGTATCGCACGAGCGACCATGCAAGCTCGTTCATTTCCATGCGAATGAGCACGTATCCGGGGATGCGAACCTTGGTAACCAGCTTGCGCTGACCATTCTTGATTTCGATGCTTTCTTCCATAGGAACTTCAATCTGGAAGATGTCGTCGCCACCCTCGATAACCTGCTTACGGTTTTCGATGTTTTGCTTCACTCGCTTCTCATAGCCGGCGTAGCTGTGGATTACGTACCACTTGCCTGGCAGGCGACGGAAGTCGGCGCGGAACTGGCTGTATGGGTCCTCGTCAATCGGGGCACCCTCCTCAACCATGTCAGAGACCTGTGTTTGCTCTTCTTCAACTTCTTCGATTGCTTCGGCTAGTTCAATGTCAGCGTCGATTTCGGCGGCCACATCTTTAGCAAAGTCTGCAAGGTCGGCGTCTGCCGCTGCGATGACCTGGTCTGCAGCAACGTCTTGAACCTCGGCCAATGCCTCTAGTTCGTTTCGTTCTGATTCACTCACTGGTAAGTCCTATTCGCGTATCTATTATTTGAAGCCGAGTTGCTTGACTCTAGTTAGAACCAGAGCTGAAGACGAAAACTACGCCTTGGTAAAACAGGAAGTCAAGAACCGAGATGACAAACATGACGACTGTCACGAAGGCCAAAACAACTCCGGTGTAGTTGACCAGTTCCTTGGTCGTTGGCCGGGTGACCTTCTTAAGCTCGGCAAGAACCTGCTTTATGAATAGCACTCCGCGGCTAAAGACATTGCGCTTCGAAGCCTTGTCGGTCTTCGCCTTCTCGACGAGTTCCTCTGAGGCCGTTTCTAGCTCTTCTGCCATGAACGTTTCCTTCGTTAGCTGTTGCTTGCTTCTTGCAGGGCGGACAGGACTCGAACCTGCAACCTGCGGTTTTGGAGACCGCTGCTCTACCAATTGAGCCACCGCCCTTTACAGGGCTAGCTATTCAACTTCTGAACCTCTAAAAAAGGCACACTTCTAGATTGAAACTAAAAATGATTAATTTGCCAGAATAGGCTCCAGAAGTTGTCAAACTACCTAAGAGAATACTAATCCCTGCATTGCTGAAAAGCAAAGCCTCGGGTTGCCAAAACGGTAGTCTTGAAGGCGTGAGTGACTCTACTTTTCCTAGAATATCAAGGCGCATCGCCGCCATCGCCGAATCTGCCACCCTTAAGGTTGACGCCAAGGCCAAGGCTTTGCAAGCCGAGGGCCGGCCAGTAATCAGCTACGCGGCAGGCGAACCAGACTTCGCCACCCCGCAACACATCGTTGAGGCGGCCGCAATGGCAGTTCGCGACCCAAAGAATTATCGCTACACGCCGGCCATCGGCTTGCCCGAACTGCGCGAGGCGATTGCTCACAAAACCCTCATCGACAGCGGCACCGAAATCTCAGCGGCTCAGGTCGTGGTCACCAACGGTGGCAAGCAGGCCGTCTATCAGGCCTTCGCCACGATCGTTGATCCGGGCGACGAGGTAATGATGCCGAGCCCATACTGGACAACCTACCCAGAGGCGATTCGTCTGGCCGGTGGCGTTCCGATTGAAGTCTTTGCCGGCTCAGACCAGAACTACCTGGTCACGGTTGAGCAGCTCGAGGCTGCCAGAACTCCACGCACCAAGGTGCTGCTTTTCGTTTCCCCTTCCAACCCAACCGGTGCCGTCTACTCGCGCGACCAGGTCGAGGCGATTGGTCGCTGGGCCTATGACAACGGCCTTTGGGTAATCACCGACGAGATTTATCAGAACTTGGTTTACGACGGAATCAAGGCATACTCGATTACCGAAGTGGTGCCAGAACTCATCGACCGCACAATATTGGTTAACGGCGTGGCCAAGTCATACGCAATGACCGGTTGGCGTCTTGGCTGGATGGCCGGCCCGCTTGACGCGATGAAGGCGGCTGGCAACCTGCAGTCACACCTGTCATCCAACGTCTCAAATATTTCACAGAGCGCCGCCCTGGCCGCACTCACCGGGCCACAAGACGAGGTCTTGGCAATGCGTGAGGCATTCGATCGTCGTCGCAAACTGGCGGTTGCCGAACTCAACAAGATTGCCGACTGGATTGCCCCGATGCCACAGGGCGCCTTCTACGTCTACTCGGACGTCAGAGGACTGTTGGGGCGTGAATGGGGTGGAAAGCTGATCAGCAGTTCACTCGAACTTTGCGATTACATCTTGGATACCGCCGAGGTGGCTCTGGTTCCCGGCGAAGCTTTTGGCCCATCGGGCTACGTGCGCCTGAGCTATGCGCTTGGCGATGCACCCTTGCTTGAGGGAATCCAGCGTCTCCAGGGTCTTTTCAACAGTTCATTAGCCGCGATATAGATCACCGTTAACCCAAGCAACGCGACCACGGTCAGCGGCGCGAGGGCAACGAGTTTGAGTTCCGGTGCCAAGAAGCTAAACGGCAGCGCGATAACCAGTGCCGCCACGACGATGCTGGAAATCAACAAGCCTCGACTCGGTCGGCTGCGGTAAAACCGGCGCGTGGTGCGCAAAACCAGCATCGCAGCGAGTTCTGTCAGTGTCGACTCAACAAACCAGCCGCTCTGAAATTCGGCCTCGTTGGCGTGAAGCGCAAAGAGCAACAGCCCAAAGGTCAGTAGATCAAAAATCGAACTCACCAGCCCAAAGCGCACCATGAAACGGGTGATGTCTTTCACGTTCCAGGCCTGCGGGCTCTTCATATCCTCTGGGTCAACTGCGTCACCCGAAATCATAAGTGCAGGAATATCGCTGATCAGGTTCAACAGCAGAATTTGCAGCGGCAGCAGCGGCAAGAATGGCAAAAAGAGCGAGATGATTGACATCGATACCATGTTGCCAAAGTTGGCGCTGATGGTGACCCTGATGTACTTGATGGTGTTGGCAAAGGTTCGCCTACCAAGTCGAACGCCCTCGGCAACCACCGAGAGATCCTGATTCATGAGCACGATTGCAGCCGCCTGCTTGGCCACATCCACTCCGCTATCCACCGCAATGCCAACATCGGCGGCCTTGATGGCGGCACTGTCGTTGATGCCATCTCCAAGCACCCCGACGATTTCACCCTGCGAGCGCAGTTTGAGCACAATCTGCTCTTTTTGAAGCGGGTCCAATTCGGCGAAGACTCGATCAAGCGGCAGACCAACCTGTTTGGCGATCTGGTTGGCCACCAACTTGTTATCGCCGGTTAGCAAATAGAACTTGATGCCAAGGTCGAGCAGCTCGGCGATGGCAGCCGCGGCATCCGGCTTAACCTCATCGCTCAGCACGAGCAAACCCTCAAACGAGAGCTCTGATTCGGCGCTTAGGTCGAG
The DNA here is from genome assembly GCA_947378555.1 of Microbacteriaceae bacterium. Taxonomy (GTDB): domain Bacteria; phylum Actinomycetota; class Actinomycetes; order Actinomycetales; family Microbacteriaceae; genus Rhodoluna. Next base: position 24,475 of record CANCKM010000009.1, read on the forward strand.
GCGCGCGGCCGCATCCATCGTCTTGGTTGCAACGGCAATGACCCGAAACCCCTGAGCGCTCAAATCGGCCATTTGCGTGTCGATCTTCTCGCGCTGCAACCCGGTCAACTGGCAAACCTGCAAAACCTCGGGCACCGCCCCCTTGGTGATAAGAACTGGTTGCTCGCCTAAATCGCCGGCCCGAACCAACACCGAAAGCCGACGCCGTTCAAAGTCGTAGGGCAATTCGGCTAGGGTTTCGTGGGTCGAATCCACGAACTCCAGCTTGAGCGCCTCGATGATTGCCTGATCCATCGGGTTGTTGAAACCCGTTTGGGCAACCGCGTTCAAATACGCCAGCCGGCGCACCCGGGGGTTTTCGGCACCAACGATATCGAAGGCGTGGCTGAGCTTGACGACCCCCTTGGTGAGGGTTCCGGTCTTGTCGGAGCAAAGCACCGTGATCGAACCAAAGTCCTCGATGGCATCGAGTCGCTTCACCAGCACCTGTTTGTCGGCCATCCGCCTAGCTCCGGCAGAAAGCGACACCTGCATGATCACGGGCAAAAGTTGCGGGGTCAAGCCAACCGCAAGGGCCGCCGCAAACAGCAGTGAATCAACCAGCGGTCGATGCAACAGCAGGTTGCCGGCAAACACCAGCGTGACCAACAAGAGCATGGCTCGCACCAGCATGTAGCCGAATCGGTTGGTGCCACGCTCAAAGGCGGTGACCACGTCTTTGCCGGCAAGGGATTTTTCGAGGGCCCCAAACTTTGTGTCAGACCCGAGAGCGACTACCTTCGCCTTAGCCGATCCGCTAACCACGTGACTGCCAAACCAAAGTTCGGAATCGGATTCGATGGATATTTCACGGGCAAAGCTCTCACCGGTGAGGGCCGACTCATCGACTTGAAGTGCGTTGGATTCAATAAGTTGCAAGTCCCCCGGCACCAAATCGCCGGCGTTCAGAACAACCACGTCGCCAAGCACCAGTTCATCGGCCGGCAAACTAACCTCGACCCCGTTGCGTATTACCTCAGATTTGAGCTGCACTCGTTTGAGAAGGGTTGCCATCACCTTTCCGGCACGGCGTTCTTGAAAGAAACCGAGCAGACCGGTTGGGATTATTACGGCAAGAATCATCACACCGTCGAGCAGGTCGCCGGCAACCATCGAAACCACGGTGGCGAGCAGCAGAATCAAAACAATCGGGCTTGAAAACTGTTTGAACAACAGCCTCCAAGTTGCCTTTTGCATTGGCCCCCGCCTAAAAACCAATCAGGTTGGGCTCTGGAACCAGGTTGATTCCGAACCGATTCATAACCTGAGCCTGCACCAAACTGGCCAGTTGCACAACCTCTTGAGCGCTTGCGCCACCGCGATTGGTGATTGCCAGGGCGTGCTTTGAACTTATCGCGGCCTTCGAACCGGCAATCTGAAAACCCTTGGTGAACCCGGAGTTTTCAATCAACCAGGCGGCACTTAGCTTCACGGTCAACCCGTCATCGGCCTCGGTCTCCCATCGCGGTGCCTCACTAGGCAGGGTTCGCGCAAAACTGTGGCTGACGATTGGGTTGGTAAAGAAGCTTCCGCAACTCCAGGAATCCTGATCCTGTGGGTCGTAAAGCATGCCCTTGGCTGCTCGCAGTCGCAGCACAACATCGCGGATCTCGGCCAGCGGAGCCTGCCCCGCCAACTGCAGCCCGAGCGCTTGCGCCACCTGAGTCGATTCGGTTGGTTTACTGAGCCCACCGTGGTTTTCGAGTTGAAACTCAACCCAGGTAATAACGCCTTGCCGCCCGCGCTTGATTGCGCTGTCACGGTATCCAAAGTCAAGATCTGAATTTTCTAGGATGTGTAGCTCGCGCGTCTGGTAATCGAGAAACTCAACCCGCACGATGGTCTCGGCCACTTCTTGCCCGTAGGCACCAATGTTTTGCACCGGGGCCGCACCGACGCTGCCCGGTATGCCACTCATTGCCTCGAGCCCGGCTAGCCCGGCCTCAACGGTCTTGGCAACCAAGCCATCCCAGCTCTCGCCGGCCTGGACCCTCCATATTTGCTTAGTTGGCCACACTGGCTTTTCTGGGTGATTGTCGCTTTCGATGCCTAGGCTGCGCACCCGAATAACGTGAAGCTCTTCAAGTTCATCGGCGGCAACGATATTGCTTCCGCCACCGAGCAAAAGCCAGTCTTCGCCGGCCTTCCAAGTCTGCAGGCTCAGTTCGATGAGTTCCTCGCGAGAGTGCGCCTCATGCATTTCAGCCGGCACTCCCCCAACCCCCATGGTGGTTAGTTCGGCGAGCGCCAACTTGGCTGATTCCGACATGGTTTAGAGGCGCACCCAAGCCTGGGCTTTGCCCAAAACAGCTGCGTCAGCGAAGGTTGCGGCCAGGTCGACTCGCACCCGATTGTTTTCGGCGTCGATTTGGGCAATCTTGCCGGCGACCACCACAACCGATCCGTCACGACCATCGACTAACACCGGCTTTGTGAAACGCACACCGTAATCGACCACTCGACCCGAATCGCCTACCCAATCCACGACAAGCTGCACTGCAGCACCCATGGTCAACATTCCATGGGCCAGCACTCCTGGCAAACCAACCGACTGGGCCACGTCATCGCGGTAGTGAATCGGGTTGAAATCCCCCGAGGCGCCGGCGTAGCGAACCAGGCTGTCGCGGGTCAGCAGGTATTCGGCCGAGCCAATGCTCTGGCCGATTTCGAGTTCTATGAGTTTTGGAACCGAGTGCATGGTCATCAGGCATCGCCTCTAACTACGAGTGTGGATATTGCGGTGCAAACCAGTTCGTCTTTGGAATCGCTGATTTCGGTGGTGAAGGTCACCATGGAATGTGCACCGAGCGATTTGACGCTGGTCACCTCGAGCACTCCGTGCAGTTCATCGCCGGCCACGATTGGGCGGCTCTGGATAAATCTTTGGTCGCCGTGCACGACGCGACTGAAGTCAATGTCGGCCTCTGGGTCGCTCAGTGGGGCGCTGAGGCCCTTCTCTTGAATGAGCACCGCGAAGGTCGGGGGCGCTACCAAATCGGCATAGCCGGCCGTCTGCGCCGCAAAGACATCGAGGTTCACGGGATTGGTTGATTGCACCGCTCTTGCAAACTCGCGAATTTTTTCTCGACCAACTAGGTACGGGGTCGTTGCCGGATACTTCTTACCCTGAATGTTTGGATTCACCACCCCTATAGTTTGGCTGATTTCTCAACAGTTTGCAGGCGAATCCCAAAAACCTAGCCGCCCGAAACCTAGTTTCAGTAGTTGAAAGCGAGGTTCACCTTCCCTATGAAAAAAACTCTCTCGGCATCATTGCTGACCGTGGCGCTGCTAAGCGCCTGCTTCACCCTGGCCGCCAGTTCGCAGGCCAGCGCCAAGGTGGCATCGCCCACCAGTCAATCCAAGTTAGCCAAGGGCGATCGTGCCGTTTGCGGCCCGGCCACGGCTAAACGAGTCACTTGTTTGGCAATTCGTCACGCGGCTACCAGACCAACAAGCGGTTTGGTTCGGCCCCTGGTTGGCGTCTCCTACGGGGCCAACCAATTGCGCAAGGCCTACTCGATTCGCGCTCTCGGCAACCGCAATCGGGTGATCGCAATCATCGACGCATATCACAGCGGCACCGCGTTCGACGATTTGACCATGTATCGCGAAATGTTCAATCTGGGGCCGATGGATAACTGCGGGCAGCCAAACACTCGGCCCACCGCAATCCCCGCGGGCAAAAACCCTTGTTTCTTTCAGCTCACGCAGAGCGGTCAGGTGGCCTCTGCCTCAACCACCGAGGCCGCCGGTTGGGCTCAAGAAACCGCTCTCGACATTGAAATGGCAGCGGCCTTCTGCCCAAAGTGCAGCATTTTGCTGGTAGAGGCCAAGATTGCCAGCTTCAAGAGCCTAGAGGCTGCGGTGGCAACTGCCAGCAGGTTCAAGGGCGTCAAGGCGATTAGCAATAGCTATGGTGGCAGCGATGCCAACGAGGCGGATTACCCGGCTTACGCGGCGGCTAGCGAGCAAGGTATTGCCGTCACCGCATCGAGTGGAGACAGCGGCTACGGGGTTTCTTCACCGGCCTCGTTTTCGAGTGTTGTCGCCGTCGGCGGCACCTCGCTGTTCCTGGATGCTCGCGGTTCGTATGCCCGCGAATCGGCTTGGGCTAGCGGCGGCAGCGGCTGTTCAACCCTGAACCCGGCGGCTTCGTGGCAAGACAGTGCGCTCACCGACTGCCTAGGAAAGTCGGCAGCCGATGTAGCAGCAGTGGCCGACCCGGCAACCGGGGTCACGGTTGCTTACGACTCCAACTGGATGGTTTTTGGTGGCACCAGCGTCTCGTCGCCAATCATTGCAGCCCTTTACGCACTGAAGGCCGATTTCGGGGCTTCGGCTGGGGAGTTCACCGCCTCGCAGGCCGATCAGTTGCACGATGTTTCGACCGGATCGAACGGCAGCTGCCAAAGAAAGCTCTGGTGCACCGCGGGGCCTGGTTGGGATGGCCCCACCGGGTTCGGGTCACCAAACGGAACCGGTGCCTTTTAGAAATTTGGAGGTCGCAGCTAAGTAGCTAGTTAAAAAGCGAAGGCCCAGAAAAATCTGGGCCTTCGCTTTTTGTTTCTAAACTTTGATTCTCGAGTAGCGGGAGCGGGACTCGAACCCGCGACACCACGATTATGAGCCGTGTGCTCTAACCACCTGAGCTACCCCGCCGCGTTCAACTTAATCCTAAGATTCAGCATTGTGGTTGACCGATGTGGTTTTGGTCTACCAGAGCCCCGAGACAGGATTGAACTGTCGACCCCTTCCTTACCATGGAAGTGCTCTACCACTGAGCTATCGGGGCGTTAAACCAATCTGACCCAAAGGTCAAAAAGGCAACTTCATGACTTTATCAGATAATCTTTGCTGCGGGCAAACTCCAGACCGTGAGAGTCATTTTTGGGCTCGTTAGCAACATTTTGTGTCGCTTTGTTACCAATTTTCCCTCGCCGTACAGCAGTTTGGCCTGATCCGCGCCCGACACAGCGTCGAGTGGCAGTTCGATGTTTCCGGCATTTCCTCTGGTGGCTAAAACCAAAAGGGTTTCCTTCTTGGTTTCGCGCACAAAAGCGACGGCCTCGGCACCCGCGTAAATGAACCTCATCGCTCCGTCTACCAACGAAGGTTGATCTTTGCGCAACTTAGCAAGAGTCGCATAAGTTTCAATCATCTGCGGGTCACTTGGTCGTTCGTTATTCCAAGGAATTGGAGTTCTCGAGTTTTCGCCATTCCAACCGTCAAGCCCAAACTCGTCTCCGGCCCAAATTACCGGAATACCCGGGAAAGTGAACTGCATACCGGCGGCTACCTTCTGGGCACCCTCCATCGTGAAGGTTTTGAAACGTGGGATGTCGTGGGTGTCTAGCGGGTTCATGTTGTGCTGGCGAACGTGCCAAGGGAAGGCGGCGATGAATTGACGGTAGCTTTCAAAGAAGCCAACCCCATCGTGCTGCAGGCGACCATCCGGAGCCATGAAGCCCGGAACATCTGTGGTTTTGCTGTCGTGGAACCAACGCCACAGCGGCTTGGTGAAGTTGCTGTAGGTCATTGCGCCCTGCCAGCCGTCACCCTGCACTTCGTAGGCGGCGTCACCGGTGTATTCGCCAAGCATGATGGTGTCTGGGTTGACCTCGACCATGGTCTTGCGAATCACCTGGGCCACTTCCAAATACATGTCCTCGTCACGGATGCGACCGGTCATGTTGGCCACATCAATACGCCAACCGTCGAAGTTATAGGGGGCCTTCAGCCACTTGGCGACGACGGACTTTTTGCCTTCGATGAAGCGCTTGCGCAGCTCGGCCGACTTCCAATTGAACTTAGGAAGGCTTGGAACGCCAAACCACGCGTCATACTTCGTGTTCTTTTCACTGAAGTAGTAGAAATCACTCTCGACTGCGGCTGGATTCTTAAAGGCGGAGGTAAACCATTCGTGGTGATTACCCGAGTGGTTTGAGGTTAGGTCACCAATTACCTTGAAGCCACGCTTGTGCGCCGCCTCAACCAAGGCTGCCAGGGCGCGGTTTCCTCCGAGCAGCGGATCTACTTCGCTGAATGAGCTGGCGTCGTAGCGGTGATTCGACCGACCCGGAAAAATCGGGGTCAGGTAAACCATGGTTACCCCTAGGTTCTTGAGGTGATCAAGATGTTCGATCACGCCCCACAGGTCACCCCCGAAGAACTGCTCCGACGTGCCCGGCCCAGAACCGATTACCGCGTCTTTCCATTCGGCAGCAATGGCCCAATCCGGGGTCTTGTGCTTATCGGCATTCACCGATCTTGCGAAACGGTCCGGAAAAATCTGGTACATGATCGTCGACGAACTCCACTTGGGCGCCGAAGAGTAGGTGTTTATTCTGAAGTCGTTGATGTCTGGCGGAATCAATTCAAAAAGACCAAGGGTGTTCAACCAAAAGACGTCACCATTTTTCAGGGTGATGCGAAAGCGATAGTTCATCCGCGGGTTGTGCATTACGACCGTGGCTTCGTACCAGGTCCAGCCGTCACCGGTTCCAACGACTTTCGCCGGTGGGGTCGGGAAGGCCTCGCCGCTTTCGCTAAACCGAACCACTACCGATTCGACCTCGCCAATGGCCGCATGCACTCGCACGCGGATTTTTACCTTGTCAAGCAGCTTCGGCTTCTGATTGGCTACGTAAATAGCCGATCCATCGTGATGCGGTTGAAGGCTGAGTGGCAGAGCTGAATCGCCCGCCATTAGCCCTTCACCGCGCCGCCGGTGAGGCCAGAAACGATGTAGCGCTGTAGCGACATGAACAAGACAACGATTGGAGTTGCCGAAATCACAGCGCCGGCACAGAACATGGCCCAGTTCTTGCTGTATGGCTGATCGATGAACAGACCAAGCCCCACGGCAAGAGTGTATTGATCAGGCTTATTCAAGACGATGGAAGCCAAAATGAAGTCGCTTGAGGTTCCAATGAACGACAGCAGAGCCATGACGGCGAGGATCGGGGCCACGAGTCTCAAAATGATTCGGAAATAGATTTGCGTGTGGGTAGCTCCATCAATCTTGGCAGCCTCATCTAGTTCGGTTGGCACGGTGTTGAAGAATCCGTACATCAAATAGGTTCCGCCACCGAGGGAACCACCTAGGTAAACCAGAATTAGGCCCCAGGGGGTGTTCAGACCGAGCGCCGGAACATACTTGGTGAACTCGCTCAAAATACTGTAGATGGCTACCAAACCCAGAATCGACGGGAACATCTGCAGCAGAAGCAGGCTGAGAAGCCCGGAACGACGGCCGCGGAATCGCATGCGTGAGAAGGAATAGGCAGCTAGCGCTGACAGGAATACGCTGCCGATAGCGGTGATCGACGCGATGGTCACGGTGTTGACAATCCATTTGACGAACGGTCGGTCCGGGTTGTCATCGGTAAACAAGGCTATATAGTTGCCCAGGTTGAACTGCGTGAAGAGCACACCGCTATCGATTCCTCCACCATCGCTCAGCGACACCGAGAGGATGTAAAGAATTGGGAAGAGCGAGTAAATGCAAACCAAAATTCCAACTAGGTGGCGCCATCCCTGGCTCTTGAGCCAAGCGAAATAACTCATTGGGCGCTCGAGCGGGGCGGTTGCGTACTTGTTGCCCTGCTCGGCGGTTCTGGTTGGCAAAACGAGTGCGACCACAAAGAGCAAGAACGCAAGAACTCCAATACCGATTAGCACAAACACTGGCACAACCAGGTTTGCCGGGACGCCAGCACTGTTTGCGCCCTTTATAGTTCTGCTGGCGGCCGCCAGCATGGCAAGAACGGCTGCAAACGACAGGACTGGGGCTAACAGCACCCAAATCCAACGTGACGAGAATCCCGCGTCACGCAAACGACGAGCGGCAGCAGCCACCAGTGGCAGCACGGTCATGACGAAGGTGCCCAGTTGCACCAGCGCCACGGTGACAACCGAGATCGTCGAAGAACCAAACAGTGAACCCATGGCTACGGCGAAAAAGAAGGCACCTAGATTGGCGGCCAATGCGATCACAGCGAAGCTCCAGAATTCGCCAATTGAGGCGGTTCCAGCGAAGGTGAAGTTGCGATAGGTGGTTTTGATTGTGGTTTTCATTGACATTTTAGGCAACTTCCTCAAGGAACTTAGTGCGACGGAAGGCGAGCATCGAGAGGCCACCAACAATAAAGAAGATTAGAACTGAGAATGCGCTTGCCAGGCCGTAGTCGGCACCGACACCGGTCGAGAAGGCGATTTTGTAGACGAAGCTGATCAGGATATCAGTTCCGCCGGCATCAACCTTCAAGGCCGAATCACCTGCCGGACCACCGCCGGTTATCAGATAGATAATCGTGAAGTTATTGAAGTTGTAAGCGAACGAGGATATCAAAAGCGGCGCCAACGACACTAGAAGAAGTGGCAGTTTGATCAGCCTGAACTGTTGCCAAGGTGTTGCCCCATCGATGGTTGCCGATTCGGTTAGTTCGCCAGGGATTGCCTGGAGCGCTCCGGTTGTGATCAGGAACATATAGGGGAAGCCGAGCCAGAGATTACAGAGCAGCACAGCCCATCGAGCCGGGCCCTCTTGGTTTAGCCAGTCGATTCCCTTTCCAGATTGAGCATGCAAAATTGCGACGTTGATAAATCCGTTTTCGGTGTTGTACATACCTTTCCAGACATAAGCCGAAAGGAAGGCGGGGAAGGCGTATGGCAAGATCATGATCGCGCGATAGACCTTTTTGCCACGCAGTCGCTCGTCGTTGAATAGCAACGCTAGAGCCAGACCAACGATGAAGGTGCTGACAACCGAGGTGAAGGCAAAGATTATGGTCCAGGTGAAAATCTTTAGCAGTGGCCCGCGAAGCTCCTTGTCTCCAAAGATTTTGTTGTAGTTGGCAAAGCCGACCTGTACCTGCCAGCCGGTCTCTGATAGCCGCTCGCCGTCCTTGGTTTCAAAGAATCCGGTGCTCTCGTTGGCTTTGTAGACCGTGCCATCGGTTTTGGTGAAGGAGTCCTTCTTCTCGCTGTAGACGGCGTCAAAGAAGGTTCTCTGCACGCCGGCACCGGATGGATCAAGAGCCATGAAGGCGTCCTTCTCGAGGCTGGCACCTAGCGGCACCTTCATCGTCGAAAGCCGACTCTGGATTGAGTTGAGCTGATCCTCACTAAGAGCGGTCAGACCCTCGTATCCGGTGGCAATGTCGTAGCCACCCAAACCCATGCCAAAAGTCACTTTTGCGCGCTCTTCGGCGGTCAGTTCATGCCATGGGTTGGTGGCCCAGTCTTCGCCACCGAGGTAAATGACTTCGTTATCGGTGTTGACCGATCCATCGTCTAAAAATGCGTTGTTGGCATCGCTAGCCAAAAAGAGGAGTTTGCAAGATTTTGCTTTGACGTCGGCGCAGGAAGGATCCTGCATCACTGTGACATCCATGAACGGAGCATTTTCGTCATTCACGATGGCGCTCAGTTTGATTGAGGCTATCGAGTCGACCTTGCTTCCGTTGTGAAGAGCGCCGTAGTTGGTAAAGGAAATATACCCGCTGTAAAAGACCACCGACACCGAGAAGGCAAGCAAGAACAGTACGCCCGGTGCGAGGTACTTGGCTGGCAGGCCACCGCGACGCAGGTAGATCCAGTTAACGACGAAGATAACGACCAGAAGCACACCGGCATACACGTACTGCTTAGCAGGGAACAGCAGCATGACAACGAAGAAAGCTCCGGAGTCGATGAGAGCTAGAACCAGGATCTTTATCAGGGTGCCGCGCAGACTCGGGGTTCCACCCTCAGTCATACGACGAAATCTGGCTCTTTGGCGCTCGGTTTGCTTTTTTACACCGGAGGGAAGCGACATGTTTTCAAGCTTTCTGCTGGGGCTATGGGCGTGCAGTGATTCGGTGATTGGGTGGGTCTGTGTTGCAGTTTTAGCCGTGCAATTTTACTTAGACAGTGGTTCGCGGCCCCCATTTCTGGAAGCCGCGAACCCTACTGCTATCTAATCGATGATTAGTTGTTGTCGATGATGTCCTGCAACGAGGCCACAGCGTCAGACATGTACTGAGCTGGGGTCTTGCCATCTAGGGCACCCTTTAGGATTGCTACTTCTGCAGAACCGATCTTGTTCCAGGTGGTGTCTTGGAATACGAACGATGGCATTGGGTAGGCGTTCTTACCAGCTGAACCGAAGCCCTTAACTAGTGGGTCAGAAACCTTGGCTAGAGCAGCAGCGTTTGCTGGAGTCTTACCAGTGGTCTTGAACGAAGCTAGCTGAATGGTCTTGCCGCCTAGTGCGCCAAGAACCTTTCCTACGCTACGAGCCTTTGATGATCCCGGAACCTTAACTGACTGCCAGTAACCGCGAACACCTGAGAACTGGTGAACGGTCTTGCCGCCGATTGAAGGAATCGCAACTACGCCGAGGTCCTTGTTGGTTAGCTTCGCTGGGGTTACAGCAGGGGTTCCATAGGCGTGGGTGTCGTTAACGACGGTGCCAGCACCCCATGGGCCAGTTACCCAGTAAGCAACATCGCTTGCAGGGTCCTGGAAACGGCCAGCTGCGCCATCCCAACCAACATACTGAAGGCCCTTGCCGGCGCCGTTCAACCAGTTAGCGAACTTGGTAGTTCCACCCTTTGAGTTGGCGTCGGTGAAACCAACGGTGGTGGTCCAGCTTCCACCGGTACGTACGTACTGGTCGATGCCGAATGAGCTCGCGAAAGCGGTCATGTGGTAAGGGTCACCCTGACCGGTTAGGTCGTTGCTCATTGCAACCTTGCCAGCAGCGATTGCAGCAGCGAACTGTGCACCGGTGGTTACTGGCTTGCTGACCTTCTTTTTGTTGTACATCAAGGCGATGTTTTCGGTCCAGGCTGGAACTCCGTAGAGCTTGCCGTAGACGGTGAATCCCGACTTGGCAGCAGCTGAGAAGTTCTTGTTGTTAGCGCCAAGACTGACCGGTGCGATTACACCAGCGCCGAGTAGCTTGCCAGTCCAGTCGTGAGGTCCAGCAATGATGTCTGGGCCGGTTCCACGAGGAATAGCAGTGATTGCAGCTGCGCGCAAGGCACCGAAGTCTTTAACCACAACGTTGATGGTTAGAGAAGCATCTGCCTTGTCAAAAGCGGTTAGAGCGGCGCCAACAGAGTCTTTAGCTCCCTGGTCCATCCAAATGGTGACTACGGTGGCAGCCTGTGCCGGCGCAACACCAACGGTAAGCAGGGCAGCAGTTGCAGCAGCAGCTACAAAGGCAAGCCCTCTCTTGTTGTTGATCTTCATTATTACCTTTCGAGATACTTCGCAGTGAAGGACTTGTAATCAAGTCACTTCTAAGAAAACTCCCTTGCAAGGGCTTGCGTCAAGTTGAGACGCCCGTATTTTGATAACGGTCTAGTTACGGTTATCTCAAGACTGGTAGCGTTTACAATTTTTGCTAAGGTGAAAGCGGTTTCACGTGTTTTTCGACAAAAAACCACCTCACTGTCCCCTAGATTGGAAAGCATGTCCAACTCAGAAATCTTGCAAGCGGCTGTCAAAAACCCGGAATGGTGGCGCACAGCCGTTATCTACCAGATCTATCCGCGCTCTTTTTCCGACAGCAACGGCGACGGTATGGGAGACCTTCGCGGTGTCGCCTCAAGGCTCGACAGCTTGGTCAAACTTGGCGTTGACGCCATCTGGTTTTCGCCATTTTTCAAGTCGCCACAGAAAGACGCCGGCTACGACGTCAGCGATTACTGCGATGTCGACCCACTGTTTGGAACCCTTGCCGATTGGGATGACCTGGTGGTCAAGTCCAACGCCGCCGGCATCCGACTAATCGTTGACCTGGTTCCAAACCACACCTCAGACCAACACGAGTGGTTCCAAAAGGCCCTCGCCGCGCCAGCCGGTTCGCCTGAGCGCGCCATGTACATTTTCAAAGACGGCAAGGGTGCGAACGGCGAGCTGCCACCAAACAACTGGCAGTCGGTTTTCGGAGGCAACGCCTGGACTCGACTCGAAGAAGCCGACGGCACAGCAGGCCAGTGGTACCTGCACCTTTTCGATTCCACCCAGCCCGACCTCAACTGGGAAAACCCAAAGGTCGCAGATGAGATGGATAACGTCTTGCGTTTCTGGCTTGATCGTGGCGCCGCCGGCTTCCGCATCGACGTGGCCCACGGAATGAAAAAGCGCGAGGGTTTGCCAGACGTTGCAGTGCAGAGCAGCACCATGTCGGGTGACGTGCAGGCCGAGATGTCTATCGAGCAACTTGAAGCCCACGTTCCCTACTGGGGCCAAAACGAGGTTCACGACATCATTCGCCGCTGGCGCCGGGTGGTCGACGAGTACGAAGACCGCGCGATGTGCGCCGAGGCTTGGATCATGCCACTCAACCGCATGGCTCGCTGGGTTAGACCGGACGAGTATCACCAAACCTTCAACTTTGGATACCTCGAGTGCCCGTGGGAAAAAACTAGCCTCGTCAAGGTCGTCACCGATTCGCTCAAGATTTTCGGCAGCGTCGGCGCACCATCGACCTGGGTGCTTTCAAACCACGACGTGATTCGTCACGTTTCCAGATTCGGCATATTGGGCACTCCCCCGCAGGGTGACGGCATCGGCCCAAACAGCGAACAACCAGACGAAGCGATTGGTCTTCGCAAGGGTCGCGCGGCAACCGCCTTCATGCTCGGTCTACCGGGTGGCGCTTACCTCTACCAGGGCGAAGAGCTCGGCTTGCCAGAGCACACCACACTCGAGGGAAAGTATCGCCAAGACCCAACCTATTTCCGCACCAAGGGCGAAAGAGTCGGTCGCGATGGATGCCGCGTGCCGCTGCCGTGGGATTCCAAGGGTGGCGAGTCGCTCGGCTTCAGTGAAAACGGCGAGTCTTGGTTACCACAGCCTTCAAGCTACAAGCGCTACGCTCGCGACCTGCAAGAGGGGCAAGCCGGTTCGACGCTTGAACTTTATAAGCGACTGCTGAATGAGCGAAAAGCTTTTGGAATGGGCGCCGGCGAATTCCGCTGGGCACCCGAGTTCGATGGCGAATCAACGCTTTCTTACCTCAACAATGGCGTCTTGGTCATCAGCAACTTCAACGGTGAGCCGGTCGCCCTGCCCGCCGGCGAACTGCTGGTCACCACGCAGCACGACCTATCCATCGAAGGTGTTTTAGAGCACGACCAAACGGCTTGGATCAAAATCTAACAGCATGATTTCTGGCAAGACACCACCCATGCACCACGCAATCAATCCCAAGCAAAACTGGTGGCGGTCGGCGGTGATTTACCAAATCTATCCGCGCTCATTTTTTGATTCCAACGGCGATGGCTTTGGTGACCTCAACGGCATTACCGGCCGGCTGGATTCGCTTGCCGCACTCGGCATCGACGCGGTTTGGCTCTCGCCATTTTTCGAGTCGCCGCAAAAAGACGGTGGCTACGACGTCAGCGATTATTGCTCGGTTGACCCGATGTTTGGCACGCTCGCCGACTTCGAGCGCCTGCTGACCCGCGCCCACGAACTAAACCTTCGGGTGCTAATCGACCTCGTGCCAAACCACACATCAGACCAGCACGCCTGGTTTCAAAAGGCCCTGGCTGCAAAACCGGGCTCGGCCGAGCGCGAGTTTTACCACTTTGTCGATGGATCCGGCCAAGCCGGCGAACTGCCACCCAACAATTGGCTTTCGATGTTTGGTGGCCCCGCCTGGACGCGAACCACGAGCTCAGACGGCATGCCCGGCCAATGGTATCTGCACCTCTTTGACACCAGTCAGCCAGACCTCAACTGGGCAAACCCCGCCGTCTCCGCAGCCTTCGAAGAGATCCTGCGCTTTTGGCTTGATCTCGGGGTCGATGGATTTCGGGTCGATCAGCCGCACGCCATGGCCAAGGCCGCCGGGCTGCCCGATCACCCCGACCTAGCCAGCGCCGGCGCCGGTTTCGTTGAGGGTGGAATCGTGCCACCGATGTGGTTTCAGCCCGAGGTGCACCAGATTTTTCGCGACTGGCGTCGCATTCTCGATTCCTACCCGGGCGAGCGAGCGATGTGCGGTGAGGCCTACGTGCTGCCGCTTAGCTTTATGGCGCTTTGGGTTCGGCCAGACGAGTTTCACCAGACCTTCAACTTTCGCTTCCTCGATAGCGCGTGGAATGCCGAGTCGATCTTTGAAACCGTTAACGAATCCTTTTCGGCCTTCGACGAGGTCGGCGCACCCGCCACCTGGGTGCTCTCTAACCACGACGTCGTTCGTCACGCCAGCCGCCTTGGCGGCCTAACTGGTCGGCCAACCGCCTCGGATGGCATTGGCCCGCTTGACCCGCAGCCCGATCGCGCACTTGGGCTGCGCCGGGCAAGAGCCGCCAGCGCGTTCATGCTTGGCCTACCCGGGTCGGCCTACCTTTACCAGGGCGAAGAACTCGGCTTGCCAGAGCACACATCCCTAGCAAATGAGCACCGGCAAGACCCCACTTTTGCGCGCACCGCGGGTGCTCGATTAGGGCGCGATGGATGCCGCGTGCC
>CANCKM010000010.1 GCA_947378555.1 Microbacteriaceae bacterium
ATGTTCATTTGTAGTGGACCACACCGCAGGGTGTTCGAGTCATCGATTTCATCCTCCGGGGGCGCGGCCAGTTGTTGCTTGACGCGCAATCGGAAAATTCTTGGAACGATTGGAAGCATGATGAAGTCGCTTGCCCCGGCTAAGAGCCAGTTTTCCTCGTCAAGCAGGTCTTCCGCAGAGATTACCGCAAGGATGGGGACCTTCGATTGATTCCGAATCGCTCGGCAAAGATCTAGCTTTCTAAAGAGCTTGCTACCGCTCTCGATGAGAATCACTTCGAATTGGGTTTTTGCTATCAACTTGAGCGCCTCGGCCTCCGAGTCGGTGCAAACCGTGTCGATTCCCAGCAGGGCCATTTGGTACTGAACCCCAAATGTCACCTGTCCGACTTCATGAACGTACAGTGCTGCTGATGCATGACTTGCCATTGCGATAACCCCCAGGTCTGTGCTTTAGAAACACTCGCATAAATGTCTAACGATTGCGAGGAACTCGTATGAATCCCGCAACCACATCCTAGCGTTGCTTGATTAGCCTTTCCAATATGTCGCTCAGAGAAATTTCATTAGCCAAACATCGGGTTGAACGTTCACGCCGAAAATGGCCCACGCCCGTCTTCCTCGCCTTGATTGCCGCGCTGCTCTTTAGCCCTTTGGTTGCCCACGCGGTCGGTGGGTACGGGGTCGCCACGGTACTAACCTCTAGCATGAAGCCGATGCTTCGACCCGGGGATCTGGTAATCACGGTTCAAACCCCGGCCGACAAGCTAGAAACCAGCGACCTCATCTTTTTAGTTGATGCAGCTAGCCACGAAAGTTATGTGCACCGCATCGTTGCCATTCGCGACGACAGCGGTCGGCTCATGATTCACACCAAGGGCGACGCTAACCCGGTCGTGGATTCTGCCGTCGCGCTCCTGCCGAAAACCTCCTCGGTTCCAAAAACCATCGCATCGGTTCCATATGCCGGAGCGGTAATAACCTACTTCACAAGTTTCGAAGGGCGAGCCCTCAGCTTGGCACTCATTTTTCTAAGTTTGCTCCTGATCGTAGGGCGCAAAGCAACAAGTGCAATATCAACTCAAAGGGGAAAGAAATGAACACCAAAAAGAAGCACAGTTATTTTGGCCGAGCTGTTTCGGCTACCGCGCACACCACAATCATTGCCATGGCGACTATCGGGGGAGTGACTCTCATTGGGTCATCGGTGTTTGCGTCGCTTAACGCAACCGCATTCAACGCCGCTGGAACAGTGGCTACCGACACATTGAAGTTGACTCAAACGGCCAGTGCTGTGACCGGCATCACCGGTGGATTGTCTACCGCAATCAGCGGCATGGCTCCTGGCGATGTCGTCAACCGATTCGTGGACCTCAAAAACACCGGAACGATGGATGGCACCGGCCTAACCTTGCAGTTGGCAGACAGTGCATCGACCACTCTGACCTCGAACGCTTCAATCGGACTTCAGGTCTCGATTGCCGAGTGCAGCAGTGCATGGACTGGCGCAGGCCTTTGCCCAGGCGGATCGACTCAAACCGTTGTTTTGGCAAGCACTCCGGCCAGCACCCTGGTTTCAACGCCAACCGCGTTGAGTGTTAGTTCACTCGCGGCAGCCAGCACCAACCGTCTGAGGATCACGATGAGCCTGCCGGCAGGTAGCGAGACCACCGTTAACGGTGTTCTGCCAGGGACCACAGTTCAGGGAGTCACCTCGAGCTTGGTCTGGACCTTCACCGAAGCGCAGCGTCTAGCAACCACCACCTCTAACTAGTTGGGCAATCGCTAGAAGATCATGCAAAAAAGTGCTTTGAGATCAACCGCAGCCCTCGCGGCGTTAGCGAGTCTGGCAATCTTGCCAGTTGCTCCTGCGCTAGCGGGGGCTGCGGCTCGAGCCGCCAACTCTGTAGCACAATCTTTCAGCACCGGCACCATGCGATTGGCGCCGCTTACCAACTCGACCGATCCGCTGGCGGTAGCCCCTGGAAGCATAAATGTGCAACAAAAAAATGACTACTTCTTTATCAAAAACTTCGGAACCACCACCCTGGCGAGCTTCACCCTGACACAGAGTGGAACGCCGGCCCAAATCAACTATTGCCGCGGGCAGTTATTTGGTTCAAGTCCTAAAAGTTACACGCTTTGCGCTGACGGGTCGACGGCCCTTTCGCTTGGAAGCGCGGTCAGCATACATAGCCCGACCTTCAGCCCACCACTTGCCGTGGGCGAGGTGCTTAATCTTGCGGCAGTCAAAAGTTCTGTGCAGACAAACAACATTTCGGTGAGCGTGACGGGCGCAAACCGCCCGGTCAGCATAACGAACGGCTGATTGACCTCATCCATCGAGGAATTGGCTTCTTCTTATTAGACGGTGCGTTTTAAGGGGCCGGCGCCAAAACCCAAAGAACTTCGCAGCCAATTAGCTTCGAGGCGTTGCGCCAGGTATGCGGCTCGGTTCCTTTGAAGGTCATGGAATCGCCCTCGTTCAAGACGTGCTTTTCTGCCCCCAACTGAACCTCGAGCTGACCTCGAATTGCCATGACAAATTCGATTTCGCAATCCAAGGTGTACAACTCGTCACCGCCGGTGCCGCCGGGTTCGATTATCGAGTGGAAAACCTCGATATGCCGCTGGGACCCGGGTGACAATAGGTATTCGCGCACTTTCTCGCCCCCAAAGTTCACCACGGCACCCTGACCCGCGCGAATGATGCTCGTGGCCGGTGGTTCAAACAGATCGCCAACTCGAAGCCCAAGAGCCTCGCAAACGGCAACCAGCGAAGCGACAGAGGGTGAAACCTGGTTGCGCTCAAGTTTGCTCATGAAGCCTTCGGTCAGACCCGTAGCCGTGGCAACCGCACCGAGTGTCAAGCCCTTGGCTAGCCGAGCTCCGCGCAACTTTGCGCCGAGCTGCAGCGGGTGTTCTGCGCTTTGTTTTACCGCTGTCTTTCTAACACCTGACATCAGGTCTCAATCTGCATCGCAACGGCGCGAACGGGAGCACCATCGGCGGCTTGTAATTTGATTGGCAGCAGCGAAACTATTGGATTCTCAAAATCGATGGCCGACAGGTTCGTGAGGTTTTCGCTGATGACCCCGGAGGCCTTGGCGATTAGGTGATGCACCGGAAACCCGACGCCAGAATGGGTTTCGTCGGGGGTCTCATCGATGTTGATGGCGTCAACGCCGAACACCGTGATTCCCAGGTTTAGCAGTTCTTGGCAGGCTTCGGCAGTCAGATAAGGGTGATTGAAGTAGGCCTCGGTTCCAAAATACTCACTCCAGCCGGTATGAAAAAGCACAATGTGGGCGCCTGCCAGGTTCTCGACCTGGGAACTGATCATCGGCCAGGTGATAGGTGTTCGGGGGTTTAGGCCGGGAACCCTGATGACTCTTGCCACACCAAAAAACAGTTCTAGAGGCAACTCATCTATCTTCGGAGTCGAATCATCGAAGTGGAAGGGTGCGTCTACATGGGTGCCGGTTTGCGATCCCATTTCGAGGCTGAGCAGGTTGAAGCCATCTTTGGCAATGGTGCTGTGCACCTGGAGCTTGGGAACCGGATCGCCGGGGTAAACCTGGGTTTCGGCGCTAATTTCATGGGAGAGGTCTACGACACGAACTATCTTCATAATCAAGAACTATTGCACGAGAGTAAAGAAAGGTCTAGCATTTAGGAAACTTCAGTACTTCCATGCAAATTATCGAAAGGAACACCATGAGCAATGACGCTGGTTCCAATGTGGCGCTAAATGCCAAACCAAAGGCGACGGAAATCGAGCAGTTCGGAGTAAATACGATTCCCGATGCCGATCGCACCTCAACCCCTTGGGATTTATTTCGCATTCAATTTGGTGGAGCCAACACCTTTGCAACCGTATTGCTCGGAACCTTTCCAATCCTGCTCGGCCTCTCTTTTTGGCAGGGTGTGGCAGCCACCATCGTTGGTGTTCTAGTCGGCAGCCTCTTTCTAATGCCAATGGGCATCTTTGGTCCACGAACCGGAACCAATAATGCGGTTAGCTCAGGCGCTCACCTCGGAGTTAGAGGTCGAATTGCCGGCTCGTTTCTGAGCCTGCTGACAGCCATAGCCTTCTATTCAATCTCGGTCTGGGTCAGCGGTGACGCAATCGTCGGTGCCATGGTGCGAATGTTTGGCATCGAAAAGACACCACTGATCAGCGGAATCATTTACGCCGTCATAGGTTTTATTGTGATTGTCGTTGTTGTCTATGGATACCAGTTCATGCTGCTCGTGAATAAGACGGCTGTGATCGCCAACACAATCTTGATGCTGCTCGCGTTCGTCGCTTTTGGCGGATCTTTTGACCCGAACTATGCCGGTGGCGAGTATGCGCTTGGCTCGTTCTGGCCAACCTTTGTTCTTTCGGCGTTGATTGTCATGAGCAACCCGATTTCCTTTGGTGCCTTCCTTGGTGACTGGGCTCGCTACATTCCTCGAGGTACCAAGAACTCCAAGCTGATGGGTGCAACCCTGTTGGCTCAACTGGCAACCCTCATTCCGTTCATCTTTGGTGTTGCCACCGCGACTCTTGTAACCAGCGCCGACTATGTTGTTGGGCTGATTCAAGTTGCTCCACTTTGGTATGCCGTCATGTTGATTTTCGTTGCCTTCATCGGCGGTCTTTCAACCGGCACCACCTCGCTTTACGGCACCGGGCTAGATTTCTCGTCAGTATTCCCAAGGCTCTCGCGAGTGCGATCCACAATCGTCATCGGAGTCATCGCTTTCGTGTTCATCCTCGGTGGTCGCCTTTGGTTTGACCTTCTCGGCTCAGTAAACGCATTCATCGGAGCAATCGTCGTGACAACCACCCCGTGGATGGTAATCATGTCGATTGGTTACTTTGTTCGACGCGGCTACTACGTCAACGAAGACCTTCAGGTCTTCAACCAGGGCAAAATTGGTGGTCGCTACTGGTTTAGCGATGGATTCAACTGGCGCGCAATGACTGCTTGGATTGGTGCGGCTTTCGTCGGTTTGATGTTTGCAAACTACCCACCGGTCATCGTTGGCCCTTGGAGTCAGCTGGCTGGAGGAATCGACCTAAGTTTGATTTCGGGAATTCTTACCGCGGCAATTCTTTACCTGGGTGCCTTGTTCTTGTTCCCAGAGCCTGACTATGTGTTTGGCCCACAGGGACCTCGCCTAGTTCCATCCGCAAAAGGCGCTGTGCCGCAGATTGTTCACAACCCTCAATCTGCAGCCGCGAAGGTTGCAGCTGGCAAGGATTCTGGCAACTAGTGATTGAACCAACACCGCGCATTATTGAAGGTAAAAACATTGGTCAAGTAGACGCAACGGTGGTGCCCCGGTTCGCCGGGGCACCAACCTTTGCTCGCTTGCCCAGAATTGATGAGGTCGACACCGCCGACATCGCAGTGCTTGGCATTCCATTTGATGCAGGCACGAGTTTTCGCCCTGGGGCAAGGTTCGGTCCATCCCACATTCGCGAGTCTTCCAGATTGCTGCGCCCCTATAATCCGGCTCAGGATGCCAAACCATTTGCCCTCGCGCAGGTGGTAGATGCCGGCGATTTAGCTGTGAATCCATTCAACATTGCCGAGGCTCTTGAACAGATTGAAGCCGGCGCAAAGGTTTTGCTCGACGCAGGCCTGAAAATAGTTTCGCTGGGCGGCGACCACACGATTGCTCTGCCGCTCTTGCGCGCGCTTCATGCCAAGCACGGCCCGATCGCAGTCATTCACTTTGACGCCCACCTAGACACCTGGGACACCTATTTTGGTGCCGAGTACACTCATGGCACCCCGTTTCGGAGGGCAAGCGAAGAGGGCTTGCTCGATAAAAACGGCTGCATCCACATCGGCGTTCGTGGCCCACTCTATTCCGACCAAGACTTGGCTCAGGATGGGGATCTTGGGTTCCAAATCGTTCACGCCACCGAGCTCGATGAGATCGGCACCTCCGGAGCGATTGAACGCATGTTGGAGCGAGTCGGCGACCGGCCGGTTTACGTATCCATAGACGTTGATGTTTTAGATCCGGCTTTTGCTCCGGGAACGGGGACCCCAGAAGCCGGCGGGCTTACCAGCCGTGAATTGCTTCGCATTATTCGGGCACTCGACCGGGTCAACCTAGTAGGCGCCGACATCGTCGAGGTGGCACCGGCTTACGACCACGCGCAGATCACGGCAATAGCGGCGGCGCACATCGCATACGAACTGATAACAACTTTGGCCAGGGGGATAGCCAGTAAATGAGTGAACAAGAAGTGTTGAAAGCGGCGGCGAAAATAGTAGCTGACTTTGGAAGTCATGACGTGGAGGCCTATTTTTCGGGGTTCACCGCAGAAGCCAGTTTCATGTTTTACACCCACTCGGAGCGCTTGGACTCGCGCCTTGCCTACCAAAACCTCTGGGCCAAGTGGGAGTCGGAGGACGGTTTCAAAGTTCACGGCTGTAAATCAAGCGACCAGCTGGTTCAACTGATTGGCGACCAAGCGGCAGTTTTCAGTCACCTGGTGGAGAGTCAAATCGAATTCGGTGGCGAGGTAAGCACGGTGCACGAACGTGAAACCATAGTCTTTGCGCTGATCGATAGTGGTTGGCTGGCCGTGCACGAGCACCTCTCGCCAGTTCCTAGCGAATAAAAAAAATCGGGTGGGGATTTACCCCCACCCGACCTACCTTTTTCGTGGTCTTGCCGTTAGGGCTTTTTAGCCACCGTCATGGCTTGCAGGCGACGCATTGATTCTTCAACAGTGCTGAGGTTTCCATCAATAAAGATGGTGTTTCCGGCACCCTCACGAGCTGCATCGCGAATCATTTCGGTCCACATTGAGAATGCCAAGATTGCAGGGTCAAGACCGTGCTTGCCCAAAAGCTCAGCCGATTCACCCATTCCCTCGGCCAAGGCCTTGCGGAACATGGCCAGACCCTCACCACGCAAGCGCGCGGCTGTTGCCTCGTTCTCGGCTGAAATGCGGATTGCCGCACCTTCTGCCTCGGCGGCCTTGGTTCTGGTAATCAACAAGGCTTGACCTTCGGCTTCGGCGGCTATCTTTTGGTTGGTTGCCGCCACGATTCTGGCCATCGAATCAGTCACCTCTTTGTCAAAAGACAACTCGGTGATTTGCAGGTCGATCACGGTATAGCCCCAGCTGGATAGCTGTTCATCCAAAGTAGTCTTTGCGTGGTTCACAATCTCGGTGCGAAGACCAAGCACCTCGGACTGCTTGCGGGTTGCTACAAACTCTCGAACGCTGGCCTCGACAGCACTGCGCATAGCAATGTTGAAGGATGTCTCGTTGATGAACTTGAAGGCAACCAACTTGACGGTCTCAGACTCTTGATCGCTCACCGTGAAGATAATGGTCGCGGTGAAGTGAACGATTGCCTGATCGCTGGTTATGGTGTTGAACTGCAACTGCTCGGTGCGGTTTTGCACTGGCACGGTTCGGTTGATTCGCTCAAAAAACGGAATCAGCATGTTTAGGCCGGGGTGAAGCACTCTGCGGTATTTGCCGAAGAGCGTCACAACGGCAACCGTTGCCTGATTTACGACCCGGAGTGAAGAAATCAGGACGATCACCACAAAAGCGATTAGCGCAACAACGACCAGGGTGTTGATGAATTGAGTCACTGGTATTGGCTCCTAGTTAGCGTTGGTTAGTGCCGGGATGATGGCTCCAGAGAATACTTGCCAAGCCAGGAGGGTTTTAGCCACGAGGCTAAGTGTGATGTAGCTGCGCTCGCCCTGCAGGTAGTTGGCCCACTTGCCGACCTTGCGATACTGAAGCCACTGGTTGATGGCGAAGGTGTTGAAGAGCACGAACAACGTGATGATAATGACAACTACGAAGTCTGGAACCTTGGCCTCGTTGGTTGAACCAGGCTGAATGGTCTGAATTCCAACCAGGATCCAGGGAACAAAACCAACCATCGAACCGAAGATGAAAGGCAGGAAGTTTCTGTTTCCAGGGGTTTCGTACTTCTCTTGCAGTGCACCGAAAAGAATCATGGCGGCGTTCACAGCGAAGATGGCGAACAGACCATTGATGTCTGTGATTCCGGTTAGCTGGCTGATTAGCCAAATCATGATTGACGAGCTGAGCGAGTACTCAACCCAACGAAAGTAGTTGTGGTTTTTTAGCAGACCGGCTGAGTAGCGGTTGAAGAACCAGGGGGATGAGATGAGGAAGTGGAAAATGGCCGACAGCGCCAGGAAGGCAACAACACCGGCACCTAGGTTGATGTCGAACAGTTTGACGTGTTCGGCTGGAATTGGTGAGCCTGGAGGGCCTGCCATGTAGTCGACGGTGACCGGAAACTGAACCTGAGTTTTGATCTGAAACAGGATTGCTGCGAAGGCAATGGCCTGAATCAGGTGAGCGAAGCCCGCGACAATGTTGTAAACCCGAAGGCGCTTAATCTGCTCTTCGCTGCTGTAGATTTTCTTAGCCATTTTGTCTCCTCGACTTGATTGACCGATTTTGAATCAGACTATACCCACCTGCTGGCCCAGAGAGCTAGATGATGCTCTTTTACGGCATCGTGGCTAGCATCGAATCATGAGATTTATGGTCAAGATTCTGACAGTTGCGCTGATTGCTGCTGCGGCTCTTGCAACGGCCCAAGTGGTTTTCTCGATGGCGAAAGGCTATGCGCCCAGGGTGGCGCATTTCGGTGGTTCACGGCCTTTTGAGGTCAACGTGCCAGACAACTACTCGGCTGCCAAACCATCCGGTTTAGTTATTGCGCTCCACGGTTTCGGTTCTAGCGGGCAAAACGTTGAAAACTACTTCGGCTTGGCAGCAGTCACCAATGAGTACGGTTTGTTTAGCGTTGCCCCAAACGGCACGATGGATAACGAAGGCAGGCGATTCTGGAATGCCACACCAGCCTGTTGCAACGTGGATCATAAAAAGGTTGACGATGAAGGATATCTTGTTCGCCTTGTCGATTTGATTGCCAAACGTTTTTCTCTTGACCCCAAGAAAATTTTCATCATTGGTTTTTCAAACGGGGGATTCATGGCTCACCGAATGGCCTGTGATCAAGCCGGGCGTATCGCAGCCATAGTCTCGGTAGCCGGGTCCACATATCCCGAAGAAAGCTCTTGCAATCCAGCAAAACCCGTTTCGATGATTCAAGTCCATGGCACCGCGGATCAGACCATTGCCTACGCTGGAGGGAACCTGCGAGGTGCGCCTTTCCCCGGTGCCCAAAAAACGGTTTCGATATGGGCCGACTTGGATGGTTGTGATCCCAAAACATTCGAGGTGACAAAACGCTTCGACTTTGATAGTTCGACATATGGTCTCGAAACCCAAAAATCCATTTACCCAAGGTGTTTGCTTGGAACAACCGTGCAACTTTGGAAGGTTCAAGACGGTAGACATTTTTTGAGACCAACTAAAACATTCACTCGTCAGGTAATGGAGTTTTTTACCTCTCACTCGAAGTTGACCGCGTAGCCAACAGCACGCCCCTCGCTGGGATAACCTTTATATAAACCAACTGATTGTGCGATGAGTCGGTTTTCCAGTTTCCCCCTTTTTACTAATAATTGGAGCTAGATTGAAGCATCGCCCAGAGATTGACGGTTTTCGCGCCCTCGCCGTTTTCCTCGTCGTCCTCGCTCATTTAAGTGTCGCCGGATTCTCTGGCGGCTTCGTCGGCGTCGATGTTTTCTTCGTAATTTCGGGATTTCTCATCACGAATCTGTTGCTCTCGGAATATCACGCGACCGAACAAGCGGGTGGCTCCCGAAGCGGCTGGATTTCGATGCGCGCGTTCTATTTTCGGCGAGCTAAAAGGATTCTTCCGCTTTCGCTTGCGGTGGCAATCGCAACCTGCTTAGCCGCGTTGCTTTTATTCAATTCTGTGAAATCCTCTCAAATTGCGATTGACGGAATTTGGGCCTCACTCTTCCTTGCTAATTTTCACTTGATTCAACAGTCAACCGATTATTTCAACAACAGCTTTGGCGCCTCACCGTTCCAGCATTACTGGTCACTAGCGGTTGAAGAGCAGTTCTACCTAGTATTTCCCGCGCTTTTGATCGGTGTGCTCTGGGTGTCCAAGCGTTTGGCTAAAACGGCGACTTGGCTCAGCACGGCACGCGCCCTGATCATTGCGCTGACGTTCGCCTCGCTTGCCTGGTCAATTTTTGAGACCGCTCAGCATCAAAGCGTTGCTTACTTCTCTTCGCTTTCCCGAGGCTATGAACTGGGCATCGGCGCAATCTTGGCCGTGATGACATTTGGCCGATCGCTCAACCTAAGCCGAGCCAGTGCAAACTTTCTAGCAACCGCCGGAGTTTTGTTGATTCTCGGATCAAACTTTGTATTCACCGAGCAGAGCGCCTTCCCTGGCTGGTTAGCAATCCTGCCAACCGTTGGAGCGGCCGCATTCATCTTGGCAACCGGCGGGGGCTACAGCAGTTCGGTGCTTGGTCGATTCTTTGCATTGAGACCGGTGGTGTACCTGGGTCGCATTTCCTTCTCGATCTACCTGATTCACTGGCCGATAATTATCATCGTTCCGATGGTGAATCCGCAGCTGGACGAGTCCATTTTCTACGTTCCAGTTATTCTCGCTTCGGTCGTGTTGCTCTCTGCTCTGACCCACCGTTTCATAGAGTCTCCCTTCCGTCGCATCCCCGTGCCCGCGAGCCTTCTTGAGAGATCAAAACCTCGGGCCAAGCTAGCCTCAATCGCACTCGCGATTGCTCTCGTCGCAGGTGTTGGAGTCACCGCGAGTGCAATCAGCGCACCCGACTCACAAACCACTGCAGATGGAGGCGGTTCGAGCACCGACAACCCCTTCGCTGACGCCGGCAACGGCAACGATGAGTCGAGCCCCACGCCAACCACTCCGTTGGTTTCGCCAACGGCCACCGAATCACCTTCGAGCAGCGCAACTCCTTCGGGCAGCGCATCGCCAACCGCAACGCCGACTGGTAAGCCATCGGTCAAACCAACTGTGAAGCCGACGGTAAAGCCAACCGTGAAGCCAACCGTCAAACCGACGGTGAAGCCGACAGTCAAACCAACGGTGAAGCCTACTGTTACTCCATCAGCAACCCCGACACCGAAACCGACACCAACGCCAACGGTTGAAACTGTCAAATCCTATAATCAGCAACTCAGCGACTTTCAGGCCAAGGTTAGGGCTGCGAACCTACTGTTCCGCGTGCCAACAGACATGAGCCCTAGCGTGAGTCAACTGCTTACCGACCGAGGCAAGCAGTGGTCACAGTGCATGGATCCCGGCTATCACAAAATCACTTGCCGTTATGGCAGCACGGCAGCAAAGCACACCGCGGTTATCATGGGCGATTCCTATGCCTTGGCCATTTACCCAATGGTTGTGAATGCGCTAGGTCTCAAGGACTGGCAGATTATCGCGGTGAATCGTCGTGAATGTATGGTGCCTGACATCACGCCCTGGACGTGGAATGACAAGGGGTCGAATCCCGATTGCCTCGATCACCGCAACTGGGTATTCAGTTATCTAAAGGACCTAAACCCCGACCTAATAGTTTTGTCCGACCAGGCTTTTCACCCAATCGCTGACGGAAACGTGAAGGCCGAGTCAAATGCGCGGAGTTTGTGGTCGGCTGGCCTGGAGCGTTCGCTGTCGACACTGTCCAAGCTAAAGGCTGATATTGTCTATTTCGGTCTGCCATCAAATGCCAGGGGATTGACCGACTGCGTCTCCTCTAGTGGCATCCTCAACGATGACTGCTTCGGTTCAAAAGACCAATACCGTGGTTTTATTAACACTGAAAAGTCGCTTTCGAACCAGTACGGCGTGAAATTTATCGATTCTACCGATTGGATGTGTGGGCCATCCTCTTGCCCACCAGTCATTGGAAACTCGCCGGTTTATTGGGATGGCTCGCATCTGACCCAAAGTTTTGCCGCCGACCTTGCCGATTTATTTAGGGCCTTTTTGGTTTATAAAGGCATTTTATAAAATAAAGTTAACTAGGGGACATTGAAATACTCGCGAATTAGTTATTAGGTCCCGGAAAGGCCAGTTGAAGAACCGACCTGAAATCGATGGACTCAGAGCCCTTGCGGTGTTTCTGGTGGTCCTCGCGCACCTAGGCGTTAGCCGCTTCGCCGGCGGCTTTATCGGCGTAGACATCTTCTTCGTCATATCCGGATTCCTGATCACCTCACTGATCACACGTGAATATCTTGAAAACAGTGCCGTAGGCCGTGGCTGGTTTAGCCTCAGAGCTTTTTACTTCCGTCGCGCAAAGCGAATCTTGCCGATGTCGATTTTGGTTCTGGCCACGACGGTGGGTTTCGCAACGCTATTCCTAAATCCGATTAGGGCAACATCCATCGCGGTTGATGGTTTTTGGGCCACTTTGTTTCTGGCCAACTTTCGGTTCATTCAAACCTCGACCGACTATGCGGCAGCAGCGTTCACTGCTTCGCCACTGCAACACTTCTGGTCGCTAGCTGTTGAAGAACAGTTCTACTTCGTTCTGCCGGCCCTTTTGCTGTTAGCCGGTATCCTGCTGAATCGCCTCGGAAAGCCAGCGCTTTGGTTAACAACTGTGCGATGGATACTTGGTTTCGTCACAGTGGGTTCGCTCGCGTACTCAATCTTTTTGACGATGACCGCCCCTCAGGTGGCCTACTTCGCTTCAGCAACCAGGGCATACGAGCTGGGAATCGGTGCACTGCTAGCCGTCTGGACACTGAGGTCAAAACTGGTTCTCAGCGCAAACTGGCAAAACGGACTCGCTCTGATCGGATTGGGGATGATCGCGGCTTCGGTTCGCTGGTTCAACGAAAACGGTGCATTCCCCGGGTACCTCGCTCTGCTGCCAACACTGGGAACCGCCCTGTTCATATTCGCCAACCAGTCGGGTCACACGGGTAATCTTTTCGGCACCATCTTCGCGTGGCGACCAATAGTTTTCTTGGGAAAAATTTCGTACTCCATTTATCTTTGGCACTGGCCAATCATCGTGCTCCTTCCTCAGGTGCTTCCAGATTTTGCGGCTGGGCCGCTTTACAACCTCGCCGTGGTGTTGCTTGCCGTTGGGCTTTCAGTCGCCTCGTACTATCTGGTCGAAAATCCGTTTCGACGTTTGGTAGTTCCGGCAATTTTTAGGAAGCCAGCAAAATTCTCACTTCGTGGTGCACTTGCTGCCGCGGTCTCGATTGTTCTATTTACCGGCGGTGTAGCAACCGCGTCACAGTTGAGCCCTGCCACGGCCACGGGGCCGAACGTTATCTCAGGCAAGCCTGGACCGGTCTCAGACAAGGGCTCGGAGAAAAAGCTTCTGGCGACGCTGCACTCCCAGGTGCTTGCCGGTCTGGCTCTGACCTCGGTTCCGGCTGATTTGAATCCTAAGCTCAGCGAACTTGAGGCCCAACGGGGTGTTCAATGGGAGGCCTGCATTAAGCCGGTGGCGGCTAAACCAACCTGTGAGTTTGGGAATTCGAAAGCCAAAAATATTGCCGTCATCCTTGGCGATTCCTATGCCCTAGCTGCCTACCCCATGATCATCAACGCGCTTGATCTGAAAACCTGGCGAATCATTGGATTGAACCGATCCGAGTGTATGGTCGCCGATGTGCAGCCGTGGCCTAGACCAGGCACTGCCTTTGACAACGAATGCGTAAAGCATCGAAAGTGGACCTTCACTTACCTAGCCAAACTGAAACCAAACCTTATCGTTATGGCAGATCAGCCATATCACCCGATTGCCGAGAGCGGCAAGGAGTCTACGGTGAATAAGCGCCAGGTTTGGTATGACGGCATGAAGCGATCGCTGCAGCAGCTTAAGAAGCTTCCAAGCAAGTTGGTTTACTTTGGATTCCCGATGCCGGCCAAGGGCTTAACCGACTGTGTGGGTTCGGACGGCACTTTGTCAAAGGACTGTTTCGGCACACCAGAGACCTACAAGTCCATGTACGCCAAGCAGATTTTGGTGACCTCCAGTCTGGCCGTTCCATTCATTGATCCAACGGTCTGGCTTTGTTCAGAGGGGCTGTGCCCTCCGATAATTGACAAGACGCCGGTCTTCTGGGACGGCTCACACCTGAGCGTTCCGTTCTCGGCGAAACTAGCGCCGATTTTTAGGGCCTATCTACTATCCCGCGGTTTAATCTAGCCAAGCCTCACTCCATCCGAAGCGCTTTGGCGATAGGATTTTGGCATGTATTTTCAAAATCTCAACTGGTTGGCTGTGTTCACGGCCTCAATAGTGTCTTTTATCTCGGGTGCCATTTGGTTTGGCCCTAAAACTTTTTACCCGGTGTGGTGGAAGGCTCTTGGAAAAGAGCCGGTGGAGAACCCCGGCGGTTCGAGCTCGATGGTTATCGTTTTTCTTTCGACCTATGTCGGCCAGTTGTTGCAGGTCACCACGCTAGCGGTTGTGCTGGCAGCATTCAGGGTTTCGGTCTCCGGGTTCAGCGCTCTAGACGGTCTGCTCATTGGCCTGCTGGTGGGCTTTGGAATCGGGGCTGCCGGTTCGCTTTCGCACCGACTCTTTGGTGGGCAAGGCTTTAAGGTCTGGCTGATTGAGGTGTCAAACGACGTTCTTAACCTTGGCTTGGCTGGTCTGATTCTGGCAAGCTGGCTCTAAACCTGCCACCATTCACCAGGTATAGACAACTTGCTGCTGCCAAAATGCAGAGCACGGCTGCGGTAATCCAGGCTGTTGTGTAGGCGCCCTGGGTGTCTCTAATCCAACCGGCCCAAGCTGAGGCAATGGCAGCGCCAAGCATGTGGGCCGCAAACACCCAACCGTAAATCAGGGCCGAGTCGTCAAGCCCAAAATGCTTGCGACAGAGCTCGATGGTTGGTGGGACGGTTGCAATCCAATCGAGCCCGTAAAAAACGATGAAGAAAAACAGCGGTGGTTCGACGCTTGGCCCCAAAACAAACGGCACGGTGAATAGAGCTAACCCCCGAAGGCCGTAATAGAAGATCAGCAGCACGGCCGAGTCGACCTTATCGGTTAGCCAGCCCGAGGCTATTGTGCCGATGAAATCGAAGATTCCCACAACTGCCAAAAGGCCAGCCGCCAAGGTGGTTGGCATGCCGTGATCATGAGCCGCCGGAATGAAGTGGGCTCCGATAAGCCCGTTGGTTGTCCAGCCGCAAACGAAAAAGGTTCCGGCCAGCACCCAAAAGGCTCTGGTTTTCGATGCCCTTGCCAGTGCGTTGAAACTGGCTTTAAAGGTCCTCGGCGCGGGCTTGGTGGTCAGCTCTGGTGCGCCGCCGTAGGGCGCCAAACCAAGTTCGGCAGGGCTGTTCTTAAACGCGAAACCAAAAATGGGAATCACCAAAACAGCGAAGCAAAACACCACTATGGATGCCGCCCGCCACCCATAGTCTTGCACCAAGCCAGCGACCCCGGGCAAGAAAATCAACTGCCCAGTTGCATAGGCGGCGGAAAAAAGACCCGTCACCAGACCCCGCCGTTTGATGAACCACTGATTAGCAACCGAGGCGGCAAATACCAGCGCGATTGAACCTGTGCCAACGCCAACCAAAATGCCCCAGTAGAAATAAAGTTGCCAAGGTTGAGTGAGTAGGGCAGTTAGTCCGGTGCCGAGGGCAATCAAAGCGAGGGCAATCAGAGCTATTCGTTTTGCACCATACTTTGCCATTAAAACGGCTGCCAGGGGAGCAGTAAATCCGTACACCAGAATGTTTAAACCGGCGGCCCCAGAGGTTAGCGAACGGCTCCAGCCGAATTCCATCTCCAGTGGCATGAACATCACCGAGGTGGTCGAACGAAAGGCTGCGGCGCAAATTAAAGTCAAAAACGTTGCGGCCGCCACAACCCAGGCCCGGTGCACGCGTATCCCAGTAAATTTCATCTTCTGAAGGTGCGAAGCAGGTTACTTAGAGAGTGCTCGAACGGCTGTGCCTAGAGCTCTAATCACGAGGTTCAGTTCGTCAGGGTTGGTTTGGTGCCCAAAACTGAATCGCACAGCGGTTTGCGCAACCTCGGCCTTGACGCCAATCGCCATCAAAACGTGGGAGGGTGCGTCGTTGCCAGCCGCGCAAGCCGAACCGCTCGAGCAGATGACGCCCTGTTTTTCAAGTTCCAGCAACATTGCCTCGCCACTGAAGTTAGCGAAGGTGAAGGACGCGATATTTGGCAATCTCTGTGCCCGATGGCCGGTGAAGGTTGAGGACGGAACGGTTTCGAGAACGGCAAAAACAAAGCCATCACGCATCGATGACACCTCGCGGGTGTGCTGGCGTTGCAGGAGCGAGCCCGGTTGGTGAAGGGCTTCCAAAGCGGTTGCAAAAGCAACCGCGAAGGCAACATTCTCGGTTCCGGAGCGACGGCCAAACTCTTGACCTCCGCCGTGAATCAGGGGTTCGATTGCGAAGCGACCACGGGAGTAAAGGGCTCCAACGCCCTTTGGTGCTCCAAACTTGTGACCCGATAGCGAAAGGGCGTCAACGCCAAGGGCTGGAATCGAAATATCCAGCCAACCAACTGCTTGCACCGCGTCGCAGTGAACCAAAGCGCCGCGCTCATGGGCGAGCTTTGACACCTCAAAAATTGGGTGAACGCTTCCGATTTCGTTATTGGCAAGCATGAGAGACACCAAGGTTGTGTCATCGCGAAGTGCGGCCGCCAGTTCACTTAAATCGATCATGCCGGTTGAATCTAGGCTCAACCAGGTCACCTCGAAGTCGTGAAGCCTCACCAGGTAGTCGATGGATGCCAGCACAGCTTCATGCTCGCTTTTCGCCGAGATGATGTGCTTGCCTCGTTTATTGGCCAATGCCAGACCGATGATGCCGAGGTTGTCTGCCTCAGTGCCACCCGAGGTGAAGGTAATCTCATTGGCTCGACAGCCAAGGAACGCTGCCACTGCCTGCCTCGAGTTCTCGAGCGCGCTGTGGGCCCGAAAGCCAAGCTCATTTTGGCTGGATGGATTGCCAAAGTCGCCGCTTAGCCAAGGCCAAGCCGATTCAAGCGCTTCGGTGCTAACCGGTGAGGTGGCTGCGTAGTCGAGATAGATGTTCATTAGTGAGCCTCTGGTTTGGTGATGGATATGTCGAGACCTAGGTCTAGCGCTCGCGCGCTGTGCGTTAGGGCACCGACAGAAATAATGTCTACGCCGGTTTCGGCTATGAGCCGAACCGTTTGCAGGTTGACTCCGCCACTGGCTTCAACATTGGCTCGATTGCCAATCATCGCAACTCCAAGTTTGAGGTCTTCCAAAGAGAAATTGTCCAGCATAACGGTGTCAACCGAGGCAGCCAATACCGCTTCAATCTGTTCTATGCTATCGACTTCCACTTCAAGGTGCGTGGTGTGGGGCAGTCTTTTACGCAGTTCTATCAACTCGGTGGTCAGGTCCTTGCCGCCGGCCGTGAGTATGGCTAAGTGGTTATCTTTGGCCAAAACGGCATCCGAGAGGCTGAATCGGTGATTGAATCCGCCACCGCAACGAACCGCATGGCGTTCTAGCAGTCGCAAGCCCGGGGTGGTCTTTCTGGTGTCGACGATGCGTGCGCTTGTACCCAAGGTTTGCTCAACGTAACGGGTAGTCAATGTTGCAATTCCACACATTCTCTGGGTTAGGTTCAAGGCGACTCGCTCTGCTCGCAGCAGGGCCCTAGCGTTCGACCAGATCTCGGCAATCACGGTTCCAACTTCAAACCGTTCACCATCCCGAAGGTTCAGAACGATGCTTGAGCTCTCGTCGGTTGCGAGGAAGGTTTGCTCGATTACCGCGCCTCCGCTCCAGATGCCAGGCTCCCGGGCAACCAGCGAAGCGTGGGCGGTGGCATCGGCGTCGATTAGGTAGTTGGAGGTGATGTCTCCCCAAGGAGCGTCCTCAAGCAGGGCCTGGTCGATGACCTGTGCCACGTCTTTTCGAGTCAACATGTTATGCCCTTCTTCTAACCGTGATGGGTCTGGCCATGCTCGGAATGATTTCTTCAAAATCAAGTCGGTAGTGAGCGCCTCGAGATTCCTCACGAGCCAGAGCGGCGGAGGTGACCGCTTCGGCTAACAGCAGCAGGTTGGCGTCTTCCCAATCGGTGAAGGCACGGTGCTCTTCGGGGGCCGGCACCCAGGTCTGCAATTTATTGACCGCTGCCAACAGGTCAGAGCCTGTCCTCGCCAAGCCAACGGAATCCCACATTAGAGTCTGCAGTTCCACCCGGTCGACCACTTGAGATGACGGCGTTACCTGATGGTTGGCGGCACCAATGGTTAGTTCGGCCAGAGGGCCCGTTTCTTTCCAGCGTTCAATCTGGGGGCTTTCTGGCCAAGCATCACCTAGCACCGAGATGGCCCGGTGAGAAAAAACCACCGATTCTAGGAGTGAGTTCGAGGCCAAGCGGTTTGCTCCGTGCGCGCCGGTGCAGGCAACTTCGCCAACGGCAAATAGACCGGGAACCGAACTGCGTCCCCAAATATCGGTTGCTATTCCACCCATCCAATAGTGCGCCGCCGGTGTCACTGGAATCGGGTTCCTGGCCCAATCGAGACCGTAGGACCGACAGACGGCTGAAATGGTGGGGAAGCGCTTGTTCAGAAAATCCGAACCAAGAGCGGTTGCGTCAAGCAGCACCGGCTGACCGCCTTGGCGAAGCATTTCGGCCTGACTGGCCCTGGCAACAACATCACGGGGTGCCAGCTCAGCTGCCGGGTGCACCTTCTGCATGAATCGTTCACCGGCGTTATTTATCAGCACCGCACCCTCGCCACGCACCGCTTCGCTGATCAGGAAGCTGCCTGGAACGGCCAGAGCCGTTGGGTGAAACTGGTAAAACTCCAGATCGGCCAGTATCGCTCCGGCTCGAAGCCCCAGGGCAACGCCGTCACCAGTGGTGACCGAGGGATTCGTTGTGTGGCGATACAAGTTTCCGGCCCCACCACTCGCCAAAATTACATAGTCGGCTTCGATAGTTTCTTGCCCGGTGGAGTCGAGCAGTGTTGCCCCGGAGATTCGCCCATTTTCGAGAACGAGGTCAACCACGAGCGTGTGCTCGCGAATATCATTGACGGTGGCACGAGCTTTGGCAACCAAGGCGTCGCTGATGCCAACGCCTGTCGCATCGCCACCGGCGTGCAGAATCCTCGGGTGCGAGTGGGCCGCTTCCAAGCCGCGGGCGAGTTCGCCATTTTCACGGTCAAAAGCCACACCAAAGTCGATTAGGTCTTTGATGCGCGCCGGGCCGTCTTGGCAAAGTATCTCAACGGCGGTCGGCCATGACAGACCGGCCCCGGCCGAGAGAGTGTCGGCAACGTGTTCTCTGACC
Source organism: Microbacteriaceae bacterium (assembly GCA_947378555.1). GTDB lineage: Bacteria > Actinomycetota > Actinomycetes > Actinomycetales > Microbacteriaceae > Rhodoluna. The sequence goes on from CANCKM010000010.1 coordinate 19,262, forward strand.
GAATCGTCGGAACTCATGACCGCTGCGATACCACCCTGCGCATAATGAGTGTTGCTTTCGGCCAAGATTGACTTGGTGATTAGAGTCACCTCATGCTCGCGACTAGCCTCAACCGCCGCAATCAGGCCCGCGATTCCGCTTCCTATTACCAATACTTTTGACATGATTTTTAGCTTGGCTGTGCAGCCAGCATGCGCTCCAATGCTATTTTGGCGTTGCTTTGAACTGTCTCTGGAACGATGATCTGGTTTACCACTTTTCCGGCAACCAAATTCTCCAGCACCCAAGCTAGGTATCCGGGGTGAATGCGATACATGGTTGAGCAAGGGCAAACCACCGGGTCAAGGCAGAAAATATTGTGCTGCGGGTGTTGGGCGGCCAAACGTTGCACCATGTTGATCTCGGTTCCAATCGCAAAGGTCGTCGGCTCGGTAGCCGCTTCGACCGCCTTGCGAATGTAGTCGGTTGAACCGAATTCGTCGGCTGCGTCAACGACATCCATCGGGCATTCTGGGTGAACAATCACTCGAACGTCTGGGTAATCGGCGCGGGCTTTCTCGATCTGACCAACCGTGAAGCGCTTGTGCACCGAGCAGAACCCGTTCCACAAGATCACCTTGGCCTCTTGCAGATCAGCCTCGGTGTTGCCACCCAACGGGCGACGGCCGGCCCAAAGTGGCATTTGCTCTAGGGGGATGCCGAGCTGTTTTGCGGTGTTTCGACCTAGGTGCTGGTCAGGAAAAAAGAGCACCCTTTGGCCGCGTTCAAAGGCCCATTTCAAAACCGTGCTGGCGTTTGAAGACGTGCAAACGATTCCGCCGTGCTCGCCACAAAAAGCCTTGAGCGCCGCAGACGAGTTCATGTAAGTCACCGGAATCACCGGCTGACGCCCTGCCGCATCCGGCTCGGTGCCGTAAATCTCTTCGAGTTGCTCCCAGCATTGTTCCACCGAATCGATGTCGGCCATGTCGGCCATTGAGCAACCCGCGGCTAGGTTCGGCAGAATCACCTTTTGCTGGTCACTCGACAAGATGTCGGCGGTTTCGGCCATGAAGTGCACGCCGCAAAAAACGATGTAGTCGGCCTCGGGATGTTCGGTCGCGGCACGCGCTAACTGAAAGGAGTCGCCCAGATAATCTGCGTGCTGAACAATCTCTTCACGCTGATAGAAGTGGCCGAGTATCACCAGGCGCTCACCAAGCGTCTTTTTGGCCGCAATGATGCGTTCGTGCAGATCGGCCTCGGTTGCATCGCGATACTCTTTGGGCAGCGAACCCTGCCTCGGGGTGCTTAGTGGAATCTCGTCCTGGCTAGAGGCTCCCGGGCCGTAGCCGAGGGGTCCCTGATCAAAAGCCCAAGGGCCTTCGGCTAAGGCTGGGCTGCAGGTTGACTCGTTGGCCCGACCCTTAACAATCAACTGAATTCGTTCGTTCACAGACGCGGTTGGATTCATGCGGTTTTCTCCCGTTTTATTGAGTTTGCCGAGTGCTCGCTAAACGTTGGCAGCGCGCCTTGGTCGGTTAGATCAACCGATGTGTCGTATTTATAAAGTTGCGGTGGTCGATGCTTGGTGCCGATTAGCCTTTCGCCGGTTGCAACTAGGTCGCCACTCGACTCCATTTCGCGTCTAAAGTTGCCTGGGTCGAGTGCCCGGCCAAGAACCGCTTCGTAAACCTCGCGAAGCTGCGCCATCGTGAAGGTGTCTCCAAGAAACCCATGTGCGATTCGGCTGTACTCCATTTTGTTGCGCAGTCTAGATAGTGCGTATTCAACAATTAGGTTGTGGTCAAAAGCCAGATTCGGCAGGTTATCGGCTGCGAACCAGCTCACGTTTTCGCATTCGTACGCGTCGGCTATTTCGTTCTGGGCCACTAAGGCCCAATAGACGATGGATACGACTCGCCCGCCGGGGGATCGTTCCAGGCTGCCGAAGGCGTATAACTGCTCTAGGTAGCGCGGCTTGAGACCCGTGGTTTCGAGCAGTGTTCGGCTGGCGGCGGCAATGAGGTCTTCTTCTTCGGATAGCGGACCGCCGGGCAGAGCCCACATGCCATCGAAGGGGCTTCGGATGCGCTTGACCGCCGGAAGCCACAGTTGCATGGCGCCGGTCTCATCTGGTCGGAGCGTGAATATCACGGTCGACACTGCAAGTTCTGGCATATTTTATCCCCGAGGTATTTTCAATCGATGGTGTACATATTCGAATCTAAAAGTCAGTTAGACTCTAACTCTAGGACAATCTTAGTGTCAAAAATACTTTTTCTACACTGTCGGGCTGATTCATCGTTGAATTCCCTCGGCAAACTACCCTGAATAGGCATTCAACATGAACCCCCTGCAAAATCCCCTGCACCCAGACCGAAACCTAGGCATGGAGCTCGTGCGTGCAACCGAGGCCGCCGCCATTCGCTCTTACCAACTGATTGGTAAGGGCGACAAAATGGCCGTTGACGGCACCGCGGTCGATGCCATGCGCGCCTTCCTCGGCACTGTGAGCTTCAGGGGCACCGTTGTCATCGGTGAGGGTGAAAAAGATGCGGCACCGATGCTCTTCAACGGTGAGGTTGTTGGCAACGGCACCGGCCCGGAGTGCGACGTGGCGGTAGACCCAATCGACGGCACCAGCCTGGCTGCAGCCGGCCGACAGAACGCCGTTTCGGTAATCGCAGTTTCTGACCGGGGTAGCATGCTCGATGCATCGAGCGTCTTTTATATGGACAAGTTAGTCACCGGAGCCGAGGGCGTCGGTGTCGTCGACATCAGACTGCCAATCGCCGAGAACATTCGCCTCTTGGCCAAGGCCAAGGGCAAGTCTGTCAATGAAATGATCATTGCCGTGCTCGATCGCCCAAGACACGCTGCTCTCATTCAGGAGATTCGTGAGGCAGGCGCTGGCACAAGGCTGCTGCTCGACGGCGATGTGGCCGGAGGCATTCACGCCGCCCGCTACGAATCCCGCATCGACATGTGCGTTGGCACCGGTGGAAGCCCCGAGGGAATCGTCACCGCCTGTGCCGTAAAGGCTTTTGGTGGAGTGGTCCAAGGCATCATGCGACCCAAGGATGAGGCAGAGCGCGACCGCGGTTTGGATGCCGGACTGCTGATGGATCACGTTTATGAGATCAACGACCTGGTGACCAGCGACAACACAATCTTTGTGGCAACCGGAGTCACCGATGGTGGGCTCGTTGAGGGAGTTAGACGCAAGGGTCCAATCATCCGCACCGATAGCATAATCCTTAGGGGTCTATCGGGAACAATCCGCCGGGTATCGGCAGATTACCGGGCGGACCGCTGGCTATAACCCAGATGTTTCGAAAGTATCAACTAGGAGACTAACCAAGATGGCAAGCAAGCCGATAGTAAATCACTGGATCAATGGTGCCGAAGTGGTTGGGATTTCGGGCAGAACGGCCGAGGTTTTCGACCCAGCACTTGGTCAGGCTACCAAGCTGGTTTCTCTGGCTAACGAAGTCGAAATAGATTCGGCCATCAAATCGGCCGCCGACGCCTTCCCAGCGTGGCGGGATTTATCACTTGCCAAGCGACAGTCGATTCTCTTTAGTTTTCGAGAGCTGTTGAACTTGAAGAAACCAGAGCTCGCCGAAATAATCACGAGCGAGCATGGCAAGGTGCTTTCTGATGCCCTAGGCGAAATCAGTCGTGGTCAAGAAGTGGTTGAGTTTGCCACCGGCATTCCTCACCTGATGCGTGGGCACTATTCAGAGAACGTGTCAACGGGTGTAGACGTTTATTCAACACGCCAGCCACTCGGCGTTGTTGCCGTGATCAGTCCATTCAACTTTCCCGCCATGGTTCCAATGTGGTTTTTCCCATTGGCTTTAGCGGCGGGCAACTGTGTAATTCTCAAACCTTCAGAGAAAGACCCATCGGCGGCCATCTGGATTGCGAAGTTACTGAAAGAGGCGGGTCTTCCAGATGGCGTGTTCACCGTTCTGAACGGTGACAAGATTGCCGTTGATGGGCTCCTGACCCATCCCGACGTAAAAGCCATATCGTTTGTTGGTTCAACCCCGATCGCCCAGTACGTTTATGAGACTGGCGCAAAGTTCGGAAAGCGAGTTCAGGCGCTTGGGGGAGCGAAAAACCATATGCTCGTGCTTCCAGATGCCGACCTAGACCTGGTAGCGGACTCGGCAATCAATGCCGGTTTTGGCTCTGCCGGTGAGCGTTGCATGGCGATATCTGTTGTGGTTGCCGTCGAACCGGTTGCCGAGGCTCTGATTGGGAAAATAGTCTCCAGAATCAAGGAGATAAAAGTTGGCGATGGCCGCAGAAACTGCGACATGGGGCCGCTAGTGACCCAAGCCCACCGTGACAAAGTTGCCTCCTACATTGATATTGCAATTAGCGACGGCGCCGAGGTAATCGTCGATGGTCGCACCGTGCAGGCCGACGGCGACTCGAGTGGATTTTGGCTTGGGCCAACACTCATCGATCGGGTTCCGACAACCTCGCGAGTCTATAAGGATGAAATCTTTGGACCGGTCTTGTCGGTTGTGCGGGTCAAATCCTACGAAGAAGGCGTCGAGCTCATCAATAATGGCGCTTTCGGCAATGGAACGGCAATCTTTACCAATGATGGCGGTGCGGCCAGAAGGTTTCAGAACGAAATCGAAGTCGGGATGATTGGAATAAACGTTCCGATTCCGGTGCCGGTCGCCTACTACTCATTTGGTGGCTGGAAGAGTTCACTGTTCGGTGACACCAAGGCCCATGGCGAAGAGGGTGTTCATTTCTTCACGAGGGGCAAAGCCATAACCAGTCGTTGGTTAGATCCAAGCCACGGTGGCATCAACCTTGGGTTCCCGCAGAACGGTTAACCTCGCCTAGGCATCAAGGCGAGGTGTCTAGTTAGCTTTGGTCATACACTGACGCGTGGCATCGTGCAACAGTGTGTTGCTGGCCAAAACGGACGAAGTGGCATCGGTTAGTGGGCCATCTATGGAGGTCAGCGTGCCACCGGCTTGCTCAACGATCGGCACCAGCGCGGCGATGTCGTAAATCTTTAGATCGTGCTCGGCAACGATGTCAATGGCACCTTCGGCTAGCAACATGTAGCTCCAGAAATCTCCGAAGGCACGGGTTCGCCAAATCTGACGACTGAGCGAAACCAACTTATCCAGTTGCCCAGCTTCATCCCAAAGTTGCAGGTTGTTGTAGCTCAAAGAAGCATTTTCTAAATCTCTGACTTTGGATACGACAATCGATCGAAGCGTTCCGTCTAGGTCACGAGTTTTTGCGCCAACCCCGGGAGCCGCCCACCAGCGACGGCCTAGTGCCGGTGCCGAAACAACGCTGACGGTGGCCTTGCCGTCGATCGAAAGTGCGATCAGGCTGGCCCAAACGGGAACACCCCTCATGAAGTTGGCGGTGCCGTCGATTGGGTCGATTATCCATCGTCGATTGCTCTGCCCCGTGGTGCCAAACTCTTCGCCAATGATCGAATCATCTGGTCGTTCGGCGGCCAAAATGGCTTTGATTGCTTGCTCGACGGCCTTGTCGGCATCGGTGACCGGGCTGCGGTCTGCCTTGGTTTCCACCAGCAAATCTTGCGACCGGTAGCGACTCATCGCGATTTCATCGGCAATGTCGGCCAATCGAATGGCAAGAGCTAGGTCGTCTTCAAATGTGGGCACAGAACTAATTTACCGTTCGGGGTCAGTTTTCGTGTTTGCTATCGAGCGAGGTCATCAGGCGACGAAGCGAATCGACGCGGGCCGCACCGCTCTCGCCAAGGGTTCCGGCCGCAATGGCATCGTCAAGACCGCAATCGGGGGAGTCGGCTGCGTGGCTGCAGTCGCGTGGGCACTTTTCGATGACTCTATAGAGATCCTCGAATGAGCGCAGCAGGTTTTCTGGTTTGATGTGACCGAGCCCGAAGGATCGAATGCCAGGGGTGTCAATGATCCAACCGCCGTCAAAGGCTATGGCGCGCACCGAGGTGGAGGTTTGCCGACCCCGACCGGTGACCGCGTTCACGTGCCCGGTGGCTCTTGCAGCGCTGGGCACCAGAGCGTTGACCAGAGTTGACTTGCCGACACCCGAGTGGCCAACAATCACGGTGGTTTGCCCCCGCAGTAGTTCGGTGAGTTTTACCAAACTCGGGTCGTCGCTGCGGTTGAGGACAACCGGGATGCTCAAGCCGGCGAAGTTTGCAAGAAAATCGGTTGGGTCGGCAAGGTCGGTTTTGGTGATGCAAAGAATCGGCTTCAAACCGGCATCGAAGGCTGCCGCCAAATAACGGTCAACCAATCTAGTTCTCGGTTCCGGGTTGGCAATCGACAGAACCACCATCATTTGGGTGGCGTTGGCAACGATGACTCTTTCGACCTGATCGGAATCATCTGCGCTTCTGCGCAAAAGCGAGCTTCGAGGCTCGATTCGAACTATGCGGGCCAGGGTCCCTTCGGTTTCCGAGGTGTCACCGGCGAGGGCCACGCGATCGCCAACCGCCGCTCCGGCCTTGCGCATTTCCTTTGCCAGGGTGGCGTTGACCATGCGAGGCTCATCGTCTAACAACACTCGATAGCGACCCAAGTCAACCCCGAGCACCATGCCTAGCGGAGCGCTTTTATGGTCGGGGCGCTTTTTGGTTCGCGGCTTATTTCCCTTTGGGTTGGGCCGGATTCGAACATCGGTCTCATCTAGGTCATGTGGGCCGAGTTCAGGCTCGTAAAGCCAACTCAAGCTGATTCACTCAGCATTTTTGCCCAAAGCTCGGCAAAGTTCGGCATGGTTTTGGCCGTTGTCGTTATGTCGTCAACCAGAATTCCGGCCACTCGCAAACCGATAATCGCGCCGGCCGTAGCCATGCGGTGGTCTTCGTAGCTGTGCCAGCGGGCGCCGTGGAGGGTTCCCGGTTCAATCTCGAGGCCATCCTCGGTTTCGCGCGCGATGCCGCCAACTCGATTGATTTCGGTTGCCAGCGCGGCGAGTCGATCGGTTTCGTGGCCGCGCAAATGCGCAACGCCAGAGATACGGCTTGGCCCGTCGGCAAGAGTCGCAAGGGCCGCAATCACCGGGGTCAGCTCGCCACCGATTGAAAGGTCGATGTCGATGCCGTGAATCTGACCGGTGCCGGTGACCGTCAAACCGCTTGAATCACGATGGATGCTGGCGCCCATCCGCTGCAATATGCCATCAAACTCGTTGCCCACCTGGGTGGTTTTAGCTGGCCAACCGAGCACTTTAACGGAGCCACCGGCAACCATTGCAGCTGCCAAGAAAGGTCCGGCGTTTGAGAGGTCGGGCTCAATGTCAATCGTTCCACCAGCGATCACTCCCGGTTCAACCCGCCACACGGTGGGTTCCGGGTTGTTAACACGCACGCCACGATTGGCAAGGGTATCCATCGTCATTTCAATGTGCGGAAGGCTCGGCAAATGCTTGCCAACGTGACGCAGGGTTAGGCCGTATTCGAAGCGGGCGGCGGCTAACAGCAGACCCGAAACGAATTGGCTTGAGGCAGAGGCGTCGAGGGTTATTTCGCCGCCGCGTACCTTTCCAATGGCGTGAACGGTGAAAGGCAGTGCCTCTCGACCCTCATCCTCAACATCGATGCCGAGGGCCCGAAGCGAAGAAATTGTGGTGTGCATCGGTCGGCGACGCGCCGCTTCGTCACCATCAAAGGAGACGTCACCAACGGCCAAGGCTGCTAGCGGAGGAACAAATCGCATAACGGTGCCGGCCAAGCCGCAGTCGATTTTTGCCGGCCCAAGCAGTTGCGTTGGCGTAATAAGCAGGTCCGAGCCATTTACGGTTTCGATTTGAGTTCCCAGGCTGCGAAGGGCCTCAATCATCAGGGCACTGTCACGCGAATGAAGTGGCCGCAAAAGTGTCGTCGGCTCGCCGGCAAGAGCAGAAAGCACTAGCTCGCGGTTGGTCAAAGACTTTGAGCCTGGCAACTCAATCGTTGCGCTGATTGGTCTATCGGCGAGCGGAGCGCTCCAGTGCTGGGAATAGGTTTGTGCCGTCATTTGTTTCTAAGTTACCAGCAGAACTCAAATTTCGAAGAGAAGGAAAACATTGAGCGCAATCAGCTCCTCAATAAATTCCACGAACCCAATCCATATAATTTCGGCTCGCAGACTAAACTCGCAATCGATGAAGAAGTCAGGCGAGTCAAGAGTTGAAGACCAGGGTCAGGATTCGTTTGAATCTCAGGCCATACCCCTAATGCCCGAGCTCTACGGTGCGGCCATGAAGTTCACCCGCAACCCAACCGATGCCGAAGATTTGATTCAAGAGACCTTTCTGAAGGCATTCAAGGCCTGGCACCAGTACGAAAATGGAACCAACCTCAAGGCTTGGTTGTCAAAGATCATGTACAACACTTATGTCAACAGCTATCACAAGAAAAACCGTGATCAGGCTAAAGACAGCATCGACAACCTTGAAGAGTGGCAGATTGGTGGTGCCACATCCCTTACGGCATCGGCCTCAAAGTCTGCCGAGGCGGTGGCCATCGCCAACATGCCTGCCGAGGTCGTGAAGCTTGCCCTTGAGGATTTGCGTGAGGAATTCCGCGAGGTTGTCCTGCAAGCGATTGTTCTTGACCTGTCCTACGCCGACATCGCCAAGAACATGGGTACCCCAGTCGGAACTGTCATGAGTCGCTTACATCGCGGCAAAAAAGAACTAAGAGAAAAACTTGCCTCCTATGCCGCCGAGCAGGGGATTGGCCTTGAAAATGTACAACACACCAAATCGGAGAAGAAAAAGTGACCGAATTCGATTGCGAAGAAACCAAAAAGCACGTTCATGAGTTTTTGAAGTCCGAGTTGCCCGAACGGGAGCTGGACGAGATTACCTCGCACATAGCGAACTGCGACAGTTGCGAGTCAGATTACGACTTCGAGAACGTCTTCAATTCGGTAATCGTGCGTTCCTGCACCGAAGCACCACCGCAGGAGTTAGCTGATCGAGTCTTGGCTAAAATCCGCGAAATGCAGACCAACCCACACTCTTAGACTCAAGTGGCTAGTCGGTCGCTTCTTCGATTTCTAGCCAGCTAAACCAACCTCGGTTCAACACCAACCAAGCGATTAGACCGTGACCTAACTGCCCGGGCAAGCCATTGCTGGCGCTTGCCAACTCGTTTTTCCAGCCCTCATGGTCGACCAGGGGGCGAAAACAATCCACGAATGGAATTCCCCGACGACTCGCTACGTCTTCGAAACCGGCGGCCAAATGTTCAATCTCGGCGTTAAGTTTGCGGTTTCTGTGTGGAACCGGTCCGACCAAGAAAACCTTTACCCCGCTTCGGCGGCAATCATCGAGAATGTTTGCCAAGTTGAGTCGACTTCTCGAAACGGTTATGCCGTTGGCCGGGTCGTTGTTCGAAAGAGCAATCACCAACCGGTTGTCAGTGGTTGGGCTGAAGCGCAACTGCATCTCGCTCTTCCAGCGCTCGGCAAGCTGAGCACTGGTTTCTTCTGGCACGGGTAGTGCAAAAATGTCGATTCTCGGGTTCGATGCCGGTGTCCTGGCCGTCACACGACCGACCCAGCCCATGCCCTTCGAGTCGCCCGAAGCGCCAATAATCTGATCGCCAATAATGACAATCCGAATATCGGCTGCGGTTGAACTAAGCAACTAAACCCAAAACCTAGCTGCCGAAAGCCCTAGCAACCACGTCGGCTTGTTCGGCCGCATGACGCTTGGCTGAACCAGTGGCCGGTGATGCTGAAGCTGGGCGTGAGACTAACTTGGCAACTTGCCCATTCATGTATTTAGGCAGGAAGAGACCAATGTATGTCCATGGGCCCTGGTTGGCTGGTTCGTCTTGAACCCAAACCAATTCGGCGTTTGGATACTGGGCGTAAGCGGCCTTGATTTCATCAACCGGGGTCGGATACAACTGCTCTACTCGAATGATTGCAACGTCCTTGACCGGTCGCTTCTGTGACTCGGCTAGCAAATCCCAGTAGACCTTGCCCGAGCAAAGCAGCACCCGACGGACGGCGTTTTTATCGAGACCCTGCTCGTCGTCAATTACCGGCTGGAAAGTGCCATCGACAAAATCCGAAACGCTAGACGAGGCAGCCTTCAGACGCAACATCGATTTCGGTGTGAAAACGATGAGTGGTCTGCGTGGGCGACTGTAGGCCTGCTGACGCAATAGGTGGAAGTGCGAAGCCGGAGTCGAAGGTTGGGCAACGGTCATGTTGTTCTCGGCGCAGAGTTGCAAGTAGCGTTCGATTCGAGCAGACGAGTGGTCTGGCCCCTGACCCTCATAGCCATGAGGCAGCAGCAAAACCAAACCGGAATGTTGATTCCACTTTTGCTCGGCGGAGGTAATGAACTCATCGATGATTGTCTGAGCGCCGTTGGCAAAGTCCCCGAATTGGGCTTCCCAAAGAACTAGGGCGTTTTCAGATTCAACCGAATAGCCGTACTCAAATCCCATTGCCGCATACTCGCTGAGCAGTGAATCGTAAATCCAGAACTTGGCCTGCTCGTGGCTTAGGTTGCGAAGCGGAAGCCACTCTTGCCCATTCTCGCGATCGTGGAAGACAGCGTGACGTTGCACGAAGGTTCCTCGGCGACTGTCCTGACCGGCCATTCGAACTGGAACGCCCTCAAGTAGCAATGAACCCAGCGCTAGAAGCTCGCCGAAGCCCCAGTCGATGGCGCCGCTGCGACTCATTTCGATGCGCTTGGCCAACAGCTGTTGAAGCTTAGGGTGCACGTTGAAGCCCGGAGGCTGGTTTCCGTGAGCGTCACCGATTAGCTCGACAATGTCCTTCGAGATTGCGGTGACGTGACCGCGATCCGGGTGATCGCTGGCGGTGGTGCCGATGCCAACCGGTCGTGGCACGAGTTCAATCGGGTTAGAAAGAGCCTCGTGAACCTCGATGAAGGCGCTCTCGAGCTTGGATTGGAAGTCGACGTTAAACTCTTCGAACTCGGCTCTCGTTATATCGCCACGGCCAACCAGTGCCTCGAGGTACAGGGTTCTGACCGAGCGCTTGGCTTCGATGAGGTTGTACATCAGAGGCTGGGTCATCGAAGGGTCATCGCCCTCGTTGTGGCCGCGTCTGCGATAGCAAACCACATCGATGACTACGTCCTTGTGGAACTTCTGACGAAACTCGAACGCCAGTTGGGCAACCCGAACGACTGCCTCTGGGTCATCGCCGTTCACATGGAAGATTGGGGCTTGGATGCCCTTGGCGATGTCCGTTGAATAGACGGTTGATCTAGATTCCGAAGGGGGAGTGGTGAAACCAACCTGGTTGTTGATCACGATGTGCAGGGTGCCACCGGTGCGGTAGCCACGAAGTGACCACATGTTCAGGGTCTCTGGAACAACACCCTGACCGGCGAATGCTGCATCGCCGTGAATCAAAACTGGAACAACCGGGTAGCTCTCTGGCATTGTGTCGAGGCGGTCGAGCTTGGCCCGAACGATTCCCTCAAGAACCGGGTTCACCGCTTCCAGGTGAGACGGGTTGGCAGCGAGCGATACTTTTACGCTGTTTCCTTCGATGCTCGTGTACGCGCCCTCGGTTCCGAGGTGGTACTTGACATCGCCCGAACCCTGAACCGTCTTGGTGTCGGTGTTTCCCTCGAATTCGCGGAACACCTGACCATAGGTTTTTCCAGCGATATTGGTAAGAACGTTTAGGCGCCCACGGTGAGCCATTCCAATGGCTACCTCTTCGAGCTGAGCATTTGCTGCCGACTGCAGGATCTCATCGAGCGCGGCAATTGTTGATTCGCCACCTTCTAGGCTGAATCGCTTTTGACCAACAAACTTGGTTTGTAGGAAGGTCTCGAAGGCTTCTGATTCATTTAGCTTTCCCAGAATTCTGAGTTGCTCGTCATGGGTCGGTTTGGCATATGGTCGCTCGATTTTCTCTTGCAACCAAAGGCGCTGTTCCGGATCCTGGATGTGCATGTATTCGATGCCAACGGTGCGGCAATAGCTGTCACGCAAAATTTTGAGGATGTCTCTGAAGGCAGCCTTAGGCTTGCCGCCGAAGCCGCCGGTCTTGAAAGTGCGATCCAGATCCCAGAGGCTGAGGCCGTGGTTCAAAACATCTAGGTCTGGATGGCTGCGCTGTTTGTACTCGAGCGGGTCGACATCTGCCATGAGGTGACCGCGCACTCGGTAAGCGTTGATCAGTTCTTGAATGCGAGCGGACTTGCTGCGGTCATCGGATTCATCAGACTCAAAGTCTGAGACCCAGCGAACCGGTTCGTATGGAATGCGAAGATCGGCAAAGATCTCGTCGTAGAAACCGCGAGCGCCAAGCAGCAACTCGTGAATCTTCTTGAGGAATTCACCCGATCCCGCACCTTGGATCACTCGGTGATCGTAGGTGGAGGTCAGGGTAATAATCTTGCTGATTCCAAGCTTTGCCAGATGCGACTCCGACATTCCCTGGAACTCCGCCGGGTATTCAAGGGCTCCAGCGCCAATGATTGAACCCTGACCCTTGGTTAGGCGAGGAACCGAGTGAACGGTTCCGATACCACCAGGGTTCGTCAACGAAATTGTGGTTCCCGCAAAATCGGCGGCGGTTAGTTTGTTATCCCGCGCTCGCTTTACAACATCTTCGTAGGCGGATAGATATTCGGCAAAGTTGAGTCGTTGGGCCCGTTTGATGCTTGGAACCAGCAGGGCACGCGAGCCGTCAGGCTTTGGAATATCAATCGCGAGTCCAAAGTTCACGTGGGCCGGGGCGACAACAGCCGGCTTGCCTTCGGATTCGGTGTAGTAGACGTTTTGACTCGGGAACTCTTTTATGGCCCGAATGATTGCGAAGCCAATTAGGTGGGTGAAAGAGACCTTGCCACCGCGGGTTCGGGTCAGGTGAGAGTTGATGACGATTCGGTTGTCGATGAGCAACTTAGCGGGAATCGAGCGCACGCTCGTTGCCGTTGGGATCGTCAGGGACGAGTCCATGTTCGCGGCCAGGGTCTTGGCCATGCCCTTGAGAATGCTGATTTCATCAGCGTCTTCGTCCGGGGTTTCTGGAACCGTCACGATGGCGGTGGTCACGGGAGCCTGAGCCGGAATCGGCTGTGGTTTCGGTTCGACCCTGGTGGTTTTGGCAACGATCGGAATCGAAGAGGTTGCGGTCGAAACCTCGACCGGTGCCGTTGGCAGAACCGGTGCGGCCGGTGCAGGGGCAGCTGGTGCGGCCGGTGCAGTTGTCTGAACGGAGCTTTGGGGGTGGTAGTTCTCTAGGATTGGCCACCAGGTCTTATCCACCGAATCGGGATTAACCAAGTATTGCGCATACATCTCATCGACTAACCACTCGTTAGCGCCGTATGCTCCGGACTGATCTTGCTGCGAGTTCTCGCCTGACAAGAGACCACCTCTTACTGCCGTTTGCGTTAAATAAACCTTATTAAGACTACCCCTTGAGGTGCCTAAACAAGACCCGTGCCAGCAGATTAAGGCATTTACCCGAAATAATCGTTGAGTATGCTGTTATCCATAATGGATGGTGCTAAATCTGACCATAGTTGTCGCCTCTTAGGACGCCGATGACTGAACTTGTGATGCTTGGGGTGGGCGTTCTGCTGACCATCGGCACGGGTCTGTTCGTTGCCAGCGAGTTTTCGATGCTGAATCTGGAACGCAATGACCTAGAGGCTCGACGCGAGCGCGGCGAGCGCGGCCTGAGCAACTCGATTAGAGCCCTCCGTCGCACCAGCACCCACTTATCCGGTGCTCAACTCGGCATAACCCTGACCACCATGCTCACCGGTTTCATTGCGGAACCGGCGCTTTCATCAATTTTGCATCCGGCGTTTCTCTCGATTGGTTTGGAGGGCGAGGTTGCGGTTGGTTTCTCGGTGGCCAGCACCATGTTTCTAGCAACTCTTTTTTCCACCCTGATTGGCGAGCTCGTTCCCAAGAAGTTGGCGCTGTCGATTCCGGTTCAGGTGAACCGTTTCGTGGTGCCGGTGCAACTTGCCTTCACCTGGACCTTCGGTTGGGCCATCAAGGTGTTGAATGTCAGCGGAAACGCGATTGTTCGACTGTTTGGAATCGAACCCAAAGAAGAGCTAAGTTCGAGCCGAACCGCCGAGGAGTTGGCTTCGCTGGTGCGGCGCTCGGCAAGCCTAGGTGCTCTAAACGCTCAAACGGCGACACTTTTGACCAAGACTCTGAGCCTCAGCCAACTGGTGGCTGCCGACATCATGACCCCGCGACCCCGAATGGTGGTCATTGACCGCGATGAGAGCGTGGCGAGCGTGATCGCGGCCTGCATCAAGACCGGTCACTCTCGATTCCCAGTGGTCGATGGATCAAGTGATGACGTGGTTGGGATGGTTCACGTCAAGCAGGCAGCCGCGGTGCCTCGTGAAAAACGTGCGGAGGTTCCGGTGACCGCAATCATGGTTGAAGCCGAACGGGTTCCAGAAACCATGAGTCTTGAAACCCTGATGGGGGACCTGCGATCCAAAGGGCTGCAGTTGGCAATCGTGGTCGATGAGTACGGTGGCACCGCCGGTTTGGCAACGCTCGAGGATCTGATCGAAGAGTTGGTTGGCGAACTGGTTGATGAGCACGATCGTCAGAAACTTGGTGTTTTGGCAGGTGGCAACGACAGCGTGCTGTTCCCAGGCATGATGCGCCCGGATGAGTTGATGGAAATGGCAATCAAGGTTCCAAACAAGGGTGCCTACGAAACCGCCGCGGGATTTCTCATGAGCGAGCTCGGCCGTATTCCCGCGGTTGGCGATGAGGTTTCAATCGAGGATGGCGTTTTGCGGGTCGAACGCATGGACGGTCGTCGGGTTGATCGCATTCGATTCACCCCGGTTTTGCCGACGAACGGTTCGGCGGGTGATGACAATGAATGAAATAACCTCGGGGCTTCTGTGGCTCCTGGTTTTGTTACTTGGCAATGCCTTTTTCGTGGCCGCCGAGTTTGCACTGATTTCGGCTAGACGAGCCCAAATTGAACCTCGAGCCGAGGCTGGTAGCAAGCCAGCAAAACTCACCTTGCGGGCGATGGAAAAGGTCTCGCTCATGCTGGCCACCACGCAAATCGGTGTCACGGTCTGTTCGTTGTTGATTTTGCTCATCGCCGAGCCGAGCATTCACCTGCTGCTGGAGGCTCCACTCGAATCCCTTGGCTGGGAACCCGAGGTTATTTCTGCGGTTTCTTTTGGTCTGACCCTAACCATCGTCACATTCCTGCACGTGCTGCTTGGAGAGATGGTTCCGAAAAACATTTCATTTGCAATCCCAGAACGTGCGGCCTTGGTTTTGGTCCCGCTGTTGTTTGGCTTGGCAATCGCCTTCAAGCCGATTGTGGTCTCGCTAAATGCCATGGCAAACGGTGTGCTCTGGTTAGTGCGGGTGACTCCAAAGAATGAGGCAAACACCGCCTACACCCTCGATCAGGTCGAAGACATCGTTGAGCACTCAACGCGCGAGGGAGTTTTGCTCGATGCAAGCGGTGCCCTCTCAAACACCTTCGAGTTCACCGAAAAGAAAGTTTCGGACGTCGCGGTGGCCATCAAGGATTTGGTTATCTTCAACGAAAGCGTCTCACCCAAGGAAATCGAACAGGCCGTTGCCAAATACGGCTTCTCTCGATACCCGGTGAAGGGTGACGATGGCGAGCTAATCGGCTATCTTCACCTAAAAGACGTCATCGATTTGCCACTCAGCGAAGACCCGGTACCCACCAAACGAATCAGGAATCTAATCTCGCTTCCAGCATCCATGGAAATCGAGGCGGCACTAGCCAGCATGCGTCGCACCCAGGCTCACATGACCAAGACCTTCGATGCTCACGGCGTTGTCACCGGAGTGTTGTTTCTCGAGGACATTCTCGAAGAGTTGGTCGGCGAAGTTCAAGACGCAACTCGTCGAGACTAGAGAAAGAGATTTACCAGCCGGCTCGGCTGTACTGGTTTGGAACATAGTCGATTGAGACGCCAAGTTCCTTAGCCACTCGAATCGGCCAGTTTGGGTCACGAAGGCTGGCCCTCCCGATCATGATCACCGAAACCTCACCGGCCTGCAGAATCTGCTCGGCTTGGACTCCTTCGGAAATCTGGCCAACCGCACTGACCGGTTCGCCAACTCGTTCGGCCACGAACTCGGCCAACGGAACTTGGTAGCCCGGACCAAGCGGAATCTTGGCTCCCAGGACTAGCCCACCGCTGGAAATGTCGAACATGTCTGCACCTTCGACCTCGCACCACTTGGCAACCTGAGCGGTTGAAGCGATATCCCAGCCGCCATCGATATAGTCGGTGCCAGAGAATCGAATCATCAACGGCATGCCGGCAGGAAGCACCGCCCGAACTGCTCGCACCGTGTCAAGAAGCAAACGGGCGCGGTTTTCTAGGCTGCCACCGAACTGGTCTTGGCGCTGGTTCGTCAACGGCGACAGAAACTCGTGAATCAGATAACCGTGGGCGGCGTGCAACTGAACCGCGTCAAAACCGGCCTCGACCGAGCGCGTTGCGGCCGCTGCAAACAGTGCGGGCAACTGCTCGACTTCCGCGGTGCTAAGTTCGCGCGGTGCAGCGTATCCATCGAAGGCTTCTGAAGTCGATGAGACGCTCTGCCAACCACCGTCGGCGGCTGAAATTGAGCCATCGCCCGACCAGCCGCGGTGGGTGCTTGCCTTGCGGCCGGCATGAGCCAGTTGCATGGCAACCTTTGCGCCCGAGGCGTGGATTAGCGCGGTGACTCTCTGCCAACCGACCACCTGATCCTGATTCCAAATGCCGGTGTCCCATGGTGTGATGCGGCCGATGGCCTCAACGGCGCTGGCCTCGACAACGATCAAACCGGCACCGCCGAGGGCCCGTGAGCCGAGGTGAGCGAGGTGGAAGTCGGTTGGCACTCCGTCGCGATTTTCACAGGAGTACATACACATTGGGGCGATCCAGATGCGGTTTCGCACCTCGAGTGAACCCACTGTGATTGGTGAAAATAGTTTGGTCATCGGCTTTCAACTCTCTTTTTTAGGTAGGGCACGTTGAGGGCAACGAGGCAGCAAAGCACCGCGCCAATACCCAACGCCAAGCTAAGTGTCATCCAGTTGGTGAGCCAACCTATGATTGCCGGGCCTGCCAGGATTCCAGCGTAGGTCAAACCAACCACCTTGGCCATATTGCGACCCGAATGACTCGGTTCGCCAACCTCGGCTGAGGCGGCAAAAAGCTGCGGAACGATGGATGAGACTCCCGCGCCCAGGATCGCCCATCCCACGAGGGCAATCGTGGTGTCGGAGGTGAAAGCCACGATGGTCAAGCCAGCGGCACCGATCCAGGAGCCCCATTGAATAACGAAGTAGCGACCGAATCTGGCGACCAGACCGTCACCGAATAAGCGCCCAGCAGTCATGGTCAAACTGAAGGCTACGAGCCCCCAGGCGGCCACCGACAGCGACGCGCTGGTCGAGTTTGCCAACTGCACCGCTGACCAATCCACGGCGCTTCCTTCGGCAATCACGGCGGCGAAACTCATGGCACCGATGAGGAACACCAGACCCAGATATTTGCGGTTGGTCGAAGCGTTAGAAGGTTTTGCCGAGGTCTTGGAGTCAGCTTCGCTCTTCGCGAGCGCACCGTTCACCGAATCCTTGATCAACCAGGGCGCCAGCCCAAGGCTGGCAACCAAAAGTGCTAGGCCGGTGGCCGGCATCGTGGTTTGAGTTGGCAAAGAAAAACCCAGTGTGGCAGCGCCGATGATTGCCCCAACCATTCCACCGGCCGACCAGAAAGCGTGGAATGCCGAAAAAATCGGACGTTCATAGAGCTTCTCAACCAACACCGCGTGGGCGTTCATCGAAACATCCAGCGCGCCAACCGCCATGCCAAGCACAAAAAGCGCTATCGCCAGAGTCAGCAGGCTATCGGCGAGCCCAGGCAGAGCGAGGGCTACCGAGGTCGCGATTGCACCAAGAATTGTCGGCAAACGACTTCCGAAGTGGTCGATGATCCAGCCCATGATTTGCATCGAAACGAACGCTCCGGCCCCCAGCAGCAAAAGCGTTGACCCAAGGGCGGCATGGCTGAGGCCCAAGTTTTTTTCAATCAGGGGAATGTGCACGGCCCAAACGCTCATCGAGGTGCCACCGAACAAAAAATAGGCAGACACCGCAAATCGAGCTTTTTGAAGTTTGAGCATTGCCTAAGCCTAGGCGTGCCCGGCCATCAATCGGCGATAAAGCCACGGCCTCACCGTTTTGACTCAAAACATCGGTAGCGTGTAGGCATGAGCCATGACAGTTTCTCGCAGTTTCTAAGACCGCCATCGGTCACCGACGATAAGTATTCGCGCGGAGTGGTTGGTTTCGTGACGGGTTCCGAAAAGTATCCGGGCTCGGCCGTATTGGGAGTTTCTGCAGCGCTCGCCACCGCCATCGGCATGGTGCGCTTTCTCG